>CAMCAZ010000006.1 GCA_945872795.1 Chryseobacterium gleum
CCACACGGTCCGCCACGTAGTGCTGCGCGGACAGGCCGGCCAAGCGGCGCACATCGGGTTCACGGGTCCAGTGGGTCAGCACGCGGGCCAGGTCCTCGGCATTGCGCACCTCCACACCAGCGTCGGCATCGATCAATCCCTGCGCCTCGGCGAACTTGGTATGGCGCGGCCCGAAGATCACCGGCACGCCCCAGGCCGCAGCTTCCAGCAGACTGTGGATGCCATCGCCGAAACCGCCGCCCACGTAAGCCATGTCGGCATGCTGGTAGGCCCGCGCCAGAAGTCCGGTGGCATCCATCACCAGGGTGCGGGCATAGAGCGGGTCGCTGTCCGGCGCGGAACGGTCCATGGGAGACCTGGGCTGCGCACCTTCATGGTGGCTGCTGTCCAACGTGCTCCATCGCTCGGCCGGTGCGGGCATCTGAGCCATCACCTGTTCCACGGCCTTGGCGGTGGGCTCATGGGGAACGATGATCATCCGGGGCGGCGTGCTCATCCGGCCCAGGGCTTCGGCGATGATCACCTCATCGGCAGGCCAGGTGCTGCCGGCGATGAGCACCGGTGCATCCATGGCGCGGTGGAAGGCCAGCGCGAGCGGCAGGACCTGCTGCTGATCCACGATCGCCGACACGCGGTCGAAGCGGGTATCGCCTGAAACACTCGCCGTCTTCACCCCGATGGAATGCAACAGGGCCAACGATCGCTCGTCCTGGACGAAGACCTGCGTGAAGCAGCGCAGCATGGCCCGCCATTCGGCACCGTACCACCGGAAGAACGCCTGCTCCGGCCTGAAGATGGCGCTCACCAGGAAGGTGGGCACCGCGGCGTTCTTCAGCGCATGCAGGATGTGGTACCAGAACTCATACTTCACCCACAGCACGGCCTTGGGCTGGATCAGGTGCACGAGCCGTTCCGCCTCCCGTCGTCCAGCCAGGGGCAGGTAATCCACGTGGGTCGCCAGCGGGTGGTCCTTCCGGGCCTCATAGCCGCTGGGGCTGAAGAAGGTGAGCAGCACCGGGAGGTCGGGCTGCTCGCGTTTGATGGCCTCCAGGATGGGGAGCCCCTGTTCAAACTCGCCTACGCTTGCGCAGTGCATCCACAGGCATCCGCGCAGGTCCCCGGCCCGCTGTTCAAGGCGGTCGAAAAGCCCTCTCCGTCCCTTTACCCAAGCATCGGCCTTGGCGTTGAACGGTGCGACCGCCTTTGCCGTCATGGACCAGAGGGCCGTGCCGAGGTCGGTGAGGAGCGGCATCAGTAGTAGTGAAAGCGCTCGTCGTCGCTTTTGTCGATGGGCAGGATCCAGGCGACGCGCAGGCCGGTGAGCAGGTCGATCCGGCCACCGCTGTTGAAGGTCTCCGTATCGAAGTTGAATGCGCGCAGGGGCTGGGTGAAGCCTGCCGTGAACTCCAGGCCGACGCTGAAGTTGATCCGCCGATTGGTGCTCAGGTGCTGGTAGCCTACGTAGCTCATGGCCGCCGGCCCGGCTGAGAGGCGGTCATAGCCTTCCAGGTATTCATCCTCCAACTGGGGCACGATGTTCTGCTGGGTCTGCACCCGCACCTTGTGGCGCATGTAGCCGCCGCCCAGTTTAATAACCACTCCTGACCGCAGGTTGGGACCCATCCAGTTGAACAGTTTCCCCGCAGTGGCAAAGGCGGTCCACCCGCGTTGGAAGAGGAACACATCGGCCATCACACCCTCCTGGTCCACCACCTGGCCGGCGCGGTTGAGCACGTTGCTGATGATGCCAGGCTCCACCACCTCGTTCCCGAAAAGGAAGCCGCCCTCCAGCCCGAACAGCCAGTTGGTGCTGGTCCGGCGCTGCACGCTGAAGCCCCCGTTGCTGTTGTGCCCGAAACGGTCGGCCAGGTCGCCGCCGGGCACCTGGTAGGCATAACTGATGGAGATCTGTACCATGCGGTGCCCCGTTGAATCCTTGGAGGAGGATTGTGCGTAGCAAGGCGCCGACAGCAGGAAAAGTGGAAGGATCGACCGGAATGGCAATGCACGCATCGGACGTCAAAGTTAGCCCTGTCCCAACGAACGGGCAGGGGGACGAATTGTGCTGGCCTGGCGCGGATGGCCCGGTGCCCGCACCGGTCGATGGTTATCTTCGCGCCGTTTCCGGCGGCCCCGCCAACGGGCCGGGAACCCGGGACGAACATGTCATGAAGCCTATTCAAATGGTCGATCTTGTCGGCCAGTATGCCAAGATCAAGTCCGAGGTGGACCAAGCCATTCTGGGCGTGGTGCAGAGCGCGGCGTTCATCAACGGTCCGGAGGTGAGATCCTTCGAACAGGAATTGGCGGCGTATCTGCACGTGCAGCACGCCATTGGCTGTGCCAACGGCACGGATGCCCTGCAGGTCGCCATGATGGCCCTGGACCTGAATCCGGGCGATGAGGTCATCACCCCGTCCTTCACCTTCGTGGCCACCGTGGAGGTGGTCGCCCTGCTCGGCCTGAAGCCGGTCTTTGCCGAAGTGTTGCCGGGCACCTACAACATCGATCCGGCCGACGTGCGCCGCAAGATCACCCCGCGTACCAAGGCCATCGTTCCGGTGCACCTGTTCGGCCAGACCGCCGACATGGCGCCGATCATGGACATGGCCCGAGAGCATGGCCTGTACGTCATCGAGGACAACTGCCAGGCAGTGGGCAGCGACTACACCTTCCCGGATGGGACCGTGCGCAAGGCGGGTACCATCGGCACGGTGGGCACCACCAGTTTCTTCCCCAGCAAAAACCTCGGATGCTATGGTGATGGCGGGGCCATCTTCACCAATGATGACGCCTTGGCGAAGCGCATCCGCCAGGTGTGCAACCACGGCAGCGAGGTGCGCTACTACCACGATGTGGTGGGCGTGAACAGCCGCTTGGACAGCATGCAGGCCGCGGTGCTGCGCATCAAGCTGCGCCAGCTCGATGCCTACGGTGCCGCTCGCCAGGCCGCTGCAGCCGTCTACGACAAGGCTTTCGCGGGCATGGTACATGTGCATGTGCCCGAGCGCAGCCTGAACAGCACCCACGTCTTCCACCAGTACACCCTGCGCATCACCGGTGGTCATCGCGATGCACTGCGCGCACATCTGGAGAAGAACGGCGTACCGGCCATGATCTACTACCCGGTGCCCCTGCACCTGCAGAAGGCTTACGAAGGCTACGGCATCCGCCGTGGCGACCTGCCGATCACGGAGCGTCTGATGGAGGAGGTGTTGAGCCTGCCCATGAGCACGGAGCTGGACAACGAACAACTCACGCACATCACCGCCACGGTGAAGGCTTTTTTCAACTAATGATCCCCACGGATCGCGTCCGTAAGGGCGCGAAATTTCTCGCCCCAACATGAATATCGCAGTAGTAGGAACAGGATACGTAGGTCTCGTGACGGGCACCTGCTTCGCCGAGACGGGCAACCACGTGATCTGCGTGGATATCGATGCCAACAAGGTGCAGATGATGAAGGATGGAAAGGTGCCCATCTATGAACCGCATCTGGACGTCCTGTTCGAGCGCAACATCCGCCAGGGCCGCTTGTTGTTCACCACGGACCTGAAGAGCGCCATCGACAAGGCGCAGATCATCTTCCTGGCCCTGCCCACTCCTCCAGGTGAGGACGGTAGTGCCGACCTGAAGTATGTGCTGGGTGTGGCCGATGAGCTGGGCAAGATCATCACCGACTACAAGGTGATCGTGGACAAGAGCACGGTTCCTGTGGGAACGGCTGAGAAGGTGCATGCCGCTGTGGCCAAGCACGCCAAGGTCGATTTCGACATCGTGAGCAACCCCGAGTTTCTGCGCGAAGGTTTCGCTGTGGACGACTTCCTGAAACCCGACCGTGTGGTGGTGGGCACCAGCAGCCCCCGCGCCCAGAAGGTCATGGAGGACCTCTACAAGCCCTTCGTGCGCCAGGGCAACCCCATCATCTTCATGGATGAGCGCAGCGCCGAACTGACCAAGTACGCCGCCAATGCCTTCCTCGCCACCAAGATCACGTTCATGAACGAGATCGCGAACTTCTGCGAGAAGGTGGGTGCCGACGTGGACAAGGTCCGCATCGGAATGGGCACCGATACCCGCATCGGCAAGCGCTTCCTGTTCCCCGGCATCGGATACGGTGGCAGCTGCTTCCCCAAGGACGTGCAGGCCCTGGCCAAAAGCGGCGGTGATGCCGGCTATGACTTCCAGATCATCAAGAGCGTGATGGAGGTGAACGAGCGCCAGAAGACCACGCTGACCGACAAGATCAAAGCGCATTACGGTGACCTCCGCGGCAAGCACTTCGCCATGTGGGGCCTGGCCTTCAAGCCCGATACCGATGACATCCGCGAGGCACCGGCCTTGTACATGATCGATGCCCTGGTGAACGCCGGTGCCACGGTCACCGCCTTCGATCCAGAAGGCATGGAGAACGTGAAGAAGCTGAAGGGCGATAAGATGTCCTTCGCCAAGGACGAGTACGAGGCGCTGAAAGGTGCCGATGCCTTGATCATCGCCACCGAGTGGGCCTTGTTCCGCACCCCTGATTTCGCCAGGGTGGGCGAACTGTTGAAGGAGAAGATCGTGTTCGACGGTCGGAACCTCTATGACCTGGACGAGATGGAGCGGATCGGCTTCTCCTACGTCAGCGTGGGTCGCAATGCGGTGAACCTTCCAGTGTCGGCCAAAGCCTGATTCATGGCACAACAGAAAGAACGCGTACTCATCACCGGTGCCGCCGGTTTCCTGGGATCACACCTGTGCGACCGCTTCCTGAAGGAGGGCTACCATGTGCTCGCCATGGACAACCTGATCACGGGTCGCCTGAAGAACATCGAGCATCTCTTCAAGCGCGATGACTTCGAGTTCTACCACCACGATGTCTCCAAGTTCGTGCACGTTCCCGGCGAACTGAAGTATATCCTGCACTTCGCCAGTCCGGCCAGCCCGATCGACTACCTGAAGATCCCCATCCAGACCCTGAAGGTGAGCTCCCTGGGGACCCACAACCTCCTGGGCCTTGCCAAGGCCAAGGGTGCGCGCATTCTGGTGGCCAGTACCAGCGAGGTCTACGGCGACCCACAGGTGCACCCGCAAACGGAGGACTACTGGGGCCATGTGAACACCGTGGGCCCGCGGGGCGTGTACGATGAGGCCAAACGGTTCCAGGAGGCCATCACCATGGCGTACCATACCTACCATGGGCTGGAGACGCGCATCGTGCGCATCTTCAACACCTACGGCCCGCGCATGCGCCTGAACGATGGCCGTGTGCTGCCCGCCTTCATCGGCCAGGCCCTGCGCGGCGAGGACCTCACCGTGTTCGGCGACGGTCGCCAGACCCGCAGCTTTTGCTATGTGGACGATCTGGTGGAAGGCATCTACCGCCTGCTGCTCAGCGATTACGCTGGGCCGGTGAACGTGGGGAATCCCAGCGAGATCACCATCGGACAGTTCGCCGAGGAGATCATCAAGCTCACGGGCACCACACAGAAGGTCATCTACAAGCCCCTGCCGCAGGACGATCCCATGCAGCGCCAGCCGGACATCACCCTGGCCCGCAAACTGCTGAACTGGGAGCCCAAGGTGGACCGCGCCACGGGGCTGAAGATCACGTATGATTACTTCAAGAGCCTGACCGAGCAGGAGCTGAACGAGAAGGAGCACTTCAGTTTTGAGGGCTACGCGCGGAAGTAGATCCGAGCGCTGTCCTTCGGTCCGAACGACCGCGAATGGCCCCGATGTCCTGTGCGCTCCACAGGTCATCGGGGTCTTTGTTTTGGCAGCTTAAGGAGTGCAGCGGGGCCGAGATCCAGGTGATGGTATTGGAACATCGCCCTCAAGCCGGACCTTTGCATCCTTGTTCCCGCGACGTGAAGATCCCCAAGAAGGCTGTTGAGGCCGCCGCCGAAAAGGCCGCCGAACTGATCCCGCTCCGGCTGGCCGGGGTCCCCGAGCATTTTAACCTGCCTTGGATCCTTGGTCTGGAGCGACGTGCGTTCGTTCGCGCCGGCATCGACCTGAAGTGGCGGACGGTGCCTGAGGGCACGGGTGCCATGTGCAAGCTGATGCGCGCCGGGGAGCTCGATCTCGCCATCATGGTCACCGAGGGTGCTGTGCGCGATATCCTGCAAGGGAACGCGGCCCGGATCATCGCCCAGTATGTGGACAGCCCGCTCACCTGGGGGGTGCACGTGGGTGCCGGCACCTCCATCATGGACCGGTCCCAGCTGAATGGCCTGCCCTTCTGCATCAGCCGACCCAATTCCGGCAGCCACCTGGCGGCCAAGGCCTACGCCCGATCCCTCGGCAGGAACGTTTCTGATGAGGAACTGGTGATCGTGAACGACCTGAAGGGTGCCGAGGCCCGGGCCGCCGAGCCTGCTCCGGCGCTTTTCCTCTGGGAGAAGTACACCACCAAGCCCCTGGTGGACCGCGGTGTCCTGCGCTGTGTGGACGAATACGCCTCACCCTGGCCATCCTTCGTGATCGTGGCCACAGAGGCTGCTCTGGCAGCTCATGCGGGGCCCATCAAACGGCTGCTGAAGGTGATCCGTGACCAGGCCGCCGGGCTGATGCAGAAAAAGACCGCCCCTGCCATGATCGCCCATCGCTACGGGATGAGCCTGGAGGATGCCACTGCCTGGTTCCAAGGAGTGCGATGGAACGTGGGTGCCGAGGTGGACCTGGGTATGTTGGCGGCTGTGACGAGCGGACTGAACGAGGCCGGGCTGCTGGAGGCTGCCCTGGACCCCACGGCCTGCGGGGAGCGTTTGGTCGGACGGATCTGAGCGTATGGCGGGGCCATGCCCTCCAGTTCCACAGGCTTGAGGTAACTTCGCGGCCTCCGGATATGAGTTACATCGCCCACCCCACGGCTGTCATTGACGAAGGTTGCCTCATCGGTGAGGGCACCCGCATCTGGCATTTCAGCCACATCATGCCTCGCTGTGTCATCGGCAAGGGCTGCAACATCGGCCAGAACGTGGTGGTGAGCCCGGACGTGAAGTTGGGCAACAACGTGAAGGTCCAGAACAACGTGAGCCTGTACACCGGTGTGGAGTGCGAGGACGATGTGTTCCTCGGCCCCTCCATGGTGTTCACCAACGTCATCAATCCACGCAGTGCGGTTGCCCGTCGTGATCAATACCTACGTACGCTGGTGAAACAGGGCGCCTCGATCGGTGCGAACGCCACCATCGTCTGTGGGCATGACATCGGCCGTTACGCCTTCATCGGCGCGGGTGCGGTGGTGACCAAGGAGGTGCCTGACTTCGCCCTGGTGGTGGGGAACCCTGCCCGCCAGACCGGCTGGATGAGCGAATTCGGACACAAGTTGAGGTTCAACGAACAAGGCGAGGCCGAATGTCCCGAAAGCGGCCAACGCTACAAACTCGAACAGGGACGTGTAGAACGCATCCATTAAGCCATGGCAATCGCTCCGGACCAGAAGATCAAATTCGTCGTTGTAGGCTGTGGCCACATCGGGAAGCGGCATGCCGAGATGATCGCGCGGCATCCGGAAGCCGAGTTGGTGGCCCTGTGCGATATCCGCTCCGCCAAGGAGGCCGGTGTCGACCACTACGGCATCCCTGTGTTCAGCGACATGGAGACCATGCTCGCGGAGGTCCCCGGGATCGATGTCGTGAACGTCTGTACGCCCAACGGCCTGCATGCCCGACAGTGCATCGTGGCGCTCGAACAGCGCAAGCACGTGGTCTGCGAAAAGCCGATGGGCCTCACCAAGGCCAGCTGCGAACAGGTCATCTACAAGGCCCTCCAGATGCACCGAACGGTGTTCGGCGTGATGCAGAACCGCTACAGCCCGCCCAGCCAGTGGATCAAGGGGGTGGTCGATCAGGGGCTGCTCGGCGACATCCATCTGGTGCAATTGAACTGCTACTGGAACCGCGATGAGCGCTACTACAAGCCCGGTGGCTGGAAAGGCACCGCGGACATGGACGGTGGCACCCTGTTCACCCAGTTCAGCCATTTCATCGACATCATGTACTGGCTGTTCGGGGACATCACGGATATCCAGGGCAAGTTCGCCGACTTCAACCACCAGGACCTCACGGCCTTCGAGGACAGTGGCTTTGTGAGCTTCCGCTTCCTGGAAGGGGGCATGGGCTGCCTGAACTACAGCACCGCCGTGTGGGACAGTAACCTGGAGAGCAGCATGACGATCGTGGGCAGCAAGGGCAGTGTGAAGATCGGCGGTCAGTACATGGACCAGGTCGAATATTGCCACATCAAGGACTACACCATGCCTGAACTGGCGCCCACCAATCCCGCGAACGATTATGGGACCTACAAGGGCAGCGCCAACAACCACGGGTACATCATCGACAATGTGCTCGATACACTGAAAGGACGCAACACCATGACCACCAATGCCTTGGAAGGCTTGAAGGTGGTGGAGATCATTGAACGCATTTACAAGGAAAGAGATGAGCAGCCTGTACGATAAACTGGTGAACAAGGAGGCCAAGCTGGCCGTGATCGGGTTGGGTTATGTGGGCCTGCCGATCGCCTTGGCCTTTGCCCGGAAGATCCGGGTGGTGGGCTTTGACATCAATGAGAAACGGGTGGAGATGATGCGCCGGGGAGAGGACCCTAGCAATGAGCTGGAGGCATCTGAGTTCAACGGTTGCGATATCCACTTCACCGCCGATCTGAAGGACCTTGAGGACGTGGAGTTCTTCATCGTGGCAGTGCCCACGCCCATCGACCAGCAGAACATCCCCGACCTGACCCCGTTGCTGGGTGCGACCCGCACGGTGGGACAGGCCCTCAAGAAGAACGATTTTGTGGTGTATGAGAGCACCGTCTATCCCGGCTGTACCGAGGAGGACTGCGTGCCCTTGCTGGAGCGCCTGAGCGGACTGAAGTTCGTGGAGGACTTCAAGGTCGGCTACAGCCCGGAGCGCATCAATCCAGGGGACAAGGAGCACACGCTGTCGAGCATCGTGAAGGTGAGCAGCGGGTGCGATCCGGAGAGCGCGGAGATCATCGCCAAGGTCTATGAGCTGGTGGTGGAGGCCGGAGTGCACCGCGCGGCCAGCATCAAGGTGGCCGAGGCCGCCAAGATCATCGAGAACACCCAGCGCGACGTGAACATCGCCCTGATCAACGAGCTTTCGATCATCTTCAACCGCATGGGCATCAACACCTACGACGTGTTGGAGGCGGCTGGCACCAAGTGGAACTTTCTGAAGTTCCAGCCCGGTCTGGTGGGCGGTCACTGCATCGGTGTGGATCCCTATTACCTCGTGTATAAGGCCAAGGAACTCGGCTATCACGCGCAGATCATCGACAGCGGCCGTTTCGTGAACGATAGCATGGGCGGCTATGTGGCCAAACAGACGGTGAAGAAGATGATCTCTGCCGGGACCAATCCCGCGGATGCCCGTGTGCTGGTGATGGGCGCCACATTCAAGGAGAACGTCACCGACATCCGCAATAGCAAGGTGGCCGATGTGATCAACGAGCTCAAGAGCTTCAGCTGCCACGTCGATGTGACCGACCCGCATGCCGATGCCGGAGAAGTGAAGCATGAGTACGGCTATGATCTTGCTCCGGAGATGAAGGGACCGTACGATGCCATCATCGTGGCGGTGAACCACAGCGACTATGCCAACAAGGACGAGGCCTGGTTCAAGGGCATGCTGAAGCCGAAGGGAGTGCTCGTGGATCTCAAGGGCATCTATCGCAAGAAGATCAAGAGTCTCACCTATTGGAGTCTTTGAGTCCTTCACGCACACTTCTGGTCACCGGTGGCGCCGGTTTCATCGGTAGCCATGTCGTGCGTCGCTTCGTCACGAAGTATCCGCACTACCGCATCATCAACCTGGATGCCTTGACCTATGCGGGCAACCTGGAGAACCTGCGGGATGTGGAGAACGCCCCGAACTACACCTTCGTGAAGGCCGATATCTGCGATGCGGAGGCGGTCGCCAGGGTCTTCACCGACCATGCGATCGACGGGGTCATGCATCTCGCTGCTGAGAGCCATGTGGACCGCAGCATCATCGATCCCATGGCCTTTGTCCGCACCAACGTGTTCGGCACCGTCACACTACTGAACGCAGCGAAGGAAGCGTGGAAAGGTGCCTTTGAAGGCAAGCGTTTCTACCATGTAAGCACGGACGAGGTCTACGGCTCCCTCCACGATGACGGCCTCTTCCTGGAGACCACGCCCTACGACCCGCAGAGCCCCTACAGCGCCAGCAAGGCCGCCAGCGACCACTTTGTGCGCGCCTACGGCAACACGTACAAGCTGCCCTTCGTGCTCACGAACTGCAGCAATAACTACGGCAGCCATCACTTCCCCGAAAAGTTGATCCCGCTCATGATCAACAACATCCGCACGAACAAGCCGCTGCCCGTGTATGGCAAGGGGGAGAACGTGCGCGACTGGTTGTGGGTGGAGGACCATGCGAGTGCCATCGATACCGTGTTCCATACCGGCGTGATCGGCGAGACCTACAACATCGGCGGGCACAACGAGTGGAAGAACATCGACCTCGTACACCTGCTGTGCGGCATCATGGACCGCAAGCTGGGCCGTGCGGAAGGCGAGAGTGCGAAGCTCATCACCTACGTCTCCGACCGCGCCGGGCACGACCTGCGCTACGCCATCGATGCGGGCAAGATCGAACGCGAACTGGGGTGGAGACCGAGCATCACCTTCGAAGAGGGTTTGGAACGCACGGTGGATTGGTACCTGGCCAACACCGAATGGCTGGAGCACGTGACCAGCGGCGACTACCTCCGCTACTACGAGCAGCAATACCAGCGGAACTGATGGGCCTTTTCGGCGACCTCTTCGGGAAGAAGGAGCCCGTCATGGGGCCGGCGGACCTGTCCGTGCTGGGGGCGGACATCCACTCGCATTTCATTCCCGGGATCGACGACGGGTCGCAGAGCCTCGCCCAGAGCATGGAGCTGCTGGAAGCGATGCATGCGCTGGGCTATCGCAAGGTGATCACCACCCCGCACAGCATGGCCGATGGCTACCGCAATCCCACAGAGGTCATCCTCGGGGGGCTGGAGAAGCTGCGTGCCGAGGTGGCGCGTGTGGGGCTGGACATCCGGGTGGAAGCGGCTGCCGAATACTACCTCGATCACGAGTTGGAGCGCAAGGTCGCAGCCGGTGATGTGCTCACGTTCGGGAACAAGTTGCTCCTCTTCGAACTGCCCTTCATCAGCGAGCCGAACATGCTCCTGCAGGTGATCTTCCAGATGCAGACCCAGGGTTACCGTCCCGTTCTGGCACACCCCGAGCGTTATGCCTTCTGGTATACCGACTTCAGCAAGTACGAGCGCCTGAAGGAGCGCGGTGTGCTCTTCCAACTGAACCTGGTGGCCCTGTCGGGTGCCTATGGGCCGCAGGCCAGGCAGATCGCCGAACGGCTCATCGATGCGGGTGCCTATGAGCTGTTGGGCAGCGATTGCCACAACATGAACCATGTGGAGGCGATCCGGAACACGCTCACGCGGCCCTACCTGCACAAGCTGATCGCCAGCGGGAAGCTGCTCAACTCGACCTTGTGAGTGCATGTGGTCCATCCTAACTTTGGAGAAAGCCGACGACATGACCACAGCGACCAAGAAGGCTTTATTGAAGAAGTTGATCGAAGCCGAACAAGACCCCGCTGTACTCGACCTGGTGGACAATGTCCTTCAGCGACGGACGAGAGATGTGGCGTTCCAAAGTGACCTTGTTCGCAGGGTGCTGCGTGCTGAGGAACAGTTCAAAGCTGGTATGTACAAGACCATGGATGAGTTCGATCGCGAGATGGAGCAGTTCATGGATGCAATACCTGAGCAGGCTCCGAAGCCACGTCGGAAGCGATGAAGGTCATCGTACTTCCCCAAGCCGAAGAAAGCCTGAAGCGCTCCATTCATGAGCTCTCCGCCTTTTATGAGCTGAGGTATCTGAGGGATCTGGAGCGTTCGGTCCGACGAAAGATCCGATGGTTGGGAGGTAACCCTGGTGCGGGACAGTTCGAGCCTTAATTGGCTTGGATGAACATGGGCCACCGAAGGGTGATCGTGAGGAATTTCAAGATCGTCTACCGCATCAACGATGACCTCGTTGTCGTCAACGATATTTTCGACTCGCGTAGAGATCCGGGCAGAATGAAGGGATGAGGCATAATGGCGAATGCTACTGGCGACGAGGCTTGCACAAGCTGATCGCCAGCGGGAAGCTGCTCAACAGCACGCTCTGAACGCTCAGGCGAAGCGCTTCTGGTCCGGCAGGAAGATGCAGACCAGGCCGATCAAGGGCAGGAAGGAACAGACCGTGAACACGGTGTGGATGCTGGTGGCATCGGCCAGACGCCCCAGCACTGCCGAACCCACGCCCGCCATACCGAAGGCAAAGCCGAAGAACAGACCGGAGACCAGTCCCACCCGGCCCGGGATCATCAGTTGCGCGTAGACCAGGATGGCCGAGAAGGCCGAGGCCAGGATGAACCCTGCGCTGAGGGCCAGCATGGTGGTCCAGAACTGGTCCGCGTAAGGCAGGAGCAACGTGAAGGGCGCTGCACCCAGGATCGACAGCCAGATGATGTTCTTGTAGCCGATGCGATCGCCCAAGAGCCCGCCCGCGAGGGTGCCGATGGCCGCTGCGAAGAGGAAGAGGAAGAGCTGCAACTGCGCATCCTGCACGCTGAGCCCGAAACGACCGATGAGGTAGAAGGTGTAATAGCTGGTCATGCTGGCCAGGTAGAACTGCTTGGAGAAGATCAGCAGCAGGAGCATGGACACGATGAGGATCACCCGGCGACGGGGAAGGGAAGAGTGGGCCACCTTCGGGTTCCGCGGACCGCGGTGCGCGTGGATGGCCATGATGCGCAGGTACCAGCGGCCCACCCGCCACAGCACCACCATGGCGATCAGGGGCAGCACCACGAACCAGCCCACGGTGGCTTGTCCCAGCGGCACGATGATCAATGCCGCCAGCAGCGGCCCCAGCGCGGAACCGGCATTCCCGCCCAGTTGGAAAACGCTCTGCGACAAGGCGCGTCGGCCACCGGAGGCCATGTAGGCCATACGCGATGCCTCGGGATGGAAGATGGACGAGCCCACCCCCACGAAGGCGACCGCCGCGATGATCATCGGGAAGGTGGTGGCCTGGGAGAGCACCACGAGCCCCAGCAGCGTGGAACCCATGCCGGCCACCAGGGCGAAGGGCTGCGGGCGTTTGTCCGTCCAATGGCCCACCAAGGGTTGCAGGATGGACGCCGTCAACTGGAAGGTGAGCGTGATCAGCCCGATCTGCGCGTAGTTGAGCTGGAAGGACTCCTTCACCAAGGGGTAGATCGCCGGGATCAGCGACTGCACCGTGTCGTTCAGCAGGTGCGAGAAGGCGATGGCGAAAAGGACCGGAAAAACGGTGCGCTCGGCGCTCACCCGAACGGTGCTCATGCGCGTCCGTGGGATCTGCAGGTCACGCCGCGCTCGTCTCCAGCTCCTTGCTCACCTTCTTGAACAGGCCCTGCAGCACGTTGCCAGGTCCCACTTCGATCACCTTTGTCGCGCCACCGGCCAGCATGTTCTGCATGGTCTGGGTCCAGCGCACGGGTGCGGTGAGCTGCGCGATCAGGTTGCCCTTGATGCGGGCCGGATCGGTGTGCGGGCGCGCATCCACGTTCTGGTAGATGGGGCAGCGTGGGTTCACGATGGGGGTGTAGGCGATGGCCGTTTCCAGTTCCACGCGGGCGGGCTCCATCAGCGGGCTGTGGAAGGCACCGCCCACCTGCAGCACCAATGCACGCTTGGCACCTGCGGCCTTCAGGGCTTCGCAGGCGGCGTTCACCGCTTCGATGCTGCCACTGATCACCAACTGGCCGGGGCAGTTGTAGTTGGCGGGCACCACCACGCCCGGGATGGTCTTGCAGATCTCCTCCACTTTATCGTCCTCCATGCCCAGGATCGCCGCCATGGTGCTGGGCTGCAGCTCGCAGGCCTTCTGCATGGCATTGGCGCGTGCCGCCACCAGCTTCAATCCGTCGGCGAACTCCATGGCCCCGGCGGCCACCAGCGCACTGAACTCGCCGAGTGAATGGCCGGCGACCATGCTGGGCTTGAAGGCATCGCCCAGGACCTTCGCCTTCACCACGCTGTGCAGGAAGATCGCAGGCTGCGTCACGTTGGTCTGTTTCAGGTCGGCCTCGCTGCCGCTGAACATCACGTTCGTGAGGTTGAAGCCCAGCAGGTCGTTGGCATGCTCGAACCAGATGCGGGCATTGCTGTCCGCCTCATAGAGCTCCTTGCCCATTCCGGGGAACTGGCTGCCTTGGCCTGGGAAAACGTATGCGGTCATGCGGTCGGGGTCGTTGGAGGTTGGATGTTCACGGATGCTGGGTGTTGGCTGCTACGTGCAACCTTCCACCCACCAGGCGCAACCATCAAAAGGACCTTAGTCCCTGCGGCCGAACAGGCGCAGCAGCATCAGGAACAGGTTGATGAAGTCGAGGTAGAGGCTCAACGCACCCATCAGGGCCATCTTCTGGGCGGTCTCGGTGCCGCTGATCACCACTTCGCCCATGCGCTTCAGCTTCTGCACATCGTAGGCCGTGAGGCCGGTGAAGACCACCACACCGATGATGCTGATGACATAGTCCATGGTGCTGCTACCGAGGAACATGTTGATCACCGAGGCGATGACGATGCCGATCAGGCCGATCATCAGGATGCTGCCCAGCTTGGTGAGGTCGGTCTTGGTGGTGTATCCCGCCACGGCCATCAGGGTGAACACCGCCGCCGTGATGAAGAACACATTGGCGATGGACCCGACACTGTAGATCAGGAAGATGTAGCTCAGGCTGATGCCCATGATGGTGGCGAAGGCCAAAAAGGTGGCGAGCAACGCCGTGCCGCTCATCTTCTCCACCATGCCGCCCATCAGGAACACCAGGCCCAGCGGAGCGAACATCACCACCCAGCCGAGGATGGTGTGGCTGCCGGTCTCGAAGTTGATGAGGTAGGCCAGCTTGGTCATGTCGCTGCCGAACCACCAGGCCATGACGCCGCTGATGACCAGGGCCATGGCCATGTAGCTGAACACGCTGGCGAGGAAGGTGCGTACGCTGGCTGCGGCAGCGCTATCGGGGCCGTAGATGACCTGTCCGGCCTGTTGGGGGGTGTAATTGGTCTGTTCCATGTTCGGGTGGGTGTTTGTCGACCCGTGTGGTCGACGGTACAAGTGCTTTGGTCAGGATCGGTGGATCAGTGTAAACGGGCGCTGATCAGTTTGATGAATTCCTCACGCGTGCGGTGGTCGTCCAGAAAGATACCGGTGAAAGCTGATGTGGTCGTCACCGAGTTCTGTTTCTGGATGCCGCGCATCTGCATGCAAAGATGGCTGCATTCCATCACCACGGCCACCCCGAGGGGTTCCAAGGTCGTGTGGATGCAGTCGCGGATCTCGTTGGTCAGGCGTTCCTGCACCTGCAGGCGGCGGGCATAGGCATCCACTACCCGGGGGATCTTGCTCAGCCCAACGATGCGTCCGTTGGGGATGTAGGCCACGTGCGCCTTGCCGAAGAAAGGCAGCATATGGTGCTCGCACATGGAGTAGACCTCGATGTCCTTCACCACCACCATCTGGCTGTAGGCTTCGGTGAACATCGCACTGCGCAGGATGGCGGCCGGTTCCAGGTCGTAGCCGTGGGTGAGGTACTGCAACGCCTTGGCCACCCGTTCAGGGGTCTTCAGCAGACCTTCCCGCTGGGGGTCCTCGCCGATGGCCTCCAAGATCTGGGCGTAGTGCCCGCTGATCTGTTCGATGCGGGCTGGATCGTACTGGTCGATCCGCTCGTAGCCTTCGCCGGTGGGCTCGTGCTCAGTGGAAGTCATCTCGAGATCGCTTTTGTAGGGCACGCGGGAATCCTTTCGCGAGCATGTGAGGCGCGAAACCCGCGCAGAGCTGGATGCTCTGTAAGGGTGTAGCAACGAAGCAGGCACGTGAAAGGAACCGGCGGGACCCAAAGGGTGGTCTCGAGTTGACTTCTATTCGCCATGGTACTCGACGTAATTGTTCTCTGTCTCCTCCACCTTCACGGTCTTCAGCGTCACGCCCAGGGCTTTGACGGGCGCCTCCAGCTGTTCCCAGATCGCCACGGCCAGGTTCTCGGTGCTGCTGTATCGGCCCTTCATGAACGGCACGTCGAGGTCGATGTTCTTGTGGTCGAGCTGGTCGATGACGTTCGCCTTGATGATCCGGCTCAGTTCGCTGAGGTCGGTCACGAAGCTGGTCTCCGGATCCGGTTCACCGGCCACGGTCACCCATAGCACGTAGTTGTGGCCGTGCCAATTGGGGTTGGAGCACTTGCCGAAGGTGGCGTAGTTCTGCTCCAGGCTCCAGTCGGGGCGGCTCAGTTTGTGCGCCGCACTGAAGCGTTCGCGGCGGGTGATGTGGACGATGGGCATGGGGGTGCAAAGGTAGGGGCGTGAAATTTCACGCCCCTACCTTTGCACCATGATCATCGTTACCGGAGCGGCAGGCTTCATCGGCAGTGCCCTGGTGGGCGAACTACTGCGCCAGGGGTGGCAGGACATCGTGGCCGTGGACGACTTCTCCCGGGCGGACAAGGAGCCCAACCTGGCGGGCAAGACCCTCAGCGCCAAGATCGACCGCAAGGACTTCTTCACCTGGCTCGATGCCAACGAGAAGCTCGTTCAGTTCATCTTCCACCTCGGTGCCCGCACGGATACCACGGAGTTCAACACGGCCATCTTCGACGAGCTGAACCTGCACTACAGCCAGCGCATGTGGGAGGCCTGCGTCAAGTACGGCATCCCGCTGGTCTATGCCTCCAGCGCCGCCACCTACGGCGATGGCGACCTAGGCTACAGCGACCAGGACGATACCCTGCCATACCAGCTGAAGCCCTTGAACCCCTATGGCGACAGCAAGAACGACTTCGACAAGTGGGCGCTGGCACAAGCGGAGAAGCCCTACTTCTGGGCCGGCCTGAAGTTCTTCAATGTCTATGGCCCCAACGAGTACCACAAGGGGCGCATGGCCAGTGTGGTGTTCCACGCCTTCAACCAGATCACGGCCACGGGCGGGATGAAGCTCTTCCGCAGCCACCGCCCCGACTACAAGGACGGCGAGCAGCTCCGGGATTTCGTCTATGTGAAGGATGTCTGCAACGTCTGCCTGTTCCTGATGGAGCACCGCACCCACAGCGGCCTCTACAACCTGGGCAGTGGCCGGGCGCGCACCTTCCTGGACCTGGTGCGGGCCACTTTCTCGGCGATGGGCAAGGAGGAGCACATCTCCTTCGTGGACACACCGGTCGACATCCGGGACAAGTACCAGTACTTCACCGAGGCCGACATGCGGAAGCTGCAGGGCATCGGCTACACCACACCGTTCACGGCCCTGGAGGATGGCGTTCGCGACTACGTGAGCAACTACCTCAGCGGTAAACGCTATTCCTGAGCCGCGTTCACTCTTCGTCGCGCAGACGGAGCAGCCCTTCCCGGATCTCCAGCAGGCGCTGACGCAGGTCGTCCTGCGGGGTGTCGGTCGCCACGGCTTCCGAGGGTTCGCGCCGAAGCTGTTCCCGGGCCCCTTGCAGGGTGAATCCCTGCTCCTTCACCAGGTGCTTGATGCGCTTCAGTAGCTCGATGTCCTTCGCCGTGTAAAGCCTGTCGCCGCGCCCGGTGCGCTTGGGGCGGATCATGCCGAACTCCTTCTCCCAGTAGCGGATCAGCGAGGTGTTCACGCCCATCTGCTCGGCCACCTCGCCGATGGGCCAATACAGTCGTTCGACGATCTTTTCCTTGTAGGGCATGCCGGGTCGCCAAATGTACCGATCAGTCCAGCGACTGCCCCGCGTTGCGCGAGATCTCCAGCATCCGGGCGTATTCCTCGGGCGTGAGGTCGTTGAAGTAGTAGTTCGCCGGGTCCACGGGTTCGCCGTTCTTGTGCACTTCGTAGTGCAGGTGCGGTCCGGCGCTCAAACCGGTGTTCCCCACCAGGCCGATCACATCCCCCCGCTTCACCTTCTGGCCGCTGCGCACCTTGAGCTCGCTCAGGTGGGCATAGAGGGTCTGATAGTCGAAGCCATGGTCCACCACCACGTGGGTGCCGTAGCCGTTGGTGGCGTAGTCCGCGAAGTTCACGCGTCCATCGCCCGTGGCATAGATGGGCGTGCCGGTCTTGGCGGTGAAATCCATGCCGGCGTGGAACTTGGGGATCTTGTGGATCGGGTGGATCCGCATGCCGAAGCCCCCGGCCGTCTGGGTGAGGTCCTCATTGGGGATGGGCTGCACGGCCGGGATGCTGGCCAGCATCTCCTTCTTCCGCATCACCAGCTGGGCCACCTCATCAAAGGAGCGGGATTGCACCACCATCTGGCGGGTCAGTTGATCCAAGCGCTTGCGGGTGTCGATCACCAGGTCGCTGCTCGCGAAACCGTCGAGGTCCCGGTAGCGGTTCACCCCGCCGGACCCCGCCTGTCGCATGGTGGAGGGGATGGGCTCCGCTTCGAAGATCACCCGGTAGATGTTGTCATCGCGTCGCCGCACGTCGCCCAGCACGCGGTCCACCTCGCCGAGCTGCTTGTTCAGCAGTTCGTACTGGAGCAATAGTTGCTGGTTCTCGCGGCGCAGGGTGGCCTCCTTCGGGCTGTCCACGAACTGGTACACGAGGAAGATGCCCAACAATCCCACGATCAGGCCGGGGGAGAGCATCAGCAACAGGCGCTTCGCCTTCTGCCAGGCCGACAGGCGGATCCGCTCGAAATTGAGCGTCTGGGGGTTGAAGCGGTACTTATGCTCGGGCATGGCGGCCAGGGCGATGAACGGCCAAGATAGCCACTGGTCACTGGCATGGGCGGTCCCCGGCGCCGGCCGACTGTTAAAGAATGTGGATCATGCCCCACGCCCGGGGCTGGCAGGCAGTCACCCGGCGCGGTACTTTTGCCGCCTCTTATGCCCCCCATGCTCACCTCCCGCGAGATCCGCCAGAAGTTCCTCGACCATTTCGCCCGCCACGGCCACACCATCGTGCCCAGCGCACCCATGGTCGTGAAGGACGATCCCACGCTCATGTTCACCAACGCGGGCATGAACCAGTTCAAGGACCTGTTCCTGGGCAACCGCGAGGCGAAACACAAGCGCATCGCCGACACGCAGAAATGCCTGCGCGTTTCCGGCAAGCACAACGACTTGGAGGAAGTAGGCATCGACACCTACCACCACACCATGTTCGAGATGCTCGGCAACTGGAGCTTCGGCGACTACTTCAAGGCCGAGGCGATCCAGTGGGCGTGGGAACTGCTGGTGGACGAGTACAAGATCAACACGAACGACCTCTACGTCACCTACTTCGGTGGCGATGCCAAGGACGGGCTGGAGCCCGATGAGGAGACCCGTCAGCTCTGGCTGAAGTACCTGCCTTCCGAGCGCATCCTGCCCTTCAGCAAGAAGGACAACTTCTGGGAGATGGGCGACACCGGCCCCTGCGGCCCCTGCACGGAGATCCACGTGGATGTGCGCACGGTCGGGGAAAAGGCCGCCAAGCCCGGCAAGGAGCTCGTGAACAACGACCACCCACAGGTGATCGAGATCTGGAACAACGTGTTCATGCAGTTCGAGCGCAAGGCCGATGGCTCCCTGCACACCCTGCCCGCCCAGCATGTGGATACCGGCATGGGCTTCGAGCGCTTGTGCATGGTGCTGCAAGGGAAGCGCAGCAACTACGACACCGATGTGTTCCAGCCGCTGATCCAAGCCTTGGCGAAGCAGTGCGGGAAGCCTTACGGTGCCGAAGAGAAGGCAGACATCGCCATGCGCGTGATCGCCGACCACCTGCGAGCCATCTCCTTTGCCATCGCCGATGGCCAACTGCCGAGTAATACCGGTGCGGGCTATGTCATCCGCCGGATCCTGCGCCGCGCCGTGCGTTATGGCTACAGTTTCCTCGGTTTCAACGAGCCGTTCATGCACAACCTGGTACCTGTGCTCGTAGGCCAGATGGGCGATCAGTTCCCGGAACTGAGGAAGCAGCAGGACATTGTGAAGAACGTGATGCTGGAGGAGGAGAAAGCCTTTCTGCGCACGCTGGAACAAGGCACCAAACGTATCGAGCAGGCGCTTGTGGAAAGCAAGGGAGTGCTGCCCGGAGACAAGGCCTTCGAGCTCTTCGATACCTACGGATTCCCTATCGACCTCACGCAGCTAATGGCGCGCGAACAAGGCCGCGAGGTGGACATGGCAGGCTTTGAGGCCGAGCTGAAGAAGCAAAAGGACCGCAGCCGCGCCGCCACGGCGGTCACCACCGGCGACTGGGTGGAGCTGAAGAAAGGAGAGACCGAATTCGTCGGCTACGATGAGCTCAGCACCACAGCCCGCATCCTGCGCTACCGAAAGGTCAGCGGCAAGGGCGGCGACCAATTCCAGATCGTACTCGATCGCACGCCCTTCTACCCCGAAGGCGGTGGCCAGGTGGGCGACCTGGGCTGGCTGATCCACGGCGATGACCAGGTGGAGGTGATCGACACCAAGCGTGAGAACCAGCTCATCGTCCACTTCACGAAGGACCTGCCGAAGAACGTGGAAGCGGCGCTCACCGCCCAGGTGGACACTTCGCGTCGTGCACTCACTGCACGCAATCACACCGCCACGCACCTCCTGCACCACGTGCTCCGCAAGCACCTGGGCACGCACGTGGAGCAGAAGGGCTCGCTGGTGGCACCGGACCGCCTGCGCTTCGACATCAGCCACTTCGCCAAGGTGACGCCCGAGGAGTTGGCCACCATCGAGCACGAGGTGAACGCCATGATCGCCGAGGACATCGTCTTCGAGGACAAGCGCAACGTGCCCATCGCGGAGGCGAAGAACATGGGTGCCATGGCGCTCTTCGGCGAGAAGTACGGAGACAATGTGCGTGTGGTGAAGTTCGGCCCCAGCGTGGAACTCTGCGGTGGAACGCATGTGCCGCGCACCGGCACCATCGGCCCCTTCCGCATCATCAGCGAAAGCGCGCTGGCCGCGGGCATCCGCCGCATCGAGGCCATCACCAGCGTGGAGGCCGAGCGCATGATCAACGAGAAGTTGGCCAAGCTGGATGCCCTCAACATCCTGCTGAAGAACCCGGCCGACATCGTGCAAGCGGTGGAGAAGCTCATGGAGCAACACGCCGCCATGGGCAAGGAGCTCGAGAAGTTCGCCAAGGAGAAGGTGAAGGGCCTCGCCGCTTCATTGCCTGCCAACGCGAAGGCCAACGGCAAGGGTGCCAAGTTCCTTGTGGAACGCCTGGACCTCGATGCCCAAAGCCTGAAGGACCTGGGCTACCAGTTGCGCGAGCAGCAACCCGATCTCGCTTTTATCGCAGGATCCGTGATCGACGGCAAGCCGATGTTGGCCGTTTCGCTGGGGAAGAGCTTCATGGAAGCTTCCGGCTTGAAGGCCGGTGACCTCATCAAGCAGCTCGGACCACTGATCAAAGGCGGTGGGGGAGGCCAACCCGATTTCGCGACGGCAGGCGGCAAAGAGCCCGGTGGCATGGCGGAAGCTCTGAAGCTGGCGGCGGAGCTGTTGGGCTGAGGTGTTGCGGGGCGGCGGCGGCCTCGCCTACCGCGTCCGGTCATCCGACACTCCCAGGATGCCTACGATACCCTGCTGCCCTTCTTCGATGAATGCATGGACATGCACGAGGAGTTCTGGATCGTGCTCCTCGATCGCGCCAACCGCGCCAAAGGCGTCTTCAAGGTGAGCCAGGGAGGCATCTCGGGCACCACCTGCGATCCCAGGCTGGTCTTCTCCTGCGCCCTCAAATGCCTCGCCTCAAGCATCGTCCTCGCTCACAACCATCCCAGCGGCCAGCTCCGCCCCAGCGAGGAGGACATCCGCCTCACCCGCAAGCTCATCGAAGGCGCCCGATACCTGGACCTCTCCATCCACGATCACGTCATCCTCTCCCGGGATGGGTTCTACAGTTTCTCGGACAATGGGATGATGTGAGGGGTCCCTATTGGGTCGGTCCGTTGTCCACCTGGGCCTCCAAGGCCGCCTGTATCCCTGCGGACACCAGGCTCAACAGGTCCAGCCCCGTGCTGTCTTCGATGGCGTCCACGCTCGTGCGGTACTCATGCCAGTCCATGGCATCCACCGACTGCGTGTTGGGCATGTCCACCGCGATCACCCGTGTGCCCGGTGATACACGCTGCACATCATCCGTGCCCACCGGCATCACCACCAATACCTTCCAGTAGCGCGACGGGACCGTGATGTCCCCGCCTGCAATGGTCTGTGTGGTGTTCAGCGTGCTGCCCACACCGCCGCTGCCGTAGCCGCCCGCATAGATGTACAGCTCATGGCCCTGCGTCATGAGCTCACGTGTGTACGCCTCCAAGGCCACCCATGTGATCTGGTTCAACCGCGGTGCCTGCGGCATGATGTTGCTCATCCGGAAGGTGGCCTCATTGTCCGCATCCGTGGCATCCCGGTCCTCGCTCGGACACATGTGCCCACGGTCAAATCCCGTGTTCGTGTAGTCCGAGCTCACCACCCGGAAGAAGGACAAGGGCAAGGCCTGGTCCATCGCGTAACAATCACAGCGCGGCGCGGGGCCCTTCCACGCCGTGCTCAGGTGCCACGCCACCCACTTGGCCGTGCCCCGGCTGTTGTCGTACGCCAACACGTACTGGCTCTTCGACACCAGGTAGTTGTCCGGAACCACCACGCTCGGTAAGGCTTCGCTCGGGTTGCCCAACGTCAGGTGGTCGTCACGCGTGGCCGCGCCATCGTCCACCACCGGAACCTCCGGCTCCACCGGGTCCTCCTTGCGGCAGCCCGCAAGGACAATGGCCGCCGCAAGCAGCCAGACCATTCCACGACCGCCGTTCATCCACATGCTTCGCATCGCCGGATAAAGTAAGGCGTTCGCCGCTTTGCCCGCACCACGCAACTCCGTTCGTTGTCCACCCCTGGCCACCTGGGGACCTTGGTCCCATGCTGCTGGGGGACGCGCTGAGACTGATGGACAAGGTGGACCAACGCGGTGCGCCCGTACCGTTCTCCATCTCCTGGTGCACCCTCGACCGTAAACGCGGTAGCGGCAAAGAGCCCGGTGGCATGGCCGATGCACTGAAGAAGGCCCCGAGTACAGCCCCGAAACACAAAGGGCCGCCCGGAGCCAGCCCTTTGAAAGTGGCGTTCGATGAGCTTAGGCCAGGGAAGGCGTAGGCTGCGTGGTGAGCTTGCGGGGCGGGGGAGGGGCCTTCTGGCCGTAGAGGGGACCCATGTACCGGGTATCCTCGTCCAAAGCCAGGTTCAGGATGTACAGGCCGTTCAGCATGATCACCAGGACATAATCCATGGTGGAGGACTTGCCGAAGCTCTTGCAGACCTCGATCCATACCTTGGGAAGGAAGTACAACTGGCCCCAGACCGGGATCAGGAACTTCCATCCATCCTTCGCTGGTCGTCCCACGATCTTCAGGAAGCTGACCACGTTGAGGACAGGCACCAAGGCGGTGTAGCCCGGCAGTCCGGCCTTGGTGTAGAGGCGGTATTGCGCCATGGCGCCCACCACCACCATGAGGAAGAGGACATAATACAGCACTACGCCCATCTTGGCGAAGAGCATGTCGTGTATACCGATCAGGAAGTCCATGGCGTGCAGGTTTTAGGGTTTCGGACGAGACGTCACCCAGCGGTTCCATACGGAAGACGCATTCCGTGGAGGGGGGTTGCCTGCCTAACGTGGCAATCTGTGCACCGGATATGGCCCCTTCGGCCAACGGTGCCTTCCGAACGACCAACGGCGGGCCTGTATCGCCAGCGCGGAGCTTCAGCCGCGGGGTACGGCGTAGGCCTTCACATCGGCCTCCGTGATCTCTTTCGCGCTCAGGATCACCAAGCGTTCGATCACGTTGCGCAGCTCACGTACATTTCCGGTCCAAGGCAGCTTCTGGAGCTCCTTGATGGCCTTGTCGGCGATCTTTTTCGGTGCGATGCCCTGTTCGGTGCACACCAGCTGGATGAAATGGTCGGCCAACAGGGGGATGTCCTCCATGCGCTCGGCCAGGCTGGGCACGTGGATCGGGATCACGCTCAGGCGGTGGAAGAGGTCCTCGCGGAAGTTCCCGGCCGCGATCTCCTTCTTCAGGTCCTTGTTCGTGGCGGCGATGACCCGCACGTTCACGTTGATGTCCTTGTCGCCGCCCACGGGGGTGATGCGCCCTTCCTGCAGCGCCCGCAGCACCTTGGCCTGGGCCGCCAGCGCCATGTCGCCGATCTCGTCCAGGAAGAGCGTGCCGCCATCGGCCAGTTCGAATTTGCCTTTGCGGTCCTTGATGGCGCTGGTGAAGCTGCCCTTCACGTGGCCGAAGAGCTCGCTTTCGATCAGTTCGCCGGGGATGGCGGCACAGTTCACCTCGATGTAGGGCCCTTGGGCGCGCGGGCTCTTTTCGTGCAGCAGGCGTGCCACGCCTTCCTTGCCGGCCCCGTTGCCGCCGGTGATCAGCACCCGGGCGTCGCTGGGGGCCACCTTCTCGATCATCTCCCGGATCTCGTGCAGGGCCTTGCTCTCGCCGATCATTTGCACACCGTTACCCTTGGTCTTGCCCACCTTCGTGCGCAGCACCTTGGTCTCTTTCACAAGGTCGCCGCGGTCCAGTGCATTGCGCACGCTCACCAGGATCCGGTTGATATCGGGCGGTTTCTGGATAAAGTCAAAAGCGCCTTTTTTGAGCGCGTCCACGGCGGTGTCGATGGTGCCGTGACCGCTGATCATCACCACCGGCAGTTCCTCGTTGTGGGCGTGCAGCTTTTCCAGCACTTCGATGCCGTCCATCTTGGGCATCTTGATGTCGCAGAGCACCAGGTCGAACTTCCCCTTCTTCGCCTTGTCAAGCCCGGCAGCACCGTCCTCGGCCTCCTCCACCTTGTGGCCTTCGTGCTCCAGGATCTCGCGCAGGGCGTAGCGGATGGCTTTTTCGTCGTCGATGATGAGTATAGAGGCCATGGGAAGAAAATGATGTCTGGGCACAAAGATGGGGCGCGGTGCCGAACGTACCTGAAACACCGGTTCAGCGAACGATCGCGACATCATCCTGCAGACCATCGGCGGCACGGTGCCCACGGCGGTGCGGTCGGGGCAGGTACCCTGAAATGGAGTTGCTGCCTCTTGTCCCCACGCTAGGTTGACACTTGTCAGTGACAGGCCTGGTCGCTGCTGCTACTTTTCGACGCTGCTGTGCGTCCCATGCCGGATATCGCCTGTTCGATCATAACCCATAACCTCTGCATGATGAGAACTCTACGCCACCTTTCCCTGATCACCCTGCTGATGGCCAGCGTCGCCCATGCCCAGATCCCCAACGGAGGCTTTGAGGACTGGACCGACTTCGGCAACTATGAGGATCCCGTGGGCTGGACCAGTCTGAACGTCTTGACCACCACTTTCGGCGGTGTACTATCCTGCGAACAGGCCGTTCCGGCAGCGGAAGGCAGTTACGGTGTGACGGTCACGTCCCGTGATATCCCTGGTTTCGGCTTGTTCCCCGGACTGTTGCTCACCGGTGATGCGGAGGCGAGCGCGGATGGTTTCCCCTACACCGCCCGCCCACAGGCCCTCAATGGCATGTGGAAAGCAGCGATCGCTTCGGGCGACGATGGCGCGGTGGTGGTGACCCTGAGCCGCTGGAACGCGTCCTTGGGGGAGCGTGAGGAGATCGGCGCAGGGATCGTCACCGTCACCGGCACCGTGAATGCTTGGACCTCCTTCTCCGCCGCGATCCAATACGTTTCCACCGAGGATCCTGATACGGCCAGTATCGCCATCCTATCCAGTGCCGGCCTTTCCGGGGAAGCCGCGGCCGGCAGCGCACTTTCAGTGGATGACCTCTCCTTCGGCAGCGCCACCACCGTTCCCGAGCTGGCAGAGGGAGTGCTGAGCACCTTCCCCGTTCCTGTCGTGGACGAGCTCACCGTGACCGCCCCGTCCGCCATGCAGGAGCTGAGCCTTTGGAGCATGGACGGTCGCCTGGTGCTGAGCGCCCGTCCCAGTGATCTGCGCACCACCGTCAACGTCGGCGAGCTACCATCAGGCAGCTATGCTGTGCTGGTGCGCCTGAGCCATGGCCGCACCCTGCGCCAGGTGATCACGCGCCAGTGAACCACTTGGGTCTATCGCGCCATGACCTTGCGCGCCAGTTCCTACACCCTGCTCGAGGCGCTGGAGGTGTAGGCCGCCCCCTCCTTCAGCGCATACCTGCTCCACGCCAGCTCGCGGATGCTGCCTGCGGCGAGTACGCGTTCGATGGCGATGAGCGCGTAGGGGATGGTGTCCACGCGGTGTTCGGGGAGGCCCGGCACCAGCAACCGTTCCGCGCGGGGGAGGCGTAGCAGTTGGTCCTTCAACGCGTCGAAGGTGCTTGCATCGAAGGGGAGGGTGCTGGTCTCGTCGGAGAGTGTCGTGCCCTGTCCGGCACAGACCATGCTGGCCAGTGTGTCGAAACTGCCAGCGCTGCCGATGAGCAGCTGCGGCTCATGGCGTTCGATGATGGCCCAAAGGGCTTCCAGGTGATGGTCCAGGTGTTGGGCGATACGGGCCTCTTCAGCGATGGTGATGGGCTCGCTGGTGGGGATGCGTTCCCGCAGGCGCGTCACGCCCAGCTCGAAGCTGCGTTTCCACATCAGGGCCTTGTCGGTGGCCAGGATGAACTCGATGCTGCCTCCGCCGATGTCCATCACCAGCGCCGGGTGCTTGGTGAACGTCACCGCTTGGCGCACACCGGCCAGGATCAGTTCCGCCTCCTGCCCACCGGGGATGATGCGGATGGCGATGCCGAGCTCCTCCATCACCCGCCGCACGAAGTCGGGGCCGTTGCGTGCGTTGCGCAGGGCACTGGTGCCGAAACCCGTGAGCTGTTCCACGCCGTGCGACAATGCCGTGGCCTGGTGTTTACGCAGGGCGTCCATTCCGCGCTCAAAGGCATCCTCGGCGATCACGCCCTTCTCGATGCCGCCCCGGCCCAGGAACACCGGCAGTTCCACGCTATGCAATACCCGCACGCCCTCACCGCTCCGCGTATAGATCAGCAGGTTGAAGGTGTTGGTGCCGAGATCGATGATGGCGGATGGTGCGGGCATGGGATATGTTCGTCAATTCACAGTTTGCGCCTCCGCACCCGTTCAGGTCGACCCAGTGGGCCCGAGGCCTCGGGCGACGCTACATGGGCTACGGGTGGGATCGTCACTCAACCCCCAACTCCACCAACCCCCAACTCCTCAACCCTTATAGAACAGCCACTTCCCCATCTCCTTCCAGTTCACCTTCTTGCCGTACATCAGGATGCCGGTGCGGTAGATCTTGCCGGCGAGCCAGGTGGTGAGGATGAAGGTGCCTACCAGCAGCGCCATGCTCAGCAGCATCTGCCACACGGGTGCGTTGCCCATGGCTACGCGCACCATCATCACGATGGGGCTGGTGAAGGGGATGAGGCTGCACCACACCACCACGGGGGCACTGGGGTTGTAGACCGCGGTCTGGGCCACGATGATGGCGATCACCATCGGCATGGTCACGGGGAACATGAACTGCTGGGTGTCCGCCTCACTGTCCACCGCCGAACCGATGGCCGCGAGCAGCGAACTATAGAGCAGGTAACCACCGATGAAGTAAAAGAGGAACATGCCCAGGGTCAGCGGCAGGTTGATCTTGCCCAGTGCCTTCAGGAGCTTCACATCGTCCTTGTCGCCCATGCTCAGGCCGCCCTGCGCCTCCATCTGATCCTTCATCTCGGTGGTCATCTGGGCCTCGGCCAGGGCCTTGGGGTCCAGTTTGTCCTTCATCAGGTAGGCCGATCCCACGCTCACCAGGGTGGTGGTGATGGCGATCCAGAGCACGAACTGCACGAAGCCCACCAGGGCGATGCCCACGATCTTGCCCATCATCAGCTGGAAGGGTTTCACGGAGCTGATGAGCACCTCCACCACGCGGTTCTGCTTCTCCTCCATCACGCCGCGCATCACCTGCACGCCGTACATGAAGATGAAGATGAACATGAAGTAGCCGAAGAAGAAACCGATGCCGGCGCGTTCCTGTTCCAGTGATTCCTCTCCCACCTTGTCGATATCGAAGAGTTTCATCACCAACGGCTTGCGCACCCGCCGGTAAGCCTCCTCGTCGATGTTCTCGCCCTGCAGCTTGGCCAGCTCCAGGTTCTTCTCCAGCTCGTTGCTGATGGTGCGCTGCACGCCCAAGCTGGGCAGTTCCTTGTAATAGAAGAGCACCGTGTTGGTGTTCAGGATGTCGTCGTTCACCTCCACCATCACCGTATAGGGGCTCTGTTGGAATGCGCTGTCCGACCAGGTGTTCTGGTCCACATAGTAGGTGAGCTTGTCGCTGTCCTTCAGGCGGCCCTGGAGGATCTGGGCCTCATCCACCACCAGCACGCGCTGGTCGTCGCTCTCCTGCATGCTCAGGTACACCACCACGGTGATACCGGCAGCCACCAGCACGGGGGCCAGCAGGGTCATGATCAGGAAGCTGGGCTTGCGAACGCGCGTGATGAATTCACGCCAGATGATGAGCTTGATCTTGTTCATGGGGTTCTTCGGTTTGGGCCGATGGTCATCGGCCCGTACACGCTCATTCGGTCATTCCTGCGGTCACATGCTCCGGCGCGGTCTCGCTCACCACCCGGATGAAGATGTCGTGCATGCTGGGGATCTCCTCGCGTAGGCCGTGCACTTCCACCGCAGGCAGCAGTTGGCGCAGCAGGTCGTTCGGGGTGGAGCCCTTGCCCAGTTTGATCAGGGCCGTGCCGTGTCCGTCCTGCTCGCGGGCCTCCTGCAGTTCGCCGATGTAGGAGAGGGAGTTCGCCAGGGCCACCTTGCTGCCTTTGTAGTCCACGCGGTAGCTGTTGGTGGAGTACTGTTGGCGGATCTCCCGCACATTGCCGTGCAGCATCAGGTGGGCCTTGTCGATGAGGCCGATGTTGTCGCACAGTTCCTCCACGCTGGCCATGCTGTGGGTGCTCAGCATCACGGTGATGCCTGTGTCCCGCAAGCGCAGGATCTCGGCCCGGATCAGTTCGGCATTGATGGGGTCGAAGCCACTGAAGGGTTCGTCCAGGATCAGGATCTCGGGCTCATGCAGCACGGTGGTGATGAACTGCACTTTCTGGGCCATGCCCTTGCTCAGCTCCTCCACCTTCTTGTTCCACCAGCCGCCCATCTCCCAGCGCTCGAACCAGTCTTTCAGCCGTTTGGTGGCCTCCACCTTGCTCAGCCCCTTCAGCTGGGCCAGGTAGAGGGCCTGTTCGCCCACCTTCATCTTCTTGTACAGCCCACGCTCCTCGGGCAGGTAGCCCATGCGGGCCACATCCTCGGGCCCCATCTCCCGGCCGTTCAGCAGCACGCGCCCCTCGTCCGGACCCGTGATTCGGGTGATGATGCGGATCAGCGTGGTCTTGCCGGCACCATTGGGGCCCAGCAGCCCGAACACCTTGCCCGGCGGCACCTCCATGGTGATGCCGTCCAATGCGGTGTAGGTGCCGAAACGTTTGACGATCCCTTCGATTTGGAGCATGGTTCCTGCGGTGTGAGCGGGGCGAAGATAGCCGGGCACCGGGCGGGGGCGGCGCCGTTCGTGGTCCGGTGCTGCCGTCCGCGTGATCGCCTTTCCTTACTGCCGCCAGCGCAGTTCCACGCCGGCACTGAGCCAGCGACCTGGCAGGGGTACCTCGCCCCGGTCCACTTGGGGCACATCCAACAGGTTGTTCACCGCAGCGAAGAGGCTCACCTGGCGCCAGGCATGATCGATGCGGGCATCCACGCGCAAGGGGCTCGGGTAGCCCTGCTCGCTGCCATCCAGCTGCCTGCGATAGCTTCCATTGCGCACCCTCCAACTGGCGTTCAGACGTGCGCTCCAACGTTGACGGACCTGCTGTTGCCACCAGATCAGGGCCACGTCGCTCAGGTGGTCCAGGACATACAGGGAGGTGAACGGGAATTCCTGCTGGTCCGTCCATTGGTGGGTGTAGCCGGCTCCGCCCCGGCCCTTTGCGTTCGCGGTGCGATAGGTGGCCATCAGTTCCACGCCGTTCATGTTCACCTCTGTCAGGTTCGCTGCACGCACTACGGTCTCTCCAGGGAACTGCACCCAGTCGATCAGGTCGTCACCGGCCCTTCTCCACAGCGCAGCGGAAGCAGTCCAGCGGAGATGCGTCACACGGTGTCCCAGCTCCAGTTGGTCGGCGTGTTCGGGCTTCAACGTCAGGCTGCCTTGTGCCCCGCCGCGGCTGTAGTAGAGGTCGGTCCAGGTGGGCAGGCGGAAGGCGCGACCAACGTTCGAATAGGTGGTGTGGGCAGGATTCCAGCGGTGGTGCAGGTCCACACCGGGCGCCCACTCCGGAGCGAAGGCGCTGTTCAGGTTCAGCAGCACACCGGCATCCACCCCCCACCGCCCATGCACGTATCGGTGGTCCAGGTGCATCGCCAGGTTCTGTCGGTCATCGGCCCGGGTAAAGGCCTCCCTGGCGCTTCCGACCGTGCGTGGCTCGTCGAGGGGCTTACCGAGCACATTGCTTTGGATGCGTTCGTCGCGAAGGTGCACGCCCACTGCCGTGGTACCGGCCTTCCACGAGCGTTTCAGGTTCGCCTCGGCGCCGCTCACGTTGGTGCGGTGCCGGTTATGGAAGGTGTAGAAGAAGGTGGGCGTGAAGCGCGCCGTATCCGCCTCGCTGCGGATGAAGTAGCCCTCGTCATAGCGATAGTAGCCCTCACTTTCCCGGAAGAGCTGGAAGCGGTCGTCATGCTGTCGGTGATAGGTTCGCACGGACCAGGTCCAGCTGGAGGCATCGTTCCGCAGTTCCAGCGCAGCCATCAGCAAACCGGTGATCTCCTGTTGGTCCGGGTAGGTGCTGCTGTAGAAGTTCTGCGCACCGAAGCGTTTGTTGCCTGTGCCCAGCTGGCCCTTGAGCACCAGGCGCCGGAAGCGATGCGTACCGCCCAGATACATCGATCGCTGGTCGAAGTCACTGTTCGGCACATGGCCATCACTGTGGCCCACCTGCGCGCTGATCCGCACTCCGCCGTGATCATAGCTCAGGTCCTGGGCCAGTTGTGCCCGGTAGGAGCCATGGCTGCCACCCTCCATGACAAGCGAGCCACGCGTGCCCTGCGGTGCACGGCTGATCAGGTTCACAGCACCGCTGAAGGCACCCGCGCCGAAGGTGCGCGATGCACCACCATAGAGCACCTCCACGCGTTCAAGCGCGTCCGCGTTCAGCGGCAGATTCATGGCGTGATGCCCTGTTTGCGGGTCGCTCAGAGGGATGCCGTCCAGAAGCACCAGGGTCTGCTCGAACGTTCCGCCCCGCAGACCCAGGTCCGTCTGCACATCAAAGGGTCCACGCTGCCGCACATCCACGAGCGTATGTGCCCGCAGCACCTCGCTCAAGGACGGCGCTGGAGCATGGGTCAGCAGGCGGTGGTCCAGCACCTGCAACTGACGACCTGTGTGCATCAGGGTGCCGCTGATCCGTGTGGCCATCACTTGCACGGTATCCAAGCTGCCGAGCAGGGTATCGCCATCGGTCTGGGCACAAAGGTCCGTCTGTGCAATGCCAAGGAACAGGGTGCACAGGTACGGCAGGATGGGATGATCCATGACGAGGGACTTGCGCTTCCGCGACGGAATGCGGCCGCGAAGATGCATTGAAGTGCGCACACACTGAAACCTCAAGGCAGGAAGCGCTCGCGCTCAGTCATCGTGGGAAGGCGGCATGTCGCGCGTTTCCCGAACCATTGGTAGCGATGCCGGGCCACCTGGCCATACACTGCATCGCGCAATCCACGTGGCATGGCACGCAGGATCCCGATCCCGCGCCAGCCACCACCCAGATGCTCAAGGGCCAGCAGCGCCGCGTCGCTCCGCCGGTGAATGCCCTTCGCATCCTTCAGCACCAAGCTGTCCAGGTCGCTGACCTGTTCCGCTGGGAGCATCGCTTGTGCCGTGGTCCCCTGCAAGGGCGAGAAACGCAGCACGCCTTTCGTATCCCAGCGCAAGAGCAGGTTCACCGATCGGTTGCACAGGCCGCACAGACCATCGAAGAAGATGATGGGCGGAGGGGGGCGATGGTCGGCCGACATGAGCACAAATCTACTGGGGCACCCGCAGGCGCGGGTGTCGCTGGCCGGTCCTAAACCTTAGCTGACGTTGTGACTTCGGAAGCGACGGAAGCTGTAGCTGCAGGACAGGAGCTAAAGCTGAACGGCGCCTGTCCGAAGTACTCGGGGCGAGGCGCCGTTCGTTGTTGGTCAGGTTCGCTAAGGCTTACTCGGCCAGCACCAGTACCACGTTGTTCAGCACCTCCACCACACCACCTTTTACGGTGAAGGTCTCCTCACCGGAGCTGGTCTTCACCCTCACATCGCCGGCCTTCAGCACGGTGATCAACGGGGCATGGTTGTTCAGGAAGCCCATGCTGCCGTCCACACCGGGAACAACAACACTGGTGGCCTCACCTTTGAACAGGGCTTTATCCGGGGTGATGATCTCTACTCTCATGGTGACAGTTGACTGTTGTCGTATGTCCTATGCCTGGCCCTGACCATGATCTCGGGTCAGGCATAGGACATAAGCCTTCGGACAGATGCTACATCGCTTATGGAATGCTGCGCATTTCCGTGAGGTTCAACAGTCCTTCCAAGAACTTATGCCTTCGCTGCGTCGGCCAGCATCTTCTTGCCGGCGGTGATCACATCCTCGATGTTGCCTTTCAGGTTGAAGGCGGACTCGGGGTACTCGTCCATCTCACCGTCCATGATCATGTTGAAGCCCTTGATGGTCTCCTCGATGGGCACCATCACACCGGGCAGGCCGGTGAACTGTTCAGCCACGAAGAAGGGCTGGCTCAGGAAGCGCTGAACGCGACGGGCGCGGCTCACGGCCTGTTTGTCCTCCTCGCTCAATTCGTCCATACCGAGGATGGCGATGATGTCCTGGAGCTCCTTGTAGCGCTGCAGGATCTCCTTCACGCGCTGGGCGCAACGGTAGTGCTCCTCGCCCACGATGGCGGGGGTCAGGATGCGGCTGGTGGAATCCAGGGGATCCACCGAAGGATAGATACCGAGCTCGGCGATCTTCCGGCTCAATACCGTGGTGGCATCCAAGTGGGCGAAGGTGGTCGCAGGTGCGGGATCGGTCAGGTCATCCGCAGGCACGTACACCGCCTGAACGGAGGTGATGGAACCGCGCTTGGTGGAGGTGATGCGCTCCTGCATGGCTCCCATCTCGCTGGCCAGGGTGGGCTGGTAACCCACGGCGCTGGGCATACGGCCCAATAGTGCGGACACCTCGGAACCGGCCTGGGTGAAGCGGAAGATGTTGTCCACGAAGAAGAGGATGTCGCGGCCGCCGCTCTGCTCATCACCATCGCGGAAGTATTCGGCGAGGGTCAATCCGCTCAGTGCCACACGGGCACGGGCTCCGGGAGGCTCGTTCATCTGGCCGAAGATGAAGGTGGCCTGGCTGGTCTCGAGCTGCTTGTAGTCCACCTTGCTCAGGTCCCAACCGCCCTTCTCCATGCTGTGCACGAATTCCTCACCGTACTTGATGATGCCGCTCTCGATCATCTCGCGGAGCAGGTCGTTCCCTTCGCGGGTGCGCTCGCCCACGCCGGCGAACACGCTGTAGCCGCTGTAGCCCTTGGCGATGTTGTTGATCAGCTCCTGGATCAATACGGTCTTGCCCACTCCGGCACCACCGAACAATCCGATCTTACCACCCTTTGCATAAGGCTCGATCAGGTCGATCACCTTGATCCCGGTGAACAGGATCTCGGTGCTGGTGGTGAGGTCCTCGAACTTCGGTGCGTCACGGTGGATGGGGTAGCTCTTGCCGGTGTTCACCGGGCGCATGCCATCGATGGGGCTGCCGGTCACATTGAACAGGCGGCCTTTCACGGCATCACCGACGGGCATGCTGATGGGCTGGCCCATGCCATGCACCACGGCACCGCGCGACAGACCGTCGGTGGTCTCCATGGATACGGCGCGAACGGTGTCCTCACCGGTCAGCTGCTGCACTTCCAGCACCAGGATCGACCCATCGGGGCGGGTGATGTGGAGAGCGTCATAGATGTTGGGCAGGTCCTTACCGGCCTCGAAGCGAACGTCGACCACGGGTCCGATGACCTGGACGACCTTTCCGATGTGCTTGGACATGAGCGGGTTGTGCTGTACGCAGGGCATTAGGCCCTGTTTGCGGCCGCGAAGGTAGGGCTTGGCCTTGGAAGGGCAAAAGATGTGGAAAGGTTGTTCATAGGAAGTGGGGAAGTCGTGCTTCTTCCGGATGTGGGGAGCGTAACCGATCGGTCCATCGGACGGATCGGAAGCCCCCTGGGGTTTCAGCCCTTCACCCGAGGACCCATCGCCGTGTTCCCCCGCATCCCAAAGTTCCGCCCGACCTTTGCCGGGGAATGAAGATCCACACCGACCTGGCCGCATTCACCGGCGTGCACCGGCCCGTGCTCACCACGGGCACCTTTGATGGGGTGCATCGGGGCCACCACCGTATCCTGGACCGCCTCACAGAGGTGGCGAGGAAGGAGGGCGGACAGAGCGTGCTCTTCACCTTCCACCCCCATCCGCGCATGGTGCTCTTCCCCGGAGACGACAGTTTGAAGCTGCTGAACACCCAGGAGGAGAAGATCGCCCGGCTGGAGGCGGCCGGACTGGACCATTTGCTGGTGGTGCCCTTTTCCCGCCAGTTCTCGCGCATGCATGCCATCGAATACGTCCGCGATGTGCTCGTGGGCGCCATCGGGGTGCACGCCGTCGTCATCGGCTACGACCACCGTTTCGGGCGCAACCGCGAAGGCGATCTGGCACTCCTGCACCAGTTGGGGGAGGCCTACGACTTCCGGGTGGAGGAGATCCCGGCGCAGGAGGTGGACCATATGAAAGTGAGCAGTACCAAGGTGCGACAAGCGTTGATCGAAGGGGAGGTCCACCTCGCCCAGGACCTGCTGGGCTACGCCTACCCGCTCAGTGGTGTGGTGGTGAAGGGTGACCAGGTGGGCCGCACCATGGGCTTCCCGACGGCGAACATCGGTGCCGTGCAGCCTGAAAAGCTCGTCCCGGGCGATGGCGTGTATGCCGTGCGTGTCCAGCTGCGCGAAGGGTTCTTCGGGGGCATGCTCTACATCGGTGAGCGACCCACCATCGGTGGCGACCTGAAACGGACCATAGAGGTGAACATCTTCGATCTGGACCGCGACCTTTACGGAGAGCCCATCACCGTCCGCTTCATGGACCGCATCCGGGGCGACATGCGATTTGACGGTCTGGCTGCGTTGGAACGGCAATTGCACAGGGACCGCGAGAGCGCGCTCCTTCGATTGAACCCCGCATCATGAGGTCTTTGTTGTTCACCCTGATCATATTGATGGTGCTGCCCGCCAAGGCACAACTGCTCGATCAAGTGGCACTGGATTCCGTGCGCACCTTCCGAAGCATGGAACGGGCCATGAAGGATCCCGCCGCGGTGCAGCGCCTTGACCTTTCAGGGAGCAAGCTGAAGGTGGTGCCCGAAGAACTCCGCCAGTTCGTGAACCTGAACGCCCTGGACCTCAACGGCAACAAGCTGAAGGAACTGCCTACCTGGCTCGGCGAACTGGCCTACCTCCAGGAGCTGAGGGTCTCTAAGAACAAGTTGGAGAACACGCCACTGGTGATCTGTTCGCTGCGCCACCTCAAGCGCTTGGACCTGAGCCGTAATGCCATCACGGGCCTCCCGGCCTGCATTGGGACCCTGTCCAAGCTGGTCTCCCTCGACCTGTGGAGCAACGACATCGCCGAGGTGCCCGAGGAGATCAAGGACCTGGAGGAGTTGCGCTTTCTGGACCTTCGCGCCATCATGTTCGAGCAGCCTGAGATGGACCGTATCCAGGAGCTTCTGCCCAAGGCCAAGGTCTATTTCAGTCAGCCGTGCAATTGCGGCATGTGAGCAGGGCATGAGGTCGTTCCACGTTCTCTTCCGTCCGACCTCTTCATGGTGTTAGCTCCGCTTTCCCCGGATCTGGCCACGGGCCTGGAGTGGACAGCCGTGGTCCTGAACATCGCGTTCACCATCCTCATCGGGTGGGAACGTCGCCTGGGCTGGACCTTTGGTTTTGTGGCCGCATTGATCGGGGTGCTGTTATATGCGGTACAGGATGCCTGGCTCATGTCGGCCCTCAACGGCTTCTACGCGGCGATGGCCTTGTACGGCTGGTGGAGCTGGGGGAATGACGCCGATGCCTCCCGCATCACCCGTTCACCCTGGCAACGCCACGTGCTCCTGCTGCTCATCGGGGCTGCCGGAACGGGCCTGCTGGTGGTGCTCATGCACCAGTTGGGCCAGCCCGGTCGCTACCTCGGCATGGAGGCGTTCATCACCTCCTTCGCCATGGTGGCCACCTGGATGATGGGCCGAAAGGCCTTGGAGAACTGGCTCTACTGGACCATCGGTGACCTGGTGGCCGTGGTGTACAATCACCTCATCGGCTACGATGGCTATGCCTTGCTCAACGCGGTCTACATCGCCCTGGCCGTGGTGGGCTTCGTCCGTTGGCGCCAGCAATGGCGCCTGCAGCAGGGCGCGCTGCTCGCGTAGGTGCCGATCTACACCGTCACCGGTGGAAGGTCCCCGTGTTCGCGTTTCAAGGGCCGTTCGTAGAACGTGATGGTGAGCAGCAGGAAGAACAGGAGGTACATGCTGTCCTCCAAGGGGATCGTGTTCAAGCGGATGCCGAGGTTCTCGGCGTTGTTGTACCACACGATGGGTTCGTCCAGCAGCCAGCCGGTGAGGATGCCGTTCACCAGGAAGAAGGGGATGAGGCTGACGGCGTAGCCCACATAGAACCGGCCCAGGTAGGTGCTTTTGAGCACGAACACATGAAGTGCCAGCATGGCGGCCGTGCAGAGAAAGGTGATGGCCGTGTATATGTGATCGATATACAGGACACCGACCACGGTGAGCACCACGATCAACCCGATGCTGAGCGGGCGGGCAACGGACCCCAGCACATCACGCCGGATGAAGTAGCGCATCACTTCGTAGAGGAACACACAGGAATAAGGCACCACCAGGAAGAAGAGCCACTCCTCGATGGGCAGGTGGAAAAAGCGCGGGCCAGTGAGGTAGCGTGGGTTGAAGCCCCAAACGCCATTGGCTGTGAAGATGGCGTCCCAGATGAGGAACACGGTGGCCATCACGGCGATGCCGGTGAACAGTCCCGGCCATTTGCGCCAGTACTGCACACGGGGCTCGAAGCTCCGCAGCAATGGAAAGGCCAGGGTGAAGAGGTCCAGGCCCAGGTAGTAGTACTTCTCCATCAGATCACCGGCAACAGCAGGTTGAGGCCTGCAAAGAAAATCACTTGCGCCACCAGAACGTAGCGGGCCAAGGGATTTTCACGGCGCACCGGTGCCAGGAAGAACAGGGTGAAGAACACGGCGCTCACGACTCCCCATGCGATGTAGTTCTGCAAGGGGATCGTACCCTGCGCCCAGGTCCAGAAGCCCAATCGGATGGCCACGGGTTCGATCAGCACGTCCAAAGCCACCATCACCGCGCTGCTCAGCATCACCTTGGCCCAGGTGGGCATGGACGACCGGGCCATGGGGACCCCGATGGCGAACACCAGCATGCTCCAGTTCAACCCGATGAGCAGTGGCACGTTCAGCACCTTCAGGCCAAGCACCTCTCCGTAGCTGTAGTCGCCGAAGACGCGGCCGGTCCATACCCCGAGCACTTCCACGAAGTAACCCAGGGTGCCCAACACCAGTGCCAGCGCCACGGTCCTGCGGTCCAGTTTGCTGAACACCACCATGGCCCCTGCGGTGAGCACCAGGTTGATGGGCGTGAGCGGCAATACCCAAGGGGCGAGTGGCGTCAATAGCGCCACGAGCCCCACAGCATGGAGGATGATCACCAATCCGGTGGCATAGCGCAGGTCAAGGCGACGGAGCAGGGAGGTCATGCGTGTTGGTATCGGGTGCGCGGGATGGTGGCCGGTACAAGGGAGGCCACGATGCGTGCGCTCAGGAGTGCCAGGGGTATGCCTCCGCCGGGATGCACGCTTCCACCGCAGAAGAACAGCCCCTTGACGCTGCTGTGGAAATTCGGATGGCGCAGGAACGCGGCCCACGGAGAGTTGCTGCTGGTGCCGTAGAGCGAACCCTGGTGGCTGTGCGTCAGTTCCCCGATCGCGCGGGGGTCCAGCACACGCTCCACCTCGATCAGGGGCTCCACATCGATGCCCAGGGTGCGCTTCACCTTGGCCACGATGGCCGCACGGGCCTTGGCGATGAGGGCATCGCGGTCCTGCCCCACATCCCGCGGTGCATTGATCATGGTGAACCAGTTCTCGCAGCCGGCCGGAGCATCGCCGCGCGTGTGCTTGCTGGTGATGTTGATGTACACGGTGGGGTCCTCATACACCGTCAGCTCATCGAACAGATGCCTGAATTCAGAGCGATAATCTTCGCTGAACAGGATGTTGTGAAGCCCCAGTTCCGGGAATGTTCCGCGGATGCCCCAGTAGAATACGAGCGCAGAGCTGCTCCGTTCCTGCTTCAGGGTGCGCTCCGGGGCCTTCAGGTCGGGGAGCAGTTTGCGGTAGGTGGGCACCACATCCATGTTGCTCACCACCACATCGGCCGGATGATCGGCGCCCTCGGCCCGCACACCGCTAACCTGCTGCTGGTCCTTGGTAAGCAGGATGCGCTCCACGGGCGTATTGAAACGGAAGCGTACACCCCGATCAACGGCCAACAGATGGAGTGCCTTGGTGATGGAATACATGCCGCCAACCGGGTAGAAGGCCCCCTGCCCGTGTTCCAATCCGGGGATCATCCGCATCAGTCCGGGGGTGCGGTAGGGGTCGCTGCCGTTGTAAGTGGCGTAGCGGTTGAAGAGCTGAACGGCCTTGGGATGATCACCCAACGCGGAACGGTTCGCCCGGTCCAGATTGCCCAGCAGTTCCGAGGGTCGCGCGGTGGCCAGCGCTTTGGCCATGCCCCCCTTCCACAAGGTATCCAGGCGATGGAGTGAATGTTCGAGGAAGGTGCGTCCCGTGCTCTTCAGCAGGGTCTCCGCCCGCTCCAGGTGGCTCTTCACCCGCTCGCGGGGAACGCCCAATTTGTTCTCCAGCTCGGCCGCGAACAAAAGCGGATCGCACCAGCCGGTGACCCGGGTGCCATCCTCCCAGAAGTAGCGGTTGGCCTCCTCCAGCTTCACATGGCTGAATCGGCCCTGCATGTCCACGCCGGCATCGCGGAAGAGCTCCTCCACCAGATGGGGCATGGTGAAGAGCGATGGACCGCGGTCGAAACGGTATCCGGCCTCGGTGAACTCCGCCAGCTTACCTCCCGGCGTGGGCGCCGCTTCGAAGACCTCCACCGCATGGCCTTGCCGGGCGAGGCGGATGGCGCTCGCCAGACCGGCCACACCGGACCCCACGACGATCGCGCTGCTGCTCTTCATGCGGAGGAAAGAACAGTCCGCCCCCCATGATCGTTCGTTGCCCGTGGAACATCCTGCCCCCTACGTCACCCTTTCGTTCTTTCAATATGAAGGCCGGGAACGCCTTTGGGGCATGCGCCAGATGGCGGAGATGCGCGCTCCGCTCAAGCAGGTGGCTGGACTGCGCTTCCACAAACTGCTGGGGACCGGTGGTGGTACCGGCTACGACTTCTGGCCCGACTGGGGCACTTATGCCTTGCTCTGCGGTTGGTCCGATGAACGTTCCGCGATGGATTTCCATTCCGCTCATCCGGTCCATCAGGCCTTCCGCGCACATACCACCGAGCTCTACACCCTTCATCTTGAGCCTTACCTCAGCAGGGGGGAGTGGTCCGGAATAAACCCTTTTGCATCGGGGCGGAACCCATCGGCGGGTCCGCTCGCCGTGCTGACCCGGGCCACGATCAAGCCCTCGTACGTGATCCCCTTCTGGAAGCGCGTGGGAGCGGTCGCCCGGTCTCTGGAAGGCCGCGAAGGTCTGCTCTTCACCAAGGGCATCGGTGAGCTACCCTGGGTGGTGCAGGCCACGTTCAGTGTGTGGCGGTCCGAGCAGGATATGCAGGCCTTCGCCTATGCCCGTGCCGTGCCTCACGCCCAGGCCGTGGCCCGCACACGGAAGGCGCATGGCTTCAGCGAAGAGCTCTACGCCCGCTTCACCGTGCTACGCTCGGAGGGTACCTGGCGGAACAGCGATCCCGTGTCGGGGCTCGTGCGCTGATCGGTGCAGACTACGGCTTAATGAAACTCGCCATGCGCGGTCCTGATGGGAGGTCCACCTGCGCGTGGTAATTGCCGCAGCTCAGCGCGCTGACGTCCAGGTCCACGGACGATGTGCCGGTTCGGACCGGAACAGACACCGCACGACCCTGATCGTCGTACACGGTGACCCCCGACCGGGCAACACCATCGGGCAGCAGGATGCGAAGCACATGGTCCGTGGGATTGGGATACATGATCAGGCTCAGTTCCTCTCCGCCTTCCCGGATCCCGGTGCTGAGGTCGGTGCGGGCGATATGTGGAAGCGGGGTCTGGAATGCACCACCCATGACGATGGCACTGTCCTGGACGTGCAGCGCCAGCACGGCGCCATCCAGGTACCCGGCCAAGGGTTCGATCTGGTCCGGACCTCCGTTCCAACGGGCCACATTGGTGCCATAGACGCCAACCACCTCCGCCACCGTGAACTGACCACCCACGATGAGCCCGCTGCCCATGCGCGCCAGCGATCCGATGTAGGTGGCACCCAGGCCCGGCATCATGTACGAGCCATGGTCAGGGAGCAGTTCCTCCCAGGTCGATGTGCCTTCCGGAAGTCGCGCCAATCCGAAGGTGATCGCGATGTTCAAGAACAGTTCTCCGCCGGCGTAGAGCGTACCATCCACATCGAGCAAGGTGCGGACCGTTGCGTTCAGTCCATTGCCGAGCGCCACCCAGTTCATGTTGTCCAGCACGGCCACATGAGTGTACACGGGATCGGTCTGTCCATCAGGACCGGTGAACGAACCACCCGCAACGAGCGCTCCATCGTGTGAGCCCAGCGCGAGCACTTCGCCGTTGAACATGGCGCCGACCTGCTCCCATGCAGCGCCGAACTTCCGCATCACCGCATGGTCGGGACCCACGAAGCCCATGAGCTCTCCGGCGGCAAAAAGCTCCCCTTCATGCGCATGAAGCGCTGTGATCCGCGCGCTTTTGCTGGCAAATACCGCCTCATAGGACCAGCTTGTTCCGTTCCACGCTGCGAGGTCCTGGCTGCCGCCGAGGAACTGGCCACCGAGGTAAAGCTGCCCACCGTGTTCGACGGCACAGCTGACATCGCCCACCACCCCTTCGCCAAGCGCCGTGTATTGGCCGTTCTCCCAGATCGCAACGGATGATGCTGGGACACCGCCTGCCACGGTGAAGGAACCGGCTATCAGCAACGCACCCTCGCCCAGGTCATGGATCACGCGTACATCGCCGTTGGTGCCGCTGCCCAGTGGTGACCATTCCACAGGCGGTGCATAGGCCGGCTGGATCCACGCCAGTTCAGCAGCGGTAAAGCCATGTTCCACAGCCCAGGAGCTCACCTCTGCGGTGAACCGGGGGGCTGAAAGGATCTCGCGCACATAGCCAAGGTTCAGGTCCGCACGGATGCGATCGGCGAGTTCCGCATGGCCGCTTTCGATCATCAACTGCCCCACCGCGCACGCGGTGCCTAGGTGGTCGATGAAGACGGGATTGCGCACCGGCAGCAACCGGTTCTGGGGGAAGAGGCCGCGGTCGGCGTAGACCTCCAGGTCATTCAGAAGCTCCTGACGTGCGCTGAGCTGTTCGGCAGCAAGTCCTTCGGGCACATGCTGCGCCAAGTGTGCGCGCACCAGATGAAGATGATGCGCAATACGTTCCGCCTCCGACGCGAAGGTGACCGTTCGTGGGTCGTTGGCGGAGGGTTCGTCCATGACCCTCCATTCGGCGTTCACTTCCAGCAGGTGCATCCCCAGCGGAGCAGGTTGTTCGGGGGACAGTTGGGCGCTGGCGAACAGTGTGGTTCCGAAAAGGATGAAGAGTAGGAGTGTGCGTTTCATGACAGGAGGTGTTGTTCGAGGGGAAGACACGATACATGCAGCGCCGCGCTGCCCGCGCTGTGACGGAAAGTTACATTGCGGCGGAAGCGAACGCATATGCGGAAGATCATTGTCACCGGTCCGGAGAGCAGCGGCAAGACCACCCTGGCGCGCATGCTGGCGGAACATTACCAAGCGCCCTTGGTGGACGAGCATGCCCGCGCCTATTTGAACGGATTGGACCGACCCTATGTGGAGTCGGACCTGTTGGCCATCGCACAGCAGCAGTGGGCTGCGGAGGAAAAGGGGGAAGGGACGGCACGGGAGACCTTATCACCGCTCGTCATCTGTGATACCGACCTGCTCACCATCCGGATCTGGGCCTTGGTCAAATTCGGTCGTTGTGATCCCTGGATCACGAAGATCCTTGCGGATCATAAGCCGGCCCACAGCATGCTGTGTGCACCGGACATTCCTTGGGAGCCCGATCCCCTGCGGGAGGATCCACATGGCCGGGACCAGCTCTTCGCCATCCATGAACAGGAATTGGACTCGCTGAACAGAACATACACCGTGGTGCACGGTGATCCCGCACAGCGCCTCAGCATGGCCATAGCTGCGGTGGATGCGCTCCCCGATGTTTAGGGCGCACTCCTGTGCGATGGAATGATCGCGTGTGACGTCCGGAAGAACTCATACGGGACGATGTCGTCCATCGGCCCCGATGTCTACCTTTGTACCGTCGTGCATCGGGGTGCCCCCAAGGGCTGAGATCATACCCGTAGAACCTGGGCAGGTAATGCTGCCAAGGGAACTGAACCCGGTATCCGGGGCTCCTCCGTGCAACGACATCACCCTTAACGGAGGAGAACATGAGAATTCGTATCGCGTCGATGTTCATGGTGCTGCTGGGCGTTCCGCTGCAGGCACAGACACTGTTATCAGGTACGGTCACCAGCGGGGGCGCTACGAAGTTGGATGGCGCCAACATCAGTGTGGGCGACGAACAACGCTTCGGCACCTGGGCGGATCGGGAGGGGAAGTTCCTGCTGGCCGACCTGCGGCCCGGCCCGCTGCGACTTCGTGTGTCGTACGTGGGTCATTGGCCACTGGATACCCTGGTGACACTGGTGGAAGGTGCCAACAGTGTGATGCTGAGTCTGGCCCCAACGGCGCTGATGATGCGGGAGGCCGAGATCACTGCCTTGCGGGCAGGGGAACGTTCACCCTTTGCACAAACGAAGGTCACCCGGGAGGAGCTGGACCGCATCAACACCGGCGTGGACCTGCCGATCCTGCTCGATCAGCAACCCGGAGTGGTCACCTCCACGGATGCCGGAACGGGGATCGGGTACACCGGGATCCGGATCAGGGGGACGGATGCCACGCGCATCAACGTCACGCTCAACGGCGTACCCATCAACGATGCGGAAAGCCAGGCCGTTTTCTGGGTGAACATGCCGGACCTTGCCACAAGCCTGGAGGACGTGCAGGTGCAACGTGGGGTGGGCACCAGTACCAATGGTCCCGGAGCCTTCGGGGCCAGCATCAACATGCGCAGTTCCACCGTTCGGCGTGATGCTTTCGGCGAGGTGAACCTGTCCGGAGGTTCGTTCAACACCCAGCGTTATGGCGTTCGTTTCGGAACAGGACTGTTGAACGCGGGTGAGGGGAAGGACCGCTCCGGCTCCTTCAGCCTGGATGGTCGGCTGTCCTCCATCCGGAGCGATGGTTTCGTGGACCGCGCGACAGCCGATCTGCAGAGCTACTTCCTGCAGGGGGCGTGGATGGGAAGGGATCGTTCCCTGCGCTTCATCACCTTCAGCGGAAAGGAGGTCACCTACCAAGCTTGGGCGGGCGTCTCTCCCGATGTGCTGGATACCAACCGGACCTACAATCCGTACACGTACGAGAACGAGGTGGACAATTATCAGCAGACCCATTATCAGCTCTTGTTCGAGCAGCGGCTGGGTGACCGCGGAACACTGAACATCACCGGTTTTCGTGTGCTCGGCGAGGGCTACTTTGAGCAGTTCCGCGACGAGGATGACCTGTCCACCTATGGTATTGAACCCCTGGTCACAGGGGTCGACACCTTCCTGACCAGTGACCTCATCCGTCGGCGATGGTTGGATAATGTGCTCACGGGCGTGAACATCAGCACCGAACTTGCCCTGGGCGAACATCGGCTGCTGGTCGGAGGCAGCTACAGCGATTATCGGGGTGCCCATTTCGGGGAGCTCATCTGGTCGCGATGGGCGGGCAGCACGGACATCCGCGATCGGTATTACGAGAACGATGCGGTGAAGACCGACGCCAATGTCTTCGCCAAGCTGCTTTGGTCGCTGAACGATCGGGTCGACCTCTTCGGTGACCTTCAGTTACGCCAGGTGAACTACTCCTTCCTGGGCTTCGACAATGACCTGGAGAACATCACCCAGGAAGTGGATTTCCTGTTCGTCAACCCCAAGTTGGGGTTGAACGTGCGCGCAGGCGATGCCGGACGTGCCTATGCTTCCGTGGCCGTGGCCAACCGGGAACCCAATCGCGACGACCTCACGGAGACCACGCCCCAGAGCAGGCCCACCAGTGAACGGCTCACCGACCTAGAGGTCGGGTACGACCACCGGGCGGGAAGGATGAGTTTCGGGGCGAACGGCTATTGGATGGAGTACCGCGACCAGTTGGTGCTTACCGGTGCCATCAATGACGTGGGCGCCGCCCTGCGCACCAATGTGCCCAGCAGCTACCGCGCGGGTCTGGAGCTCATGTGGGCGGTGCAGCTTGACCGACAGATCACCTGGCGCGGCAACATCAGCTTCACGAGGAACAAGGTCCGCGACCTCACCGAATATGTGGATGACTGGGACAACGGCGGGCAGTTGGCGACACCTTTGGGAGAGCGTGATCTGGCATTCTCGCCTAACCTGGTGGCGAGCAATGAACTGGGCTTCCGATTTTGGGACAAGCCCGATCGCGGTCATGCCGATCTTGCACTGGTCACCAAGTACGTGGGCCGTCAGTTCCTGGACAATACTTCCAGCACGGACCGGATGCTCGATCCCTTCCTGGTGAACGATGTGCGGGTCAACCTGGCCTTGGTCGGGCTGAAGGCGGGTCGCAGCATCGACCTGAACCTCACGGTGAGGAACGTGTTCAGTGAGCTGTACGAGAGCAACGGATGGGCCTACAGCTTCAGTTACGAGGGCCGACGCCAGTCGCTCATTGGTCTCTACCCCCAGGCCCCCGTGAACGTTCTGGGCGGGGTGACGCTGCGTTTCTGAACCGACCTAACTAAAGTTCTATTGCAGCTGCCTTGACGTGGTCCTAGATTGCGCTCAAAGTTTCCGTTGCCATGGACGTACGATCTGCTCTTTCCCTGTTCTTCGGCTTGGCGATGGCCTCGGCCACCGCTCAGAACGATTACGATGCACGCATCCTTTCCTATGAAGGACTGAAGTTCTCCTGTGAAGGGTCGGTGCAGCCGAACCTGAAGATCCAGAACGTGGGTGGTCAATCCATGAGCACCTGCGTGGTGGAGACCTGGAAGAACGGACTGCAGGTCAATTCCTTCAATTGGATCCTGGCCATCCCGGCCCTAAGCGGAGATGTACGGCAACCGGCCCTTCCACCCATCGGTGATGTGTTACCCGGTGATGAGGTGGAGTTCCGCATCAAGACGGTGAACACGGTGCCCGACCAGGGGGCCGAAGGAAATGACCTGACCGTGGCACTGGACCAGGTGCCCAAGTTCGCGGAGGGCGGTGCGGTGATGGTCGAGGTCACCACCGGAGTCGTTACCGGGGAGGTGAGTTGGAGCATCAAGAACGCCTTGTCGCAAGTGGTGGCCCAGGGTGGACCCTACGTGGAGTCCAATACGATCATGCAGGTCCCGGTGGCGCTCAATGATCTGGACTGTTATGCGTTCGCCGCCTCCGATGCTTCACGGGGAACATCGGTGGAGGTGCAGATCCGCGTGCTCGATGCCAACGGCGCCGTGATCGACGTGGATGGCACGGAACTGATCACCCCATACTCCGAAGGCCTTCGCACCGGGAACGGCAACCCCTGCAGCCAGGACCTGACCCTGGAACTGTCCACGGACGATGGGAGCGAGGAGACCTCCTGGGAGGTCGTCGTGCAGGGCACCAATGCAGTGCTGTGCGCAGGTGTCGGGCTGGCGGACAATGCCACCTACACGGCGGACTGCTGCCTGCAGGAAGGGTGTTTTGCCTTGCGTGTTTTCGATTCCGCCGGCGATGGAATCACTGGTGGCGGCTACATCCTGCGTACCACGGGCAGCAACCAGCGGATCATCGACAACCGCAACAACTTCAACACCGGTTCCGTCAGCGCCATCAGTGGTGGTCAGGGCTTCTGCCTGCCATTGAGCAACGACAAGGTGCTCTTCACCAGCTGTGACAAGCTGGACTGGACCAACGGCCAGTACGTGGTCGCATCACCCAACGCGGCTGTCAGTGCCGAGTGGATCGTGGGCGGTGCCAACAGCGTACAGGATGCCAACAGCGGCTACGAGTTCTGGATCTTCGACCCCAACGGCAGCTACAGCTTCCGTCGTTTCCGCAGCCACAATGTGAGCGACGGTTTCGGACCGGCCAGCGCCACCCGGGCCTGCCACATGAAACTGAACAACTGGGCCGTGGCCAGCCAGGTGCCTGCAAACGACCTGATGAACGTACGCGTCCGTGCACGTGTCAACGGTGTGAACGGTGAGTTCGGCCCTGCCTGCCGCCTGATGATCGACCCGGTGCGTGCTGCCTGCCCGCTGACCAATCTGATGGACATTCCCGGCAACCAGTACTTCAGCTGCGGCGTGATCCGTCAGTGGGGTCTGAGCAACAGCATCATCGCTGCACGTCCTGTGACCGGTGCCAACCGCTACCAATTCCGCTTCCGCCAGCCCGGCGAGGGCTTTGAGGTGGTGATCACCCGTACCACCTACACCCTGCCGCTCAACTGGAGCGCCGCCACCGGCCTGCCCCTGCAGAACGGCCAGACCTACGATGTGGATGTGCGCGTGAGCAAGGATGGCGGTACTACCTACTGCACCAGCAGCGACCCATGGGGCAACATCTGCTCGGTGACCATCGGCCAGCCCCCTGCCGGCATCGGCAACCAGAACTTCGCAGCCGCGGGCAGCAATGCCGAACTGCGCATGTTCCCCAACCCCAACCGTGGTGATGTGCTGAACTTCAGCCTCAGCGCCATTGAAAAAGGTGTGAACACCGTGACCGTGGACATCTACGATCTGACCGGCAAGCGCATGAGCGCCCGCACGATCGCCGTGACCGAGGGTAACGTGAACACCACCCTTGACCTAAACGGCGAGCTCGCCGCAGGCATGTACCTGGTGAACATCACGGCGGGAGCCACTGTGCACACCGAGCGACTCGTTCTGCGCCCATAGTGCCAGGATCTTTCGGAGCGCCTGCCGTCCCGTCTCTGGGACTTGGTGGGCGCTGGGCGTTCTGTTGCCGTGAACTCGATGGCTTTTGTCGGAGCAATTGAGATGGGCGCCATGCGACCTGGCATCCGAGGGAGAGGCGCTGGTCGTCCCTGGAATGGTCATGGACCGCCCACCACGGCGCGTCGTTGGCTACCGCCCTTGCGAGCCGAGCAAGATCATGCTAACCAATGTTCTATTGCACGGGGCATGGAGCGGCAGTAGTTTCGACGCCTTATGATCACACCATGGAACGACCCCGTCTACTGACCTTCATCGCTTTCGCCACATTCTGCTCCGCACAAGTTGAGGGACAGGTCACCTACGATGCCCGCATACTGGAATACACGGGTCTGCGCTATGTCTGTGAAGATGAGGTGGTGCCCCTGCTGAAGATCGTGAACAACGGCACGGCGACCATGATCACCTGTGTGGTGGAGACCTGGAAGAACGGCTCGCCGGTGGGTTCCTTCGATTGGCAGTTGGCGGTACCGGCGCTTCAGGGCGACGTGCGGCAACCCGCGTTGCCCGGGGTGGGGGGAGTGTCTCTGGGAGACGTCCTCGAGTTCCGGATCATCAGTGTGAATGAGCAGGCCGACCAGAACAGCGAGGGCAACGTGTTCGAAGTGGAGATGGACCAGGTGCCTGCAATGGCCGATGGTTATCTGGTGATGCTGGAAGTGCTCACCGATGAGGCTCCGGAGGAAACGACCTGGGCCATGCATGGTCAGGCGGGCCAGGTGGTGGCGCAGGGTGGGCCCTACGCCATGGCGGGGACCATCGAGCAGGTCTGGCTCACCTTGCAACCGTCCGCTTGTTACGAGCTACGCGTGACCGATGCCCAGGGTGATGGTATGGCCGGTGGTCACGTCAAGGTCTTCAGCAATGGGGTCGAGGTCGTTTTCATGGATGGGACGGCGCTTGCCGATCGGTACTCGGTCGGGCTGGTGACCGGAACGGAAGTGGGAGTGGAGGAACTTCATCAGCGGACCATTGAGCTCTATCCGAATCCAACGACGGGCGCCGTTCGGTCCCGTTGGATGGGCGCTACAACGTCACCGATCGACGTTCGGGTGATGGATGCCATGGGGCGGATGGTACAACAGGCTGCGATCAACGCGCCCTTGGTGGAGATCGACCTGGGCCGTTTGGAGCCCGGGGCGTACACCATCCTGTTGACCGATGCTTCGGGTGCGCGCTACCGGAGCACTGTGGTACGCGAGTGACCCTGTTCTGCAGGGAGGGCTTCAGTTCGGCTTCGGTCCGCGGTGAACAAAGAACATCTCCAGCTCACCCTTCCCTTTGGCCTGCACTCTTCCCCGTGCGGTGAAGCTCAGCTGCCCCTCGTCCTTGACCAAGGCATGGGTGCTTTCGCTGATGTTCACCTGTCCCACCTCGCCGCTGCTTTCCATGCGGCTGGCGGTGTTCACGGTATCGCCCCAGATGTCGTAGGCGAACTTGCGAAGCCCCACGATGCCCGCCACCACAGGTCCGGTGTGCAGTCCCACGCGCATCTGGAAGCTGGGTAGGCCCGCACGCTGGCGTTCCGCATGGCGCTGCTGGATGAAGGCCTGCATGTCCAGTGCGGCCAGTACGGCGTGTCGCGCGGCATCCGGACGGGGTTCAGGGACCCCGCTCGCGGCCATGTAAGCGTCACCGATGGTCTTGATCTTCTCCACCCCGTGCCGGTCAACAATGGTGTCAAATGCCTTGAAGCAGGTGTTCAGTTCCTCCACCAGTTCATCCGGTGACAATTTCTCGCTGACCTGCGTGAAGCCCTTGAAGTCCGTGAAGAGGATGGTGACCTCCTCGAACGAACGGGTATCCGCATGGCCCTTGGCCTTCAGTTCAGCCGCCACCTGTTCCGGCAGGATGTTGTGCAGCAGTTCATCACTGCGGTCGCGTTCTTTCTGGATGGCGGCACGTGAACGACGGGTGTACCGCAGGCGGCTCCACAGGGCACCTGCGATCAACAGCACCCCGATCCCGGAGAAGAGGATGATGTTCCGCTGCTCCCGTTCCTCGCCGAGTTCCTGTTGATGGGCCAGGTCACGTTCGAAACGCTGCCGCACATTATTGAGGCTGTCCGCGATCTGGCGTTCCTGGAATTGCCGTTGCATGTCCAGGCGCAGGACCTCCTTGCCGTTGTTCAGCGTCTCCAGCGAATCGCTCACCTGCATGAATTCCTTCTGGGCGTAGAACGCACTGCGCAGATCACCCAACGCTTCAAAGGCGTTCATGAGGCACTCGCTGCACTCCTTCCGCTGTTGGGGAAGTCCGATGGAACGCGCGAGCTGCAGTCCCTTGGTGCAGGCCTCCTTCGCGGCCAGCGCCTTGCCCTGGTCCAGGAACAGGAGCCCCCGGTAGTAGTGGTTGCGCGCCAGCTGGCGGTTGATGCCCAAGGCCTCGAAGAGGAAATACGCAGAGTCGAGGGCTGCGGATGCCTCCGTGGCCCGGTCCAGTTCGCTGTACGTGCGGCCAAGGTTATTGAAGGCCATGCCCATTTCCAGCTTGCGGCCGATGGTCCGGTACACTGCCAGGCTTCCCAGGAATTCCTCCAAGGCCATGGTCCTGTCACCCATGGCCAGGTGGGTGGCACCGAGGTTCATCAAGGCCTGCGCACGGCCCTTGTCATTGTCAAGGTCCTCAGCCAGCTGGGCGCTTAGTTGGTACTGCTCCAGCGCCTTGGGCAGGTCGCCCAGCTCCGTATGGATGTTGCCGATGTTGTTGTAGGTGCCGGCAAGCCCCTCCGCGTTGCCCAGTTCAGTGTCGATCCGAAGGCTCTTTTGGAGGTGTTCAAGCGCGAGGGGCAGGTCGCCGAGGTTCTTGTACACGTTGCTCATGTTGCTGAACGTGTTGGCCTCCCGCTTGCGGTCCTTCATCGCCTGGGCGGTGAGCAGGCATTGTTGGAAGTAGCTCAGCGAGGCCGCGTAGTCGCTTTTCATGCTGCTGCCCACGGCCATGGTGGTATACGCCTCATACCGCGCCTTGTCGTCACCGGCCTCCACGGCCAGTGCGAGTTGCCGGTGTGCCAATGCCAACCCACTGTCCGGCTGCTCGAACACCGTCTTCCAAGCCAGGACCTGCATGGCCTTCAAGCGGGCACTGTCAGCCTGGGCCAGGTCGTTCCACACGCTCCAAAGCGAGTCGTTCTGAGCCCGGGCAGAGAGCAGCAGGAGCAGGCAGATGATCAGGTGTAGTGGACGGAGCATTGGTGAGCGCGTGAAGATAGGAGGGTCTATCGAGGCAGCGTTGTGCTGGGCTCCAGCGTCATATCTCTAAACGGCCTATGTGCTGAAGGTGCGCGAAGCATCTGGGAGAGTGCGCATGGCCCGCTTCGTAAAGCACTGACTCACCCGTGCACCGCCTCGCTCATGGCGAAGATGAGCTCGGGGTCCTGCTCGAAGGCGGTCCCTACCACCAGCACATCCGCCCCGGCCTCGCACAAAGCGCGGGCTGTGGCCGTATCCCGTATCCCGCCACCCACGATCAAGGGGATGTTCACCGTGCCCCGGACCGCTGCGATCATGGCAGGGCTTACGCTACGCAGGGCACCGCTGCCCGTGTCAAGATAAATGGTCTGCAATCCGAGCAGTTCGCCGGCAAGCGCGGTGGCCGCAGCGATCCCCGGTTTGTCATGGGGGATGGGCAGCGTCTGGCTCACATAGCTCACGGTCGTCGGCCTGCCACCATCGACCAGCATGTAACCGGTGGGGATGGCCTCCAGGCCCAAGGCCTTGATGGTGGGCGCGGCCGTGACATGGTGCCCGATCAGCAGTTCCGCATTGCGCCCGCTGATCAATGACAGGAACAGCACGGCATCGGCATGGCGACTGAGCTGGGAGGGGCTTCCCGGGAACAGCACCACCGGGCGGTCCGAAAGTTCCCGTACCCGTTGGACACATTCGTCGAAGCGGGCAGAGGTGAGCAGGCTTCCTCCCACGAAGATCAGGTCGGCCTTGGCCATGCAGGCGTTCTGGACCGTCCGTTCAAGGAGCTGTCCGTCCTCGCCGAGGTCCGGATCGATGAGCACTGCCAGGAGCTTTTGCCCTGAACTCTTTGCCTTCTTCAGCTGTTCCATCACGCCGCCCATGCCTGCGAACTTAGAAAACCCCCTGCGATCCAGCGCCAAAGCTTAAATTTGCCGACCTATGAACACGACCATGCCACAGACCAAGGAACAGCTCAAGCACAAGGTGAAGGACATGTCCCTCGCCAGCTGGGGCCGCAAGGAGATCGAACTCGCGGAAGCGGAAATGCCCGGCCTGATGGCCTTGCGCGAACTCCACGGGAAGGAACAACCCCTGAAAGGTGCCCGCATCGCCGGCTGCCTGCACATGACCATCCAGACCGCGGTGCTCATCGAGACCCTGAAGGAGCTCGGTGCCGAGGTGAGCTGGAGCAGCTGCAACATCTTCAGCACGCAGGACCATGCCGCCGCGGCCATCGCCGAGGCAGGCATTCCCGTATACGCATGGAAGGGCATGAACAATGAGGAGTTCGATTGGTGCATCGAGCAGACCATCTTCGCCTTCGAGGGTGGCAAGCCGCTGAACATGATCCTCGACGACGGCGGTGACCTCACGAACATGGTGTTCGACAAGTACCCCGAGCTCGTGGCCGGAATCAAGGGCCTGAGCGAGGAGACCACCACTGGCGTGCTGCGCCTGCTGGAGCGTGAGCGCAATGGCACCCTGGTGATGCCCGCGATCAACGTGAACGACAGCGTTACCAAGAGCAAGTTCGACAATAAGTACGGCTGCAAGGAAAGCGCCGTGGACGCCATCCGCCGCGCCACCGACATCATGATGGCCGGCAAGGTCGCCATCGTGTGCGGCTACGGCGACGTGGGCAAGGGTACCGCAGCATCGCTCCGTGGAGCCGGTGCGCGCGTGATCGTCACGGAGATCGATCCGATCTGCGCACTGCAGGCCGCCATGGACGGCTTCGAGGTGAAGAAGCTGGTGCCCAATGTGCACCGTGCCGACATCATCATCACCACCACGGGCAACTTCAACATCGTTACGGAGGCCGCCTTCCGCAAGATGAAGGACAAGGCCATCGTGTGCAACATCGGCCACTTCGACAACGAGATCGATATGGCCTGGTTGAACGATACCTACGGCAACACCAAAGTGGAGATCAAGCCGCAGGTGGACAAATACACCATCGAAGGCAAGGATGTGATCATTCTGGCGGAAGGTCGCCTGGTGAACCTGGGCTGCGCCACCGGTCACCCCAGCTTCGTGATGAGCAACAGCTTCACCAACCAGACACTGGCCCAGTTGGAGCTCTGGCAGAACCACGGTAACTACGAGAACAAGGTGTATGTACTGCCCAAGCACCTCGACGAGATGGTGGCCAGCCTGCACCTCGCAAAGATCGGCGTGGAGCTGGAGGAGCTCACCGACGCCCAGGCCAAGTACATCGGCGTGCCGAAGAACGGTCCGTTCAAGAGCGACGCCTACCGCTACTGAGCATCAGCGCAACAACAGAAGCCCCGGCTCCGCGAAGGAAGCCGGGGCTTCTTTATTCCGGGTGTGCTCATTTACCCGCGCCTACTGCGGGTGGCAAGTGATATGCTGGCGGACCAGTGCATTCACCCGCTGCTCACCACTTCGATCTCCTTACCCCCTTAATTGAAGATGCGGAGCGTGGTGCCGTTGAAGCTGGTGTTGTACCGCTGAAGGTTCAGTGCTGCCGGGCCTTGCACCACGCTGCCATCGGTGATCAGGAAGGCCGACCCACAGCACAATGTGTCCCGGGCGATGAGCTCACTGTCATCCACGAACACCCGGCACAGGTCGGCAGGCTGGTAGGGGCAATGTCGGTCGAGGGCCACAAAGGTCTCCGGTGAACTGCGATAGACCAGGATGCCCAGAGACCCACCGCTGAGGTAGACCCACCCGCCGGGTACGGCCAGATCGGCGTACGATGGATTGTTCACATTGATGCTGATGTCCACCAACGACAAGGGAACGCCCCCCCGCTCATCCTTGCGGCAGCCAGGGCCCAGAAGCATGATCAGTGCGAGAAGCAATGCAGGGAACTTTGACATGTGGAGACCTTGGTGCACGGTTACAACGTCCAAAAGTAGGTAACCGTATGCCGCACCTCGTGCTGTATCCTTGCAGTCATGAAGACCGTGCTGCTCCGCTTGCTCCTATGCGCTATCGTGCTCCTCGGCATGTCCGGAGCGGCCATGGCACAGGACGGCATCAGCAAGAAGCAGCAGGAGAAGAACCTGGCGAAGAAGGGCAAGGACGACAAGAAGGCCAAGGTGAAGAAGGAGAAGGACGATCGCAAGCGACACCTGTCCATCCAGGACAAGGAGACCAGGAAGCGGATCAAGCGGAATACCAAACGCGCGGACCGCGGTGGGCCTGGCCCGCACAGGGACGGGTTCTTCCAGCGCACCTTCGGGCGTCGTCGGTGATCGGTCAGAGCTGTATAGGATGAACGGAAGTTGGATGCACCATCCGCACCGGCCCGCCGATGTTACCGCTACCTTTCGTCCACATCAACAGCCCATGGCACCATTCGTCACATCCCTCCCGGTCGGTTCCGGACCCCGATACCACGGGAATGGGCGTCCACACTGGGAAAAGGAAAATTTTGCCGATCCGGGATCTTCCTATATTTACGCCCCCTCGTTGCGCAGTAAAGCTGAACGTAAAACCTACCGTTGATGGTGAGAAGGCTATTCTCCTCAGTTGTCCTTGCTTTGATCAGTGTGATGACGATCCATGCCCAGGTGGGTTCGGGTAGTCTCAAGGGCAAGATCTCCGACAAGAAGTCCGGCGAGCCGCTTCCGTTCGTGAACGTGGTCATCGAGAACCGTGGCACCCAGGTTTCCGGGGGAGCCACCGACTTTGATGGCAACTACTTCATCAAACCGATCGACCCCGGAACGTACGATGTCATCGTCAGCTATGTGGGCTATCAGCCTTACAAGCAAACGGGTGTCATCGTCAGCAGCAACAAGATCACCTTCCTCGACATCGGCCTTAATGCCGGTGTGGAACTGAAGGAGTTCGAAGTGGTACAGTACAGTGTGCCGCTCATTGATCGTGACGGTGGAGCATCGGGAGGTACCGTGACCCGGGAGGACATCGCCAAGATGCCCGGACGTTCGGCCGCATCCATTGCCACGACCGTGGCCGGTGCGAGCGATGCCGGTACGGGAGGGGGCATCAGCATCCGGGGTTCACGTACGGAAAGCACCTACTACTATATTGATGGGGTGAAGGTGCCGGCCGGTGCGGGTACGGGCCTTCCCAAGAGCGCCATTGAAGAGGTGCAGGTGATCACCGGTGGTGTGCCTGCCAACTACGGTGACGTGACCGGTGGTCTGATCAACATCACCACCCGCGGCCCAAGCCGGGAGTTCTTCGGTGGGGTTGAATACCTGACCTCCGGATACAAGGTGGGCAACGACATCACCGACGTCGTTGGCCTCGACAAGTATGCGTTCAACCAGGTGGAGGCCAGTCTTTCAGGCCCCATCCTGTTCAAGAAGGACAGCCTGGGCAACAAGACCAAACCCCTCATCGGCTTCTTCTTCTCGGGTCAGTACACCAACGTGGTGGATGCCTCGCCCTTGTACATCGGCGATATCCGGGTGAACCCCGATGTGCGGAGCGGCCTGCTGACCGATCCGGCCCGCCTGATCCCCAGCGGCAACAACGATTTCGCTCTGGCTTACAACAGCGAATTCCTGCGCGCCGACGATATCCAGTCGATCAAGACCCGCCAGAACGCTGGCGAAGTGAGCTACCTGGCCTCCGGTAAGGTGGATATCACCACCACCCCGACGATCAACCTCACGGTGGGCGGTTCGCTGGACTACAGCAACCGCCAGTCCTTCAACCGGAACAACTCCCTCTTGAACGCGGAGAACAACATCCGCATCAAGGAGAGTACCTGGCGTGCGTTCGTGAAGTTCACGCAGCGCTTCACCAACCGTTCCGAACAGGAGGAGGAGAAGGCGACCATCAAGAACGCCTTCTACACCCTGCAGTTGGATTACAGCCAATACCAGAACAACATCGCCGACTTTACGCATGGTGATCGTCTGTTCGATTATGGCTATGTGGGCAAGTTCACCACCTACCGCGCTCCCCAGTTCCAGTTGAGCGATGACGCCCGTTGGGAGCAGGTCGGCGAATCCGACACCCTGATCACCTTCACGCCCGGTTCCCAGAACCCGGACCTCGCATCGGTGAACAACTACTACTTCAATGCACTGCCTCGCGAACAGTTCCCCATCCAGCAATTGTTCGGCGCTCCGGAAGGGACGGCCCCCAACTACGTGGGCTACTACGAGAACTTCGATGAGACCCAGGCGCGCGGTGTGCTCTGGAACGGTCTGACCCCGCGGTCGATCTACGGCCTTTGGAACAACATCGGATTGATCGACAACCCCGGAGGTGCGGAGTACAGCAAGCGCCAGAACGATCAGATCCGCTTCTCGGCATCGGGTAGTGCGGACATCAGTTCGCATGCCATCTCAGTGGGTTTTGAGTATGAGCAATTGACCCAGCGTCGATACGACCTCGCTCCGATCGGTCTGTGGACCCGGGCCCGCCAGCTGGCCAACTTCCACATCCGTGAGTGGCAGGATACGGCAGTCACCAACATCGTGCAACTGCCGGGCAGCACGTTCGACCTGTACTTCTACTCGCGCAACAACGGTGGTGATCAGCAGTTCTTCGACCGCAATCTGCGGACCGCGCTGGGTCTCGATCCGAACGGATTGGACTTCATCGATGTGGATGCCTTGGATCCAAGCGTATTCTCCTTGGATATGTTCTCTCCCGAGGAACTGATCAACAACGGTAACAATTCGGTGACCTATGTCGGTTATGACCACTTGGGCAATCGCCAGAGCGGTCGTGCGAGCTTCGAGTCGTTCTTCGATGAGCGCGATGCGAACGGCAATTACACCCGTGCCCAGGCCCCCTTCCAGCCGATCTACATGGCCGGATATGTGATGGACAAGTTCGCCTTCGACGACATCATCTTCAACGTGGGTGTGCGTGTGGACCGTTACGATGCGAACCAGAACGTGCTCAAGGACAAGTACCTCTGGCAGGACGCCTACACCGCCGGTAGCACGGTTCCAAGCGGCGATATCCAGAACCAGTTGGCCAGCCGCCCTTCCAACATCGGCGAGGACTTTGTGGTCTATGTGAACGATCTGGAGGACCCCAGCGTGATCAAGGGCTATCGTGATGGCGATACTTGGTACAGCGCCGATGGTGTGGAGCTGGCCGATGGCAACTCCCTCCAGGAGGCCGGACAGATCAGGCCCTACCTTGTGAACGGTGGTTCGCGCACGGACATGCAGGGCACCTCACCCCTGAGCAAGAACGCCTTCAAGGATTACACGCCAGCGGTGAACGTCATGCCCCGTGTAGCCTTCTCCTTCCCCATCAGCGACGAAGCGGTGTTCTTCGCCCACTACGATGTGTTGACCCAGCGTCCGAACGCCGGACAGTCCCGCATCAACATGGTCGACTATGCCTACTTGGAGAACTCCGGGAACATCATCAACAACCCCGATCTGAAACCCACCAAGACCATCGACTATGAACTGGGCTTCCAGCAGGTGTTGAGCAAGGCATCGTCGATCAAGATCGCGGCCTTCTACCGCGAACTGCGCGATCAGATCCAGATCCGCAACGTGGTGAACGCCTGGCCCCGGGATTACCGGACCTACGACAACTTCGATTTCGGTACGGTGAAGGGCTTCACCACCACCTTCGATCTGCGTCGCACCGGTAACGTATGGATGCGGGCCAGCTACACCCTGCAATTCGCCGACGGTACGGGTTCAGGCCCGACCACCGGTCTGAACCTGGTGAACACCGGTCAACCGAACCTGCGTACCATCTCGCCGTTGGACTTTGACCAGCGTCACCGGTTCCAAGCGACCTTCGACTTCCGTTACGGAGGTGGAAAGGATTACAACGGCCCGATGATCGCTGGAAAGCAGATCTTTCAGCGCACCGGGATCAATGTGGTCAGCATCTTGGGCAGCGGCACGCCGTACAGCCGCTCCAGTGCTGTGGTGAGCGAGGGCACAGGCGCCAGCAACTACCGCTTGGACGGCACGCTGAACGGAGCTCGTCTGCCCTGGCAGTTCACCACCGACCTCCAATTGGACCGCGATATCCCATTGACCTTCGGAGATGACGAAAGCAAGGCCAAGAGCGCGAACCTTAACGTGTACCTGCTGGTGACCAACGTGTTCAACACTGAGAACATCACGGGTGTATACCGCTACACCGGTTCCGCCACCAATGATGGTTACCTCGCCCAGTTGACCGACCGTTCGCAGATCGACCCCGAGTCGTTCCGCGATCTGTACTCCGCCAAAGTGAACAACCCTTTCAATTTCGGTGCACCCCGAACGATCCGCCTGGGTGTCCGGTTTGATTTCTGATGAACGCACAAACGATGACCATGAAAGGCTTTAGCGCAATCCTCACCAGAACCTTCGCTCTTAGCCTAGCACTGACCGCGGGTCAACTGACCCAGGCCATGGCTCCTCCGTACACGGGCTCTGGCCTTGGCCAGCAGAACGTGGCCTCCACACTGAAGGCGGCAGGTTGCTCACCGGCGACCCAGATCACCCAGTTGGAGTTCAACAACGTACGCGCCGTCATCGAGAACGGCGGGAACAAGTGGCAGCGCCGTGGTCTCGGTCGCTCAGGTTATGAGATTCCCAAGACGGAGGATTTCAGCGGGCCAAGTTCGATCTATTCCGGTGGCCTCTGGATGGGAGGGCAGTCCCAGGATGGTCAGCTGAAGATCGCCGGTGTCCTCTACCGCCAAGGTGGTCAGAACGATTTCTGGCCCGGTCCCTTGACCACGGGCGGTGATGCCAGTGTGGACCAGAGCGTCTGCGCAGAGTATGATCAGTTCTATACCACCACCCTCGCGCAGGCGGAAGCGCACCTGCAGTGGGCGAATTGCGCCGGTGATCCAGCATGTATCGCGGCAGCGTTCCCGAACGGTTATTCCATCCCTCCAGGTTTCGCGACGTGGCCCGCAGAGGGTAATGTGGAGGCAGGACAATCCGCCTATCTGGCCCCGTTCTTCGATTTTAACGCCGACGGCGTTTACGAGCCTTCTTCGGGCGACTTCCCGGATTATGGATTCGAGATCACGGTGGAGGAGTGCAAGACCAAGGACAGGGAGGATCCCGTGCCTTTGTTCGGTGACTTCAACATCTATTGGATCTTCAACGACAAGGGAGAGGCCCACACGGAGACGAACGGTTTCCCGATCGGTCTCGAGGTCCGTGCCCAGGCCTTTGCCTTCAGCTCGAACGACGAGATCAACAATATGACCTTCTACAACTACACGGTCATCAACCAGGGCACTCAGACGTTGGCGAACACCTATTTCGGGCACTTTGTGGATCCCGATCTGGGCAACGCGGACGATGACTTCACCGGTTGTGACGTGCAACGCGGGATGGGTTATGTGTACAACTGGGATGATAACGATGAGACCACCCCCAACGGTCAGGGTTATGGCGCTCAACCTCCAGCCGTTGGTGTGGACTTCTTCGAGGGCCCCTTCCGCGATGATGATGGGGTGGACAACCCCGGTCCTGCACAGAACCTGAGCTGCCAGGAGTATCAGCAGCAGGGAGGTATCCCTTATGCCGGTATCGGTATCGGCTATGGTGATACGATCGTCGATAACGAGCGCTTCGGTATGAATGCGTTCCTCTACTTCAACCGCGAATCCCCGAACGCCAACCTGACCGATCCCGGGAACGCCATCCAGTTCTACAACTACCTCCGGTCCATCTGGAAGAACAACCGCGAGATGTCCTACGGTGGCTCGGGCTATTCCGAGGCTGACACCTACGTGCGCGCCTTCTACATGTTCCCGGACGTAAGTGATCCGCTCGGTTGGGGGACCAACTGTGTCCCTCAGGATCCCTGGAAAGAGGAGACCCCCACACTAGCCCAGCCCGATCGCCGGTTCGTCCAGAGCGCAGGCCCCTTCACCTTGGAGCCTGGTGCGTACAACAACATCACCGTGGGTGTGGTCTGGGCACGGGCAGCTTCCGGCGGCGCTGCGGAGAGCCTGAGGCCTCTGCGCGTGGCTGATGATAAGGCCCAGTCGCTCTTTGACAACTGCTTCAAGATCCTCGACGGCCCCGATGCTCCGGACCTGGAGGTCCGCGAGCTGGACCAAGAACTGATCCTGTACATCAAGAACCCGGTGGGAAGCAACAACGAGGGCGAGAACTATGTGGAGGTGGATCCGATCATCCCCTCGGAGGGTCCCAATGGTGAGGCCTACGACCGCGTGTACCGTTTCCAAGGGTACAAGGTCTACCAACTGCGCGACGCCAGCGTCAGCGTGGCCGAACTGGAAGATGTGAACCTTGCCCGATTGGTCTATCAGGGCGATCTGCAGGATGGTGTCGGTCAGATCATCAACTATCCGTTCGATGAGACCGTGGGCCAACCTGTGCCCATGGAAATGGTGAACGGTACGGATCAAGGGATCATCCACTCCATCCGTATCACGGACGACAAGTTCGCACAGGGCAACCCTGCGCTGGTGAACTTCAAGACCTACTATTTCCTGGCTGTTGCCTACGCCTACAACAATTACGAGGACTACAGTATCGGTGCCCGAACCGGTCAGGCCTTCCCCTATGTGGCCGGTCGTAAAGCGGCCTTCGGTGCCATCCGTTCCTACGTGGGCATTCCCCACAAACCGACCCCGACCAACGGTGGTACGGTGCTGAACGCTCAGTACGGTGACCGTCTCGCGGTGACCCGTCTGGAGGGTCAGGGCAATGGCCGACTTGCACTGGAGTTGTTGCCTGAAACGGAGAATGCGATCGTGGATGCTGCACCCTGGCGCGAGGATGTCCTGAAATACAAGCGCGGCTTCAGCCCGGTCGACGTGAAGGTGGTCGACCCCTTGAAGGTCCCCAATGCCCAGTTCGAACTGTGGTTCCAGGACTCGACCCCAGCCACCGACCTGAACGACGGTTACTGGAAACTGGTGAACCTGTCCAACGCTGACACCATTGATTCCGAGCGGAGCATCGCGGTGAACTACGAGCAGCTGTTCCTGCAGTATGGTATCTCGGTCACGTTGGGGCAGTACGCTTATGAGACGGATCAGGCTGGCACTGCCGGAGCGTTCACCGTGCCCACCACCACGGGGACCCTGACCTTCGCCGACCCTTCGAAGGCGTGGTTCTTCGGCATCCCGGATGGCGAAGGTGAAAGCCCCTTCAACTGGATCCGTTCTGGCACCACGGAGATCGAGGCACTGCCCGGTGACCCGCCCAACGTTTACAACGACCGTGTGGGCAAAGATGACGAGCAATTGTATGAGGGTATTCTCGGGGGCACTTGGGCTCCCTGGCCCTTGGTGGGTGAGGCTCCGTTCCAACCCGGCTCTGTCGTGGACGTGAACCAGTCAATGGCCAACGCCCGGATAAGCGAGGTGCCAAGTGTACAGATCGTGTTCACGGCGGATAAGAGTAAATGGACCCGTTCACCTGTGTTCGAACAGGAGAGCAACACCGCTCTGGCGGAAGGTGGTGCGCCCCGTCTGTCACTGCGCCGCGCGGCCAGTATCGACAAGAACGGCCGCAAGACCGGCACAGCTGGGGCCAACGAGGCGGAAGCCACGCTGACGAACGCCGCCGGCATGGGCTGGTTCCCAGGCTTCGCCATTGACCTGGAGACAGGTGAGCGCCTGAACATTGCTTACGGGGAGAACAGCTTCTGGGGTGGTGAAGTGGGCCGCGACATGATCTGGAACCCCAATTCACTGGTCTTCGCTAACGACGGCCCCATCTTCGGCGGAGGACACTGGATCTACGTGTTCAAGAACGAACGCCGCGTCAGCAACGTGGCGGACCGAGTGCCCAAGTACGATGAGGGAGCACATATCATGGACCGCCTGGCCAGTGGATCGGCATCGGCACGTCCGCGCATCTTCCAGGCCATCGCTTGGGTGGGTGGTGCGATCGCCATTGAAGGTCAGCAATTGCTTGCGACCGAGGCACGTGTGGTTTTGAACGTCGCCAAGCCCTACCTGCCATATGTGAACTACAACGGCGCTCCCGAGCCGATCGAGCCTGCGCGGAATGGTGGACTCCCTCTGTACACCTTCGGGTCGGATGGATTCGCCACTTCCACGGGTGTGTCCGATGTGGCCGAGAGCTTCCTGGACAACATCGGCATCGTGCCGAACCCTTACTACGGGTTCAGTGGCTACGAAACGAACCGACTGGACAACCGGGTGAAGTTCATCAACCTGCCACAGACCTGTACCATCTCGATCTACACCACGAGCGGTACGCTGGTGCGCAAGTACAGGAAGGACAATGAGCTCACCTATCTCGATTGGGACCTGAAGAACGTGAACAACATTCCCATCGCCGGGGGGGTGTATATCTGTCACGTGGATGTTCCCGGGGTGGGAGAGAAGGTGATCAAATGGTTCGGAGCTCTCAGGCCTGTGGACCTGCAGAACTTCTAAGCCTGATTGGACCAATAGAGAAGCTTGCAGAAGATGCCAACGATGAAAAGGTCAATTGCGCTCTTGATGGCACTGCCGCTGATGGCTGGTGCGACCCTGATGGCAGGAAACCCTGACCGTGCCGGTTCAGCCGGTGCGACCCAGCTGCTGATCAATCCCTGGGCCCGTTCGGCGGGTTGGGGGATGGCCAATACAGCATCCTTGCGCGGGGTGGAATCCATGTTCGGGAACGTGGCCGGGCTGTCCCGGGTCAACAAGACCGAGGTGCTGTTCTCCAGCACGCAATGGTTGTCCGGAAGCGGGGTCACCATCAGCAGCATCGGTGTGGGCCAGAAGCTGGGGTCCTCCGGGGTGCTCGGCCTGACCGCCACCACCATGTCCTTCGGTGAGATCGATGTCACCACGGTGGAGAACCCTGAAGGTGGCCGCGGGACCTTCCGTCCCAGCATGTCGAACATCGGACTGGCCTATTCCAAGAGCTTCTCCAGCAGCATACAGGGCGGCTTGCTCCTGCGGGTGGTCTCTGAGTCCATTGCCAACGTGCGGACGTCGGGTGTGGCCTTCGATGCGGGTATCCAGTATGTGACCGGTGAGCAGGAGAACCTGCACTTCGGGATCGCATTGAAGAACGTGGGACCCGCCATGGAGTTCAGCGGTGATGGTCTGGCGGTGCAGGGTCTATTGCTGACGGGAAGCGACCAGCTTACGCTGGAGCAGCGCTCACAGGGCTTCGAGATCCCTTCCCTGCTCAACATCGGTGCAGCCTACGATTGGAACATCAATGAGATGCACAAGCTGACCTTCGCCGGAACCTTCATTTCCAACTCCTTCACGAAGGACCAGGGGATCATCGGTGTGGAATACGCCTTCAAGAAGATGGTGCACCTGCGTGGCGGTTACATGTACGAGGACGGTATCACCTCCGACACGGAGCGCACCACGGTGTTCACCGGGCCCTCCGCCGGCATCAGTATTGACTTCCCCTTCGGCGACGAAAAGAAGAGCGCTTTTGCATTGGATTACAGCTACCGTAGCACCAATCCCTTCGCCGGCGTGCACAGTTTGGGCGTCCGCATCAGTCTCTGATCATTCATCCCTATCTTTGGAAAAGGACCTCACGGGGTCCTTTTCCATTGTCATACCAAGACCTTCGGCCATGAGCACACCGGCCTATTACACAGAAGAGGGATTCAAGAAGCTTCAGGAGGAATTGCATCACCTGCGCACGGTGGAGCGACCGCACCTGAGCCAACAGATCGCGGACGCCCGGGACAAGGGTGACCTGAGCGAGAACGCGGAATACCATGCGGCCAAAGAGGAGCAGGGTATGTTGGAGGCCCGTATTGCTAAGATGGAGGAGATGATGTCCAACGCAAGGGTGGTGGACACATCACAGATGGATAATACCCGGGTGTACATCCACTCCAAGGTGGTGGTGCGCCACATGGGCAACGGCAGTGAACGCGAATTCACGCTCGTGGCTGAAAGCGAGGTGGACATCAAGACCGGCCGTATCAGCGTCGGTTCGCCCATCGGCAAGGGCCTGCTGGGCAAGGCACGCGGCGAGATCGCGGAGATCCTGACCCCCACCGGCAGCGCGAAGTTCGAGGTGGTGGACATCTCCCGCTGATGCCCAGCCTCTTCACCCGGATCGTGCGCGGCGAGATCCCCTGCCACAAGGTGGCCGAGGATGACCTTTTTCTGGCCTTTCTGGATATTGCGCCCTTGCGCATGGGACACACGCTGGTGATCCCCAAGGTGGAGGTCGACCGATTCTTCGATCTTCCGTCGGACGTATTGGCGGACATACTGCCCTTCGCCCAGCAGGTGGCCCAACGCATCAAGGCCGTGGTGCCCTGTGACCGCGTGGGACTTACGGTGATCGGGCTGGAGGTCCCCCACGCACACCTGCACCTGATCCCCATCGACACCATGGAGGATATGGACTTCGGCAGGCCCAAACTGAAGCCCGGGCCCGATGAGCTTGCGGCCCTGGCCGTGCGCCTGCGCACCGTTTGACCCTACTGCACCCGTTCCGGGTTGTTCCGGATGAAGGCCCCCCAATCACTGGTGCCCTTCGCTGTGGACCGGCTGCTGGGGCGCGGGATGGCCCCTGCGGCGAAATGGTGGCAAACGGCCACAGCCACAGCGTCCGTGGCATCGGTGCTGCTCGGCAGTTCCTTCAATCCCAGGATGCTCAGCAGCATGGCCGCCACCTGTTCCTTGGAGGCGTTCCCGCTTCCGGTGATGCTCTGTTTGATCCGTTTGGGCGCATATTCCACCACCGATAGTCCCTCCTGAAGCGCGGCGGCGATGGCCACGCCCTGCGCCCGGCCCAGCTTCAGCATGCTTTGGACGTTCTTCCCGAAGAACTGCGCCTCGATGGCGAGCTCGTTCGGTCCGTGACGCGCAATGATGCCGCTGGTCTGCTGAAAAATGGCCTTGAGCTTCTGCGTATGATCGTCCGTGGCCGGGAAGCGGATCGCACCGGCCTCCACCAGCACCACCTTGCCCGCTGCGATGTGCAACACCCCGAAGCCCATCACCGTGGTCCCGGGGTCGATCCCCAGAATGATGCGCGCCGAAGCCCCGGACCTACTTTTGACCGCCGCCTCATCCAAGGGAGCGCCGCCTGCTGTGGGACGTACACTGCTCATGCTCTTTCGTTGGGGGATCTTCCTCTTGGCCTGCGGCTTCCTGTACGACCAGTTGATCGACATCAAAGGTACTCAGGCCGTGGATGGGCTTCGCGCTCTTTGGCACCATGGGCAGGGTTTGCCGCTGCTGGTCTTGATGCTCATCGGTATGGTGCTCAACTGGACGGTGGAAAGCGTGAAATGGCGGGTGCTGATGCGACCGGTGGAGCGCATCGATGCCTGGCGCGCATTTCTGGGCACCATCGCGGGCACGAGCCTGGCCCTGGTCACGCCCAATCGCACCGGAGAGTTCATCGGAAGGGTCCTGTTCCTGAGGCCCGAGGCCCGCGTGGCCGGCGCGTTCGCCACCGCCCTGGGCAGTATGTCACAGTTCGCGGTCACCCTGATCATGGGCAGTGCAGGGATGCTGTTCCTGTTGTTCGCGGAGGTGCACCTGCCCTGGACCACCTCCCCCGGGATCACCGGCGTGCTCTCGTCCCTGACCTTGTTGGTGGTGGTCGGAACGCTGGTGGTGTATTTTCATCCGCAACTGGTGGGCCAGCTCCTGCTGATGGTCCCACTGCTAAGGTCCCTGCATCGGCCGGCACAGGTGCTTTCCCAAGTGCCCACCGCAGCGCTACGATGGGTCCTCACGCTCAGCGCCCTGCGTTACCTGGTGTTCGCAGGCCAGTTCGTCGGCATGTTGTGGTGGCTTGAGGTGCAGGTGCCGCTGCCGGTGATGGTCGCTGCGGTGACGGTGATCTACCTCGTTTCCACGCTGATCCCCACCATGTTGCTCACGGAACTGGGTGTGCGAGGCTCGGTGGCGGTCGGTATCCTGGCCCCCTTGGGCGGCGATGCCGCCCTGGTCCTGCTGGCCACCTTCAGCGTGTGGGCCATCAACCTGGTCCTGCCCGCATTGGCCGGAAGCGTGATCCTCTTATTCAGTCCCATCAGGGTCCCCAAGGAAACACCATGAGCTTGCTCCTGATCCTGGTCTGTGGGGCCTTTGTGCTGGCCTTGCTGCATGGCCTGATGGTCACGGCTTGGCGATCGGCTGCCGAGGAGGCCTTCGCTGCAGACCCTGCCGATCCTGTGCAGATCGGCGGCGTCAAGGTCCGTGTCCTTGTGCCGGTCCGCAATGGGGAAGGCACGATCGTGGCCGTTCTGCAGGACCTCCATGCGCAACACATGCCTCGGGAGGCCATGGAGGTGGTGGTGATCAATGACCATAGTACCGATGGGACCATGGCCTGCCTGCAGTCCATGCGCTCCCAGTGGCCCGCCCTTCAGGTGCTGGACCTTCCGGCGGATCATGCAGGTAAGAAGGCGGCCATCGAACGGGGTGTGGGTGCCGAGGGTCCGGAGCTCATCCTTGTTACCGATGCCGATGTGCGTTTCGGACCGGACCGGGTGGCGGCCGTGGTGCAGCAGTGGTCGCGCAGCGGGGCACACATGCTGTTGGCACCCGTGCACATGATCTCGGAGGGGGGAATACTGGCATTGCTTCAGTGCGAGGAACAGGCCGCCTTGCAGGGTGCCACGGCCGGCAGCGCGGTGCAGGGGTCGCCGCTTCTGGCCAACGGCGCGAACATGGCCTTCACCCGGACCGCGTTCCGCGAAGTGGGCGGTTTCACGGGCGACCGCTGGGCCAGTGGCGACGACATGACCCTGTTGGCCCGTATGCGCAGGGCAGGACGCACGATCGGCTACGTGGCCGATGCCCGGGCAGCGGTGTTCACCCGCCCAGAACCGACCATGAGGGACTATTTCGAACAGCGGATCCGTTGGGCCGGGAAGATGCGTGCGCATCCCGGTAGCGCGGCGAAAGTGCTCCCTGCTGTGGCCCTGCTCCTGCCATGGTCCCTGCTCGCCCTCACACTGCCTGCATTGCAGCTGCGGGTGGGTGAACAGCTCCTGCACATCTGGAGCATGCTGCTCTTTGCCTGGGCGGCATGGGCCGTTCCGGTGGTGCGCATGGTGCGCGGCCATCACCGGAACATGGGCACAGCGCCGAATCCGGTCTCGCACACCGTGCTGGCGCTGCTTTGGTTCGCCGCCGTTTCGCCCCTCATCGCCGTGGCGGCGCTCTGGTGGAGACCGGTGTGGAAAGGACGCCGCTTGAAGCGCTGATCAGAACGGCAGGTCGTCGTCGTCGCCACCGATCGGCGGCATGTCGGCTGCGCTCGGAGGAGGGGCGGCCTGATAGCCTCCACCCACCGGTGCAGCTGCTCCGGAGCGTTCGATGCGGTCTCCTTTCAGGCTGAGGAAGTGTTTGGTGACACCATCCTTGCCGGTCCATTCGCGGCCGTTCACGTAGCACGAAACGGTCACCTCTTCACCAGGCTTGTAACCGTCAAGTATGGCGCAACGGTCCTGGGTGAATTCCACGGGGATGTGCTGGGGGTACTGGCCACCCGCTTCGGTGATGACCACTTCGCGCTTGCTGAATTTCTCGGAGACCTGCTGGGTCTTGCCCAGGACCTTGATGGTGCCGGTGATGCTTACAGATGCCATGTTCGTGTTGCTTTTCGTGTTCAGTTCAGGCCGGGAGCGGTGGAGGCCTAGCGTGCGTTGAAGGCGAGCAGGGTCTTCCAGGCCTCCTCCAGGTGTCCCGCGCGCAGCAGGTCCTGCGCACGGCGGTGCAGGCTTTCCTCCAGCTCGGTGTGACGGTCCTTGAGGGCGATGAAGATATCGCTCAGCTCCGTGAGTTTGTATTCGTTCACCAGGGTCTCATCGGGGACCTGGAGCAGGGTGCCCAGTTGTCCGAGGTCGTTGCCGGTGAGGATGCGGCTGTTGCGGGCCTCCGGGGGAAGGGCATCCACGCCCACCCCGATCTGGGTGCTGGGTTGGGCCAGTTCAAAGAGGGCATCACCGTGGGCCCGGCAATAGAAATTTCCGCCCATCCGTCCCACCAGATCGATCTTGCGCTGGTCGATCTTGCCGCGCTCATCCAACAGGTCCTCGTCCACATGGATGCGCACCACTTCGCATAGCACGAGGTTGCCCGCGCCACCGCCCATGCCGGTCTCGATGACCTGCTGCACGCGGCACTCGAACTGCACCGGGCTTTCCTTGACGCGGAAGGGACGCACCACATCGGAAGGGATGGGGGTGAAGCCGGCCTTCACGAATTCGTTCACACCTTCGGCATACTCGGTACTGGCCAGCGAGGTCTGCTGCACCATGGCGTAGGTCACCACGTTGATCACCACCTCGGGCACCGCCTTCACGTTGTGGTAGCTGTGCTTGGTGGTGTTGTCCCGCCCGCGGCGTGCAGGGCTGAAGATCAACAGCGGTGGGTTCGCCCCGAAGACGTTGAAGAAGCTGAAGGGACTGAGGTTCGGTCGGCCCTCGGCATCGATGGTGCTGGCGAAGGCCACCGGTCGCGGGCCGATGGCGCCCACCAGGAATCCGTGCAGCTCGGGTATGCTCAGTTCCTTGGGGTCCAGATGCTTCATCGCCAGGGTGCCGATCGTTGGGGGGCGAAGGTAACATGGTGGTGGAAGCACCCGGGAGCGGAGGACCAGCGGCTATCTTTGCAGCCCTTTCCACGGACGTGGCGGAATTGGTAGACGCGCCAGACTTAGGATCTGGTACCGCAAGGTGTGGGGGTTCGAGTCCCCCCGTCCGTACATCGGCTCGCTGTAGCCTTGGCGAAGGCGGCCATCGGTTCGCCGTAGCTTCAGCGAAGGCTAGCCTTGGTCTGTTGAAGCCTTGGCTACTGCGAACAGGTTGACAGCATCGAACACACATCAATACATCACCCTCCGTCGATCACGATCGAGCGACACGCCCCATCAACCATGAACATCGAACGCGAAGAGACCGGCACCCTCACCGCCACCCTGAAAGTGAAACTGCTCCCCGAGGATTACAGCCCGGGAGTGGAGAAGGCCCTGAAGGAACAGCGCAAGAACGCCGTATTGCCCGGCTTCCGCCCCGGCCAGGTGCCCATGACCATCATCAAGAAGCGGGTCGGCCGCACCCTCCTCGTCACCGAGGTGGAGCGCCTGATCGACGAGAACCTCAAGCAGTTCATCCAGCAGAACGGCATCCGTGTACTGGGGCAGCCCCTGCCCAAGCGCGGTGACATCGACACCAACAACTGGGACCAACCCGGTGAGTTCAATTTCGCCTACGAGCTGGGCATGGCCCCCTCGTTCGAGATCGACCTCAACGACAAGGTGGGCGTCGATTACCCGCTGGTGGATGTGACCGACGAGCTGGTGCAGCGCGAGATCGACGACATGCAGCGGCGCTTCGGCAAGCTGGAGGATGCCACGGTCAGCGAAGCGAAGGACATGCTGCTGGGCGACATGATCGAGCTGGATGTGGACGGCACCATCAAGGCCGGTGGTGTGATGAACCGCGCCACCATCAGCCTCGAGTACCTCGCCGATGACGCCACCCGCAACACGCTCGTGGGCAAAAGCGCCGGTGATGAGGTGACCGTCGACCCGCACAAGGTGAGCCGTGACCACGATGACCTGGCCCGCATGCTCGGGGTGGACCACGAGCGAGTCCATCACATCGGGAACAGTTTCCTGTTCCGTACCGCGGAGATCAAGCGCATGGTGCAGGTCCCCTTGGACCAGGACCTCTTTGATCGCGTCTATGGCAAGGACGCCGTGAGCGACGAGGCCGGCTTCCGCGCCAAGGTGAAGGAAGGGCTGGAGAACATGTTCCGGCGGGACAGTGACCGCGTCTACAAGCGCCTGGTGATGCGCGAACTGATGAAGCACACGGGCGTGGAACTTCCGGACAGCTTCCTCAAGCGTTGGATCAAGGAGACGAGCCAGAAGCCGATCACCCCGGAAGAGGTGGAAGAGGGCTACGCGGGCTATTCCGATGGCCTGCGCCGCCAGCTGTTGGAGGACCGTGTGGTGGAGAAGTACGGCCTGGAGGCCAAGGGGGAGGAGCTCGATGGCTTCGCCCGTCGTTACGTGAGCGATCAGTTCATGCAGTATGGCATGCCCGCTCCGGAAGGGGAGCAGCTCCAGCAGATGGCCGCCCGCATCCTGGGCGACCGCGAGCAGATCGGCCGTATCCGCAACTCCATCGTGGAACAGAAGCTCATGACCCACTTCAAGGCATTGCTCAGCCCCAAGGAAAAGAAGGTGAGCTACGATGAATTCGTAAACTTGGCCCGCACGGCCTGAACCAAGAGCGTCCATCGACGTTCCGCAGAACAACGTACCCCTTCAAAACACATGTTCCCCAACGACGAATTCCAGAAATATGCCGTGAAGCATCGCGGCATCAGCAGCAACACGCTGCACAGCTACACCAGCAGCGTCATCACCTCCTCGATGACCCCCTACATCATCGAGGAGCGCCAGCTGAACGTGGCCCAGATGGACGTGTTCAGCCGCTTGATGATGGACCGCATCATCTTCCTGGGCACGGGCATCAACGACCAGGTGGCGAACATCATCCAGGCGCAGCTGCTGTTCCTGGAGAGCGTGGATGCCAAGAAGGACATCCAGATCTACCTCAACAGTCCGGGTGGCGGAGTGCATGCCGGACTGGGCATCTACGACACCATGCAGTACATCAACTGCGACGTGGCCACCATCTGCACCGGCATGGCCGCGAGCATGGGTGCGGTGCTGCTCTGCGCAGGTGCCAAGGGAAAGCGCAGCGCTCTGAAGCACAGCCGGGTGATGATCCACCAGCCCCTGGGCGGTGCGGAAGGCCAGGCCATCGACATGGAGATCACCGTGCGCGAGATCGTGAAGCTGAAGAAGGAGCTGTACGAGATCATCAGCAGCCACAGCGGACAGCCCTTCGAGAAGGTGGAAAAGGACAGCGACCGGGATTACTGGATGATCGCCGAAGAGGCCAAGGCCTACGGCATGATCGACGAACTGCTGCTGAAGCACAAATAGGTGCGCGAAACTTCGCGCCAAGGCTTGTGCGGATCTGCGTTACAAGTTGCTCGGACCAGACACCACGACCACTGCGTCCCGCCCCTTCTGTAGCGGGGACCAACATTGACCGAAGGCCGGTGGAGCGATCCCCCGGCCTTCGCCTTATCTTGCAACACTTTCGCACACTCCCACGTATCGGGGGGTCAGCGCCTTCAAATGGAAAAGAAAGAGATCAAGTGCTCGTTCTGCGGACGTGACAAGCAGGATACCAACGTGCTTATCGCCGGCATCACCGGTCACATCTGCGACAGCTGCATCGCCCAGGCGCAGAACATCATCAGCGAAGAGCTGAGCCAGCGTTCACGCAGCGAGATGGAGGGCAATCTCATCCTGCAGCGCCCCTCGGACATCAAGCGTTTCCTGGACGAATACGTCATCGGCCAGGACGATGCGAAGAAGGTGCTGAGCGTGGCCGTGTACAACCACTACAAGCGTCTGCTCCAGCGTCCGGCCACGGCCCTGGACGAGGTGGAGATCGAGAAGAGCAACATCATCCTGGTGGGCGAGACCGGCAGTGGCAAGACCCTGCTGGCCAAGACCATCGCACGCATGCTGAACGTGCCCTTCGCCATCGCTGATGCGACGGTGCTGACCGAAGCGGGTTACGTGGGCGAGGACGTGGAGAGCATCCTGAGCCGCCTGCTACAGGCTGCGGATTACGACGTGAGCAAGGCCGAGCGCGGTATCGTGTTCATTGATGAGATCGACAAGATCAGCCGCAAGAGCGACACGCCGAGCATCACCCGTGATGTGAGCGGTGAGGGCGTTCAGCAGGCCCTTTTGAAACTGCTGGAAGGCAGCGTGGTGAGCGTACCTCCGCAGGGTGGTCGCAAGCACCCGGAGCAGAAGCTGATCCAGGTGGATACCAAGAACATCCTCTTCATCTGCGGTGGTGCCTTCGACGGCATCCAGAAGATCATCGCACGGCGCGTGAAGAGCAGTGCCGTGGGATACAGCGCCAGCAAGGAGGGCCGCATCAACGACGAGCACCTGCTCCAGTATGTGGGCCCCACGGACCTGCGCAGCTACGGCCTCATCCCCGAACTCATCGGTCGTTTCCCCGTGCTCACCTACCTGGACCCCCTGGACCGGGAGAGCCTGCGACGGATCCTGACCGAGCCGAAGAACGCCTTGGTGAAGCAGTATGTGAAGCTTTTCGACATGGACAAGGTGAAGTTGACCTTCGACAAGAAGGTGCTCGACTTCATCGTGGAGAAGGCCCTCGACTACAAGTTGGGAGCCCGCGGTCTGCGAAGCATCTGCGAGGCCATCATGACCGACGCGATGTACGAGATCCCCGGGGCGCCCGATCGCCCGACGGAACTGCGCATCACGCTGAGCTATGCCCGCGAGAAGTTCGACCGTTCGCGCCTGAGCAACCTGAAGGTGGCCTGATAGCTTCCCGGAAAACCATCCACATCGTTACCTTCGTCCATCCGCGAACAAGGGACAATGCACCTTGTTCCTGAACGGACGAAAACAATCCAACGATGATGATGAGAAAGACCGCAATGACCCTGGCCCTGTTCACCACGGTGGCCGCATCTGCTCAAGAACTACCCCAGCCCAGCCCCAAGGGCGAAGTGGAACAGATCGTGGGCCTCACCACGATCGAAGTGGAGTATTCCCGTCCAAGTGCCAAGGGCCGCAAGATCTTCGGTGACCTGGTGCCCTTCGGCGAGATGTGGCGCACGGGTGCCAACATGAGCACCACGGTGGAAGTGGAAGGTGATGTGATGGTGGAAGGACAGCTGTTGCCCAAGGGCAAGTACTCCCTGTTCACCACGCCCAATCCTGAGATGTGGGTGATCACCTTCAACAAGAACCCCGAGCTCGGCGGCGTAGATGAGCGAAAGGCGGAGGAGGACGTGCTGATGGTGAAAGTGCCTGTGGGCAAGTGCGACATGACCGAGACCTTCACTATCGGCTTCGCTGATGTGAAGGACGACAAGGCCGTGCTGGAGCTGCGTTGGGAAAATACCGTGGTGGGCATCAGCCTGCACGCGGATGCCACCAAGCAGGCGCTGATGAACATCACGGAGGCGGTGAACAAGCCCGATGCGGATTACCGGGTCTTCAACTCCAGTGCCCGATTCATGGTTGACCGCAACATCGAGCCACAGATAGCGCTCAGGTACGCCATGAAGAGTGTGGAGAAGGAGCGCAAGTTCTGGAACCTGCACACCCTTGCGCTCGCCCAGGCCCAGAACGGTCAGTTCAAGGAGGCCATCGCCACTGCCGAAGAGAGCATCCGCCTGGCCCAGGCGGCCAAGTATGAGGCCTACGTAAAGATGAACAAGGAGAAGATCGACGAGTGGATGCAGAAGAAGTGATCCACTTCCAGTAATTGCCCCGGGAAGCCCTTCATGTTGGAGGGCTTCCTGCTTATACAACGGTCAATGAACGTCGGTCCCGTCGAAATAGATCTCGGTGATCACCGTGTCGTCGTATCGCTCTCCGGCGTAGACCCCAAGGATGGTGAAGGTGAGCACCATCGCTTTCCCATCAGCGCGTTGACCCAGGAGTCCCGGCAGGCTGAAGGACTGATCGGCCGTGGTATCCGCCAGCTCCAGGTCCAGCAAGGCTTGGCCGTTCTCGCTCATCCGCAGGCGTTTCACGCGGTTGTTGGCCTTCCACATGGCCTCATCGCTGACGCGTCCATTGGATAGGACAATGGTATGGATCCGCGGGCTATGCGGTGCGAACAGGTAGGTGAGTGACTCACCGATCCCCGGACCCGGAACACCTTCGCTCCAGGCCGTGCAGTAGTCCAGGTCATGCGCTTGGAAAGCTGCATAGCGCTGTGCTCCTTGCAGATCCAAGGTCGAACTGGCCCACACCGCATCCGGGCCGCCACCACAATACCAACTGCATTCCATGCCGATCACCTGGCATGGGCTGTCGCGCGTTTCACCCACAGTGTGGTACAAGGAGTCGAAGCGGGCCTTGTCGGCTTCCTCCAGCTCGATCTCCGTGCTCATCACCTTGTTGTACCATGCATACAATGCGAAATGGGCTGGCGTGAGATCGGGTGTCGCGCCGATGGAGGGCTGCAGCACCGGCACGGGCTCCTGTGCCTGGAATATGCCAGCCTGTTGGATGAACAGCACCAGGGCAAGTGTGCGCAGTGCCTTCATGGTTCACATGCCGAGCGCCATGAACCCACCATCGGCCACGATGCACTGGCCGGTGATGAAGCTGCTTTTGTCCATGGCCAGGAAGGCGATGGCGGCCGCGATCTCCTGCGGTGTTCCCACCCGCGCCATCGGTGTACGGGACAGGATCTTCGCCATGCGCTCGGGTTGCGAGAGCACGGGTTCGGTGAGCGGTGTGCGGATGTACCACGGCGCCACCGCATTCACGCGGATGTGGTGAGGGGCCCATTCCACCGCCAGGCTGCGCGTGAACTGGAGCAGGGCCGCTTTGCTCAGCGCGTAGGTGGCGCCGGAACCCACGTCCACGAAGCCGGCGACGGACGCCACGTTGACCACCGCCGCATGCCTGCCGTGCTGAAGTAGTGGAAACAGGCGTTTGGTGAGGTCCATGGGCCCGAGCGCATTGGTGTTCAGTACGGTCTCCCGTTCGTCCTCCGAGATCTCCAGCCAGGACTTGCGGATGTTCATGCCGGCGTTGTTCACCAGGATGTCCAGCCCTCTCCACTGTGCCTGGATCTCCTGCGCGATCCGTTCGCGGTCGCTGGCCAGGCCGATATCGCCCTGCAGGCAGAGCACATCGCTGCGCTGATCCGCCACGCGCGAGACCACGCCGACTTCAGCACCCAGGGAAAGGAACTCGTTGGCGGTGGCGAGGCCGATCCCCCGCGTGCCACCGGTGATCAGGGCGCGTTTGCCCTTCAGGTCCCAGGAGGTGTTCATATGCTTGGTACGGGTCGTGGGGGAAGCACGGCCTGGATGATCAGGGCCAGCACCACCACGATAGCCGGGGCGATGAGGTTGTACCAAAGGAAGGCGAGTTCGATGCTCGAGAAATGGATGAACAGGATGGCCGCCTGGGAGATGAGCGCTGCGATGAACACGGCCGTGCCCTGCACCCGTTTCAGGAAGAAGGCCACCAGGAAGATCCCGAGGATGGTTCCGTAGAACAGCGAGCCCAGGATGTTCACCGCCTGGATCAGGTTCTCGAAGAGCGAGAAGATCGCCGCGAAGCCCAGTGCCAGCAGCCCGAAGAGCACCGTGGCCCACTTCGTCGCCAGTACCTGCTGCACATCGGTCCGTTCCTTCCGCACCACGTCCACCACGCTGGTGGTGGCCAGCGCGCTCAGCTCCGCGCTGGTGCTGCTCATGCCCGCACTGAAGATCATCGCCAGCAACAGCCCGATGATCCCGATGGGCATGTGGTCCATGATGAAGGTGATGAAGATGTAGTCCTTGTCGTTGGCTTCGCGTTCGGGCAGGGTGGCCTTGATCTGGGCGCGGTATCCTTCGCGGAGCTTTGTATCCTCGGCAAGGGCGGTGGTCAGTTGTTGGTCGTCCGTGGGCTGGCCAGCGCGGTGAGCGGTCACCCAGGCATTGGCAGCGGTGGTGATGGTGGCAGCGTTGGCCGTGTGATCTGCTTGCACATCCATGGGTCGACCCGGAGGGTCGAAGGTTCCGGAGGATGGACGGAAGTCGACATTTCCATTATCTGATCGTATGATCATCTGATCATCTGATCGCATCGCCTCCACGTTCGCACTGTTCCAATGCACCGGCGCCTGATTGAACAGGTAGAACACGAACACCAGCACACCCGTCAGCAGGATGAAGAACTGCATGGGGATCTTCAGCAGCGCGTTCATCCACAGCCCGCGTTTGGCCTGCTCCACATCCTTGCCGCTGAGGTAACGTTGCACCTGGCTCTGGTCCGTGCCGAAGTAGGCCAGCTGCAGGAAGAAGCCGCCGAGCAGTCCGCTCCACAGCGTGTACTTGTTGCCGGGGTCGAAGCTGGTGTTGATCACTTCGGTCTTGCCCAAGGCACCGGCCAGTTGCAGACTTTCCACGAAGCCGATGTGTTCGCGCAGGTACCACACCACCAGCCCGAAGGCCACGAAGAGCCCGCCGAACATCACGGCCATCTGTTGCTTGTGCGTCACGCCCACGGCCTTGGCACCGCCGGTGGTGGTGTAGATGATCACCAGCGTACCGATGAAGACGCAGGTCCACGAGAGCGGCCAGTGCAGCACCTTGCTGAGTATGATGCTCGGTGCGTAGATGGTGATGCCGGCCGCGAGTCCGCGCTGGATCAGGAAGAGCCCGGCCGTGAGGAGGCGCGTCCGACCATCGAAGCGCTTGCCGATGAATTCATAGGCCGTGTACACGTTCCACTTGTAGTAGAGCGGGATGAACACGCGGTTGATCACCAGGATGGCCAGCGGCAGACCGAAGTAGAACTGCACGAAGCCTAATCCGTCCAGGTAGCCCTGACCCGGAGTGCTGAGGAAGGTGATGGCACTGGCCTGCGTGGCCATCACGCTGAGCCCCACGGCCCACCAGCGGTCGTTGTGCCCGCCCCGCAGGAAATCCTCGCTGCTGTTGTCCTTGCGCGTTTTCCACACGCCATAGCCCACGATGAAGCCCAGCGTGCCGAGGAGGATGGACCAATCGAGCCAATGCATCGATCAGAATATCAGATGATCAGAAATTGGAACGACGCCTCGCTACAGGGCACCTGTAGCGTCGACCCACTGGGTCGACCATTACACTTTTGCAGAGGCTGACAGATCCTCATCCCTTTAACCCTTCCATCGCCCGCCGCAATCCATCGATCACCGCAGGCACGTCCGCCATCTTCGTGGTGCCCACCGATACGCGGAACCAATCGCTGTCATTGGAGGTGCCGAAGGCCAGGAAGGGCACCAGACCCACACCGGCCTTTTCGATCAGGTAGTAGGTCACGTCCGAGGCGTTGTCCAACACCTTGCCATCGGCCGTCGTTCTGCCGACGATCCCCACACGCACGGTGAGGTACATGGCGCCCTGTGCGGGCAACGCATCCACCGGGAAGCCTTCGCGCTTCAGTTGCATGAAGCCATCGTAGTAGGCCTTCACGCGCTCGTCGATCATCGTGCAGTGCCGATTCACTGCGCTCTCGAAGGCGGCCGTGTCATCCAGGAAACGGGCGGTGGCCGCCTGCTCCGGTTTCGGTGCCCAGGCCCCCACGTGGCCCAGGATCGCCGCCATCTTCTTCATCACCAGCGTAGGACCGAAGGCCCAACCCACACGCACCCCGGTGGCCGCAAGGGATTTGGAGATGCCGTCGATGTAGATGGTATAGGGCCGCATGGCTGGGCGGATCGAAACGGGATCCACATGCACGGTATCGCCCAACACCAGTTCCTGATAGATCTGGTCGTACATCACATACAGCGGTTTCTCGCCGTTGCGACGCGCGTTCTCCTCCAGCACCAGGTCGCAGATGGCCTCCAGCTGCTCCCGCGTGAAGGACGTTCCGGTCGGGTTCAAGGGCGAGCACAATGCCAGCAAGGAGGCGCCTTCCAAATGGCCGCGCAGGTCATCCGCGGTCGGCAGGAAACGGTTCTCCGGCGAGGCCTGCACCTCCACCTTTTCAGCGCTGTGCAGGTAGGCGTAGTGGTTGTTGTTCCATGAGGGCACGGGGTACACCACCTTGTCGCCTGGATCCACGAGCGCCTTGAACGTGGCGTAGATCAAGGGACGTGCGCCTCCGGCGATCAGTACCTCGTCCGGGCTATAGGCCAGTCCTTGGCCGCGTAGGATGTAAGTGCTCACCGCCTTGCGCAGCTCGGCCATGCCGTTCGCCGACGGGTAGTTGCTGTGCCCTTCCGCGTAGGCTTGCTGGATCAAGGTGTTCAGCTTCTCCGGCAGCGGGAACACCGCCGGACTGAAGTCGCCGATGGTCAGGTTGTGGATCTTCTCGCCTTGTGCGATACGGGCGTTGATCTCCCCCCCGATGCGGATGATCTCCGACCCGATCAGGTGTTCGGCGAGTTCTGAAACCTGCGACCCTTGGGTGATGGTGGCGGTGGTCATGGACGAGCTGTTGGATGGTTCCGAAGGTACCTCAAGCGGTGAGATGGTGGAAGGTCCCATGTGATGCTGCTACTTGGATTTGCAGTTTGCCTGAAATATGGGGTCGTAGTGAGATCCGGGATCCAAGACTCAAGTGTCAAGATTCAAGTCACAAGACTCAAGTGTCCAGATCCAAGTCACAAGTGACATGACTCAATGATCAAATGAACGGCAGCAATTCACTTCAGTCTTGGAGCTTGTGAATTGTTACTTGGGTCTTGCATATCCAGGTTCTTCTTTGCTGTGCCTAGGATCTTTCCGAAGATCTTGATCAGTTCTTCGAGTTCGTTCAGCAACCAGTTCATGCCCTCGTCAGTTGCGGGTAATAGTTCCGCCCCTTTCAGCATCCGGATGTTCGAACGACTTTCCTTCAACTCCTTATGGGCGATCCGGATCTTGTGGATGAAGTCCTTTGGCGATTCGGCGCTTTGTGACTCGCCATAGTGAAAAGCCGGAGCTGTTCCGCAGCGGATCAGTTGACCACCCATGTGCCGACCTGCCACGGTATTGGGCAACCGATCAACAAAGCGAATGATCGCCGATCCGAACACAGTCGTCCTTTCCTCAAGATCGTACTTCCGTGGTTCTTGCATCATCCGCGTTGTTGTTCGATGGCTCATCCTTGACCCTTGATACTTGAGTCTTGTGACTTGCTAATTGAGTCTTGCGACTTGAGTCTTCCTACTTCTCTTACTTCCCTTCCCGCGGCGATATCAAATTCGCCCAAAGCCGATACGCTCCCGGCACTCCCGCCGGCAACTGCCTGAAAAAGCTGATCCCCGTATAGATGAACCGTCCTTTGCCATGATCGGCCACGATCAGCGCGCCGTTCAGCGGGTCTTCGCCGGGATCGTTCCACGCGATCAGCGGGGTGTAGTTCGTGCCGAAGTCGCTGGCGAAGTAGAGGCCGCGTTCCTGCACCCAGCCTTCGAAGTCGGCGGAGGTGATGGTGTTCGGTGTGTTCAGCAGCGGGTGCTTGGGGTCGAGGAAGGTGGGCGGCGCTTCTTCCACCGTGACACGACCGCGACCAATGGTGAAGGGATGCGGCCCAAGCGTGGCGGGATCGATCTGGAAATCGCTGGCGCCGGAGAAGAAGCGCGGCGTGGTGTTGTACTGCACCACCAGGGTGCCACCTTGCTCCACGTATTGCAGCAGCAGCGGGTGCAGCTCATTCATGCCTTTGTTGCTGTTGTAGGCGCGGATGCCCACCACGATGGCGTCGTACTTCAGCAGCTCTTCCAACTTGGCCGATTCGGGTTCAACGAACTCCACCGTCACGCCCAGTTGCTCCATGGCCTGCGGCACGTCATCACCGGCGCCTTTCACGTAGCCCACGCGTTTGGCGGTGGTCTTCACGTCCAGCGGTACCAGCTTCACCTCGGCGGGCATGTAGTACACCTGCGGCATGATGTGCGGGTAGTCGATCTCGTGCAGGGTGCGGTCGGCTTTTCCTTTAGGACCTGAGAACGTGAACTTCGCGGCACCGGGTTGCGCGCCGCTCTCCGGCTTCAGGCTGAAGGTGTACACCTGCCGCTCGTTGCGCTTGGCGAGGTTCACCGGCCAGCCATCCCGGCTGGCGATCCAGCCTGCGGGCGGTGTCATGCTCAGTTGACCGCTGAGGCTGTCGTTGAGCGCTTCTACCTCCACGGTGATGGTCTGCGGACCGCCCCTTGCAATGAGCACATCGCTCTTCGGGATCACCGAGGCCACGGGGGTGATGTACACCGGGCGGATGCGCTCGCCGGCCACGCGGTCGACCCATTTGTACTGCGGATGGACTTCGACATCCTGCTCGCTTCCGGTGATCTCGAGCGAGAGTTCGAAGCCTTTGGGGTCACCGAGGACGGGAAGTCCAATCAAGCGCGCGTTGTCGATCACGTACAGCGTGCCGTGCGCGTTTTTCAGCCAGAAGGGCTCGTCGATCCGCCCTGTGCTGCCCAACGTGGTGGTGTCGAATACGCTCTTGTTCGTTGGAAGTGGCTTGCCGACCGTGACGCTCCAGTCCTCATTCGGACCCCCTCTGAACGAATCCCATTTCGCGTCGAGGGCGGTCCGAGAGGTTATGGACAGCGGTGCTTCGATCGCATCGCCCAAGCCGTAGTGGGAGCGTGCAGGGCTGAATTCCGCTACCAATCCTGTGCAGGCGAGGCGCAGTGCATCGATGTTCTGCGATTTCCAGGCCAGCCAATGCTCATCCGCAGCAGCGGGTTTCTCCCAGAGTTCGGTATGGAGCTGCATCAGCGCAGGATAGCTTTGGGATGGGTCAGATGGGTCGTACTGTTCAATGCATGCGGCGATGGCTTCCCGCATCGGGGCTTTGCCTTGTAAGCGCCCCCACGTCATATCGATCCCCTCAAAAATGTCCTCTGTCTTCGGTCGGTCGCCTTTGATCAGCTTGAGGTACTCCAACGATTCCCCCCGCGTTTCCGCCGCACCGAAGCCCTGGCTCTTGTGCATGCTGCGGCTGCGTCCGGCGATCTCCGTGTAGCTCAGGCCCAGCAGCGGGTCGTAGCCGCCCACGTCCACGCTGAACCAATCGGGGTCGCTCTTCGCGATGTCGGCAAGGTCCTTCTTCCACCAGGTGCTGCCGTTGAAGAAGAGGCGGCGCGGCTGCCACACTTCAAGACCTTGTTCCAGTTGCTCCGGAAAAGCCTTGGGATCACCGGCCAGATCGAAGGCTTCCTCGGCGAGGATGGCGCTGGCCTCGTGGTGGCCGTGGCCCGCGCTGCGGTCGGGCGCGAAGCGGGTGATGATCACATCGGGCCGGAAGGTGCGGATCACGCGCACCACATCGCTCAGCACTTCCTGCTTGCCCCATTTCTCGAAGCTCTCGGCGGCGTTCTTGGAGAAGCCGAAGTCCACCGCGCGGGTGAAGAACTGCTCGCCGCCATCGATGCGCCGCGCCTCCATCAGCTCCTGCGTACGGATGATGCCCAGCGCGTCGCCCAGTTCGGGACCGATGAGGTTCTGTCCGCCATCGCCGCGCGTGAGGCTGAGGTTGCCGGTGCGCACCTTCTTGCCATTGGCCAGCCAGGCGATCAGTTTGGTGTTCTCGTCATCGGGATGCGCCACGATGTACAGCACGCTGCCCAGCACGTTGAGCTTCTGCATCTTGTGCAGGATCTCGGCGGCGTTGGGTTGGGCGGGAGGGCGTTGGGCGGAGGTGTGAAGTGTGAAATGTGATGTGTGAAGTGTAAGGGCGACCGCGATGACGCGCAGTGCCCGGGAAAGGCGGTGGTGCATGGGGCTAAGGTAGAAACCGCTGCTGGCCTTTGGCTGCTGGCTTCTGGCCTCTGGCTGCTCACCTTCAGCCGATAACGCGCCAGTAGCCAGTAGCTAGCAGCAAGCAGCGCAGAGACTACCTTGGATAAAAACATACGACCATGAGGGACTTCACCAAACTGGAGATATGGCAGCTGGGAATGGACATTGCCGTTGAGGTGACGGAGATCCTTGAAACGATACCGACGACGAAAGCCGGGTTCAAGATCCGGGATCAAGCGGACGATGCTGCCTGTTCGATCCCATCCAACATTGCCGAGGGAAGCTCGCGTCGCAGCGAAAAGGAGAAGTTCCGCTATTTCGAATTCGCACTGGGCTCTGCGTTCGAACTACAGACGCGCATGCTGATCCTTCAACGTCGCAAGTATGCGGATGAAGCGGTGGTCAACAAGTTCCTGGAGAAGGTCGTGACCATTCAGAAGAAGATCGGGGCCTTCATGGGAGTGTTGAATGCGTGAGCGCAGATAGCTGCTGGCTATTGGCTACTGGCTGCTGGCGGAGGGAAATGTGGCCAGCAGCCAGCAGCCAACGGCCAGCAGCGTTAAACCGCCTGCTCCGTCAGCACCTTCGCGATGGGTTCCTTGTAGCTGCGGCCGCTCACGATGCGCTCGTTGTTGGCCATGCTGAAGATGAACTCGTTGTTACCGCTGTAGCGCGAACTGCGCACGTGGGCGGTGTTCACGATGTAGCTGCGGTGGATGCGCAGGAAACGCGCGGGGTCCAGTTCGTTCTCCACGGAGTTCATCGTCATGCGATAGAGGAAGCTGCGCTCGCGGAGTTGCAGGCAGAGGTAGTTGCCCTCCGCACGCAGGTACAGGATGTCCTCCACCTTCACCTTGTGCTCGCGACCCTTGTCCTTGATCACGAAGGTCTCCGTGTAGCTGCTGTTGGCATGCAGGTGCTCGCGCATCAGGTCCATCAGCTTGCCGGTGAGCTTGTCATTGAGGCGCATATCGATGAAGCGCTTGGCCTTCTCCAGCGACGCGAAGAAACGATCGTCATCATAGGGCTTCAGCAGGTAGTCCACCGCGTTCACGTCAAAGGCCTTCAGCGCGTACTGGTCGTGTGCGGTCACGAAGACCACGAAGGGCACGGGGGCCGTGCCGTGGGTGTGGCGCACCTGTTCCATCACCTGGAAGCCGCTCATGCCGGGCATCTGCACATCCAGGAACAGCAGGTCGGGCTTGCACTTGGCGATGCAGTTCAGGGCCTCCTGGCCGTTGCGGCATTCGCTCACCACCTCGATGCCGGGGTCCTGGGCAATCAGTCGGGCAATACGCAGGCGTGCGGCAGGTTCATCATCCACGATGATGGTGCGGATCTGTTTCATGACGGTACGGATCGTTCAATGGGCAGGGAGAGCTCCACCTGGAAGCCCCCTGTGGGCGGTGATGAGACGGTGAAGGTGGCGTTGGTGCCATAGAGCAGGCGCAGGCGTTCGCGCACGTTGCGCAGACCGATGCCACCGTTCTCCCTGGCATGGAAGACATCACGACAACCGATTCCGTTGTCTGTGACCGTGAGGTTCAGGCGATCATTGCTCCGTTCGGCACCGATGGTGATGGCAACGGCATGCTGGCTGGCATCCAGGCCGTGCTTGATCACGTTCTCGACGAGGGGTTGCAACACCATGCTGGGTACCTGGAGCTCGTTCAGAGCGGCGGGGATGGCGTAGTGCACATCCAGCCGATCGCGGAACCG
>CAMCAZ010000007.1 GCA_945872795.1 Chryseobacterium gleum
CACCCCGGCCGATATCGATACCGCGCGCGCCGTGCTGAAGCTGGTGGACATGCTGGAGGAGGACGAGGACGTGAACGCCGTCTACCACAACATGGACCTCACCGAGGAGGTCGAGGCCGAACTGGAGCAGGGCTAGTCCTCCTTCGTTAAGCACTGACCCCGCAGCATACGGTGCCGTGAGTTCGCGTGTGCCTCCTGTGTGTGCGGGCCCCGATCAGCGGTTGCGGAAGCGGATGTGGTACGTGGTACCCTTGATGCCGTCCACGGTCATGCGACCGTTCAGCTGGTCCACCAGACTGTCGATGAGCGATGTCCCCAGCGTGGTCGTCTCGCCCTGCAGCTTCTCCAGCGGGATGCCCACGCCATCATCGGCGTAGAACAGGTCATAGCCATCACCCGGTACCGCATGGATGGATAGCTTGATGTGCCCTTCGGAGCGTCCCAGGAAGGCGTGCTTGAAGGAGTTGGTGATCAACTCGTTCATCAGCAGACCCAGCGGTACCATGGTGTTCAGGTCGAAGGACATGCCCTGGTCGATGTCGGTGTAATAGGTGATGCTCTCGCTCACATCGTTGAGGCGCACCAGCTCGCTGAACAGGTCGTGGATGTACAGGGCCACGTCCACCGTGGACAGCTCGTCGCCCTTGTACAGTTTCTCGTGGATCAGCGCCATGGCGTTCACCCGATTCTGGCTCTGCTCGAAGGCCTGTTGCAGCGATTCATCTGCGAAGGTGCCCGCCTGCAATCGCAAGAGACTGGCCACCACCTGCAGGTTGTTCTTCACCCGGTGGTGCATCTCCTTGATCAGGATCTCGATGCGCTCGTTGGCCTGCTCCAGCTTCGCCTTCTCTGCCTGCAGCGCCTGGGTCTGCTCATTGTCGCGCATGCGCGCCGCCTTCAGGTTCTCGCGCATCCGCGATAGCGCCACGCCCAGCACGTCCTGTGAGCCGCGCACGTTCACCGGCGTGTCGTAGTTGCCCTTACCGATGGATTCCGCACTGCTGGCCAGGGAGCGGATGTTGTCGATCATGCCATTGAACGAAAGCGCCATCTGGCCGATCTCGTCGGTGGAGCTCACCGGCACCGTGGCGCTGATGTCGCCCATGGACAACGAGCGCGCCGCCTGGGTCACCTCGTTCACCGTGTTGCGCAGGCCCCGCAGGATCAGGTAGCCCATCACGGTCACCGCGCCCACCACGCCGATCAGCGCCAGGATCACTGCCAGCAACCGCCACTCCGCATTGCGGGCGTTGGCCTCGGTGGCGTCCATGATCAGGCCCAGCGAGCGGTCCTCCACCTCCTTGAGCTTGTCCAACGATCGCAGCGTCAGCTCCCACCACTCCTGCGGCAGGATCCCCGCATCCACGTCTCCCCGCTCCTTCACCGTGCCGATCAGCGAACGCATGAAATTGACGTCAGGCCCCTGGAACACATCGTTGTAGGTGGCCAGCACCTCGGGCGGTGCGTCCCGCTCGAAGAGCAGCATGTTGGTCTCGTACTGTGCCACCTGCTCGGCCAGGGCGGAAAGCTCCGCATCGGTGATCCGGGTGTCCATCAGCCCGATGCCCAGGCGGTCACGCACCGAGCTCAAGGCCTGTTTGGCGCTCAGCAGCCGTAGGTGTGCATAGATGCGGTCCTTGGTGCCGGGGTCCAGCGCCAGTTTTCCCAAGCGGCCCAGTTCCTCCAGGAGGGCGAGGTCCATGACGTTGTACGCACGGGTCGCATCCATCGCGTCGATCCGTCGCTCCTGCACCCGGGAGCGCAGGAGGTTCAGACCGTCGAAGGCGCGGTTGCCGTCCAACTGGATCTCCATCGGCCGGTTCGGGTCGCGCAGCGCATTGATGCGTGCATCGCTCTGGGCCTGTTGCACGGAAAGCTTGATCGGCGTCACGGCCTGCCCGGTGAGGTGCCCCACGCTCAAGGCGCTCTCCTTCTGCAGCTCGTGGATCACGTTGGCGTACAGACCGATGCGCTCGGACTGCTTCTGGATGTAGCCCATCACGTTGCGCCGCTTGATGCTCCCATCCACCTGCTTGCCGATCAGCAGCACCATGCCCAGCACGGGGATGCCAAGCGTCACCATGAACTTGGTGCGGACGGGGAAATCGGCGAAGCGCCACTGCATGGTGCGCCAAAGTACACACCCGGGGCGCCTCCTGTCCAACGGTCCGTCACCTGCGGTCTACCTTTGGTCGCCCAAGGGAAAGCAACACCCCCGCGCACACCATCATGAAGGAGCATTTCGACGCGCTCGACGCACGCATCGCACAGGCCCTGGAAGGGGGCGGCACCGAGCGCAACGCCGCACAGCACAAGAAGGGCAAGCTCACCGCCCGCGAACGCGTGAACCTCCTCCTGGACGAAGGCAGTTTCCAAGAGCTGGGCCAGCAGGTCACCCACCGCAGCACCCACTTCGGGCTCGACAAACAGAAGTTCCTGGGCGATGGGGTGGTCACCGGCTACGGCACCATCGACGGCCGCATGGTCTACGTCTTCTCTCAGGATTTCACCGTGCTCGGCGGATCGCTCGCCGAGGCCCATGCACAGAAGATCTGCCGTGTGATGGACCTCGCCATGCAGAACGGCGCACCGGTCATCGGCCTGAACGACAGCGGCGGTGCGCGCATCCAGGAAGGGGTGGTGAGCCTCGGCGGTTATGCTGACATCTTCTACCGCAACGTGCGCGCCAGCGGCGTGGTGCCGCAGATCAGCGCCATCCTCGGACCCTGCGCCGGTGGTGCCGTGTACAGCCCCGCACTCACCGACTTCGTGCTGATGGCCGAAGGGACCAGCTACATGTTCGTCACCGGACCCAACGTGGTGAAGACCGTGACCCATGAGGAGGTGAGCAGTGAGGAGCTCGGCGGAGCCAGCACCCATGCCAGCAAGAGCGGTGTGGCCCACTTCACCGCGGTGAACGAGATCGACGCCATCCGCCAGCTGCGGCAGTTGGTGGGCTATGTCCCCAGCAACTGCGAGGAGGAAGCCCCCGTGCTGCCCTACACGCCCGGCGACGAACGGCGTCCCGCACTGGACAGCATCATCCCCGACAACCCCAACCAGCCCTACGACATCCGGGAGGTGCTCAACGCGGTGATCGATCCGGACAGCAGCATGGAGGTGCACGCCGAATACGCGCGCAACATGGTCGTGGGCTTCGCCCGCGTGGCCGGCCGAACCGTGGGCTGCGTGGCCAACCAGCCCGCCACGCTCGCCGGGGTACTGGACATCGATGCCAGCACCAAGGCCGCGCGCTTCGTGCGTTTCTGCGATGCCTTCAACATCCCGCTGCTCGTCTTCGTGGACGTGCCCGGCTTCCTTCCCGGCACCGACCAGGAGTGGCGCGGCATCATCAACCACGGCGCCAAGTTGCTCTACGCCTTCAGCGAGGCCACGGTGCCGCGCATCACCGTCATCACCCGCAAAGCCTACGGCGGCGCCTATGATGTGATGAACTCCAAACACATCGGCTGCGACATGAACTATGCCTGGCCCAGTGCGGAGATCGCCGTGATGGGCGCGAAGGGCGCGGCCGAGATCATCTTCAAGGGGGAGATCGCCAAGGCCGATGACCCCGCCGCCAAGTTGCAGGAGAAGGAGGCCCAGTACAAGGAGCAGTTCGCCAACCCTTACGAGGCCGCGGCCCGCGGGTATGTTGATGAAGTGATCCGCCCCTCGGAGACCCGCATCAAGATCATCGCCGCGCTGAACATGCTGCGCAACAAGGTGGAGAAGCTGCCCCGCAAGAAGCACGGCAACATCCCGCTCTGATCCTTCGGCTGCCGTGATGCGGTTCGGGGTCTTCCTTTTGCTGTTCCTCGGTTGCGCCCGGTCGCTCGTCGCGCAGCCCGCCGGAAAGGCTTTCGTGGATTCCGTGCTCGCCGTGCCCTACGATGTGATGGTGGGCGACCTCAACACCTCCAACAGCACCCTGCATCGTGCCCTGATCGCGGCCCGGGGGGGCAACGACCGGATCGCCCAAGGTCAGGTCTGCAGCAAGCTCGCGGTGGTGCATCACCTGCTCAACCAGCTCGATTCGTCCACCTACTATGGGCTGAAGGCGGTGGACCTGTTCCGCGAAGCAGGTGACCGCGTCCTCCTTGGCGAAGCGCTCTGTTCGCTGGGCCATGAGGTGAAGCGCAGCGATCTGCCGCAGGCCTTTGCCTACTACCGCCAGGGACTGTCCATGTTGGAGGCCGAACAGGCCCGTGCAGCGCTCTCTGGCAGCTATGACAATTTCGGGGTGGTGCACGCGCTGAACAACGATCGCGACAGCGCGCTCTTCTACTACCGCAAGGCCCTGGCCTTGAAGGAGCAGCTCAACGACAGCAACGGCATCCCATACAGCCTGAACAAGATCGCAGTGGCGCTGCTGCCCCAGGGGCGCTTCGAAGAGGCACTGGCGCTGATGCAGCGCGCTGACACCATTCGCCACGCCATCAACGACCGCATGGGACTGGCCGACCAGCCCGTGTACTTCGGCGACCTCTACCAGGCCTGGGGCCGCTACCCCGAGGCCATCGCCCAGTTCACCATCGGCATCGAACGCAGTGTGGCGGTGGCCTTTCCCTACCTGCGCCAATACAGCTTCGAGCGCATCGCCGAATGCCATGACGCCCTGGGCGACCACCGTGCCGCGCTCGCCGCCACAAAGCGGGCCACCCAGGTGCGGGACAGCATTCAGGGCGAAAGCACCACCCGCACCATCCTCGAACTGAAGGAACGGTTCAACGCAGCCGAAAAGGACCGTGCCATCGCCCTGCTGAACGAACGGGCCGCGCGTCGCCAGCTCTACATCTGGCTCATCCTCATCGCGCTGGTGCTGGTGCTGGTCAGCGGGCTGTACCTGCACCAGCTCCGCCAGCGCCGGCTGCGTGCCGAACGCGATGCAGCCATCATCCGTGAACGGGAGGCCGGGCTGAAGGCCGTGTTCCAGGCCACCGAAGAGGAACGCCGCCGCCTGGCCCGCGAGCTGCACGACGGCGTGGGACAGCAGCTCGGCGGCTTGAAGCACCGCCTCGAACACCTGCGGACACAGGGCGATGCCGATGCGGTGAACGAGACCATCAGCATCGTGGACGATACCGCCCGCGAAGTGCGTGACCTGGCCCACCAACTGATGCCCAAGGCCCTGAGCCGACTGGGCCTCGCGCCCGCGCTGGCAGACCTCGTGCAGCGCAGCTTCTCCGGCACGGCCATCGCCGCCAGCTTCGAGCACTTCGCAGTGCCCGATGAGCTGCCCGTGGACATGGCCACCGGCCTGTACCGCATCACCCAGGAACTGCTCAACAACATACTGAAGCACGCCCAGGCAAGCACCGTGGAAGTGCAGCTGCTCAGCAACCGGGGCCATCTGGTGCTCATCGTGCAGGACAATGGCCGCGGTGTGCAGGCCACCAATACCACGCCCGGCATCGGATTGCTCAACATCGCCGACCGTGTCCGCGCGCTGAATGGTACGTTTGCGCTGGAAAGCACACCCGGCCAAGGCACCGCCGCCACCGTGCGCGTGCTCCTCGCCCCCACGACCTGAGCCGCCCATGGAACCGATCCGCATCCTTCTGGTGGATGACCACCGCCTCATCCTCGACGGCATCCAAGGCCTGCTGAAGGAGATGGCGGGCATGGAGTGCGTGGGCACCTGTGCCAACGGCGTGGAGGCCCTGGCCGCCGTGGAACACCTGGCCATGGACGTGGTGCTGATGGACATCGACATGCCCGTGCTCGATGGCATCGCCGCACTGGAGCGCATCAAGCGCGACAAGCCGCAGCTGAAGGTGATCATGCTGAGCATGCACGACGAGCCGGCCATGGTGCAGCGCGTGCTGGAGATGGGCGCCGATGGCTACCTGGTGAAGAATTGCGGTCGCGCCGAGCTGATGTTGGCCATCCGCAACGTGCACGGCGGACAGCGCCACTTCGCCAGTGCGCTGGTGGAAGGGCTGCTGGAGCATCGGCAGGAACGCGCCGTACAGAGCGAACTGATCCGCGACCTCAGCGAGCGCGAAGTGGAGGTGCTCGCCGCCCTGGCCGAAGGGCTCGGCAACAAGGAGATCGGCGACCGGCTTTTCATCAGCCCCCGCACGGTGGATACGCACCGCACCAACCTGATGAAGAAGCTGGATATCCACAACGTGGCCGGACTGGTGCGCGTGGCCATGAAGGCCGGGCTGGTGCAGTGAGCTTGCCGGCACCATGCCGATCGTTAAGGATCGTCAACAGGTCGCCCCACTGGAGAAGAGAGCCCAGCCATCGCTGTTACCTTGGTGCCGTTCAACCTCAGCCCCTACGCACATGATCTTCATCTCCGCCCTGATCGCCGCCCTGGCCCTTTTCACCGCCGCACCGCACGACCCGCTTCCCGACCTGCAGGTGGGCAGCGCGCTCCCTGCGGCCAGCACCAAGATGAAGGATGTGAGCGGCAAGGAGCTTTCCCTCACCGAGGTGGCCGGCAAGAACGGACTCCTGGTGGTGTTCTCCTGCAACACCTGCCCCTTTGTGGTGGGCAGCGAGGGCAGCGAAGGCTGGGAGGGACGCTACCCCGAGCTGGCAGCCTATGCTTCGCGCCACGGTGTGGGCGTGGCCTTCGTGAACAGCAACGAAGCCAAGCGCGATGCGGGTGAGTCCTTCGCCGACATGCAGAAACGGTATGCCGACAAGAAGTACAGCGGTCACTATCTGCTGGACGTCGGCAGTGCGGTGGCCGATGCCTTCGGTGCGCGCACCACGCCCCATGTGTTCCTCTACAACAAGGACATGAAACTGGCCTACAAGGGCGCCATCGATGACAACGTGGGCAGCGCCTCCGCGGTGAAGGAGCAGTGGTTGCAGAACGCCATCGACAACATGACCGCAGGCAAGGCCATCGATCCCGCCACCACCCGCAACGCGGGCTGCAGCATCAAGCGCGTGGCCCGGGAGCACAAGCACTAAGCGCATTCCTGTTCCCCCTTCGCAACGCCGCGTTCCCCCATGGGACGCGGCGTTGTGCGTTCGACCATTCGATCAGGGATATGGCCTGCGTGGATGTGCCGGTCGGAATGGTCGTTCCCACGCCAACACGGACCCCGCGCCTTTTGAACGGCAGGCGGCGCATTTGTTGAAAACAACATTTCGACAGGGCTGGCGGGCACTGTTCCTTTGTGGGAAAGGCAGCAAGGGATGAACGTTCTGTTGATCGGTGGGGGAGGAAGGGAGCACGCCATGGCGTGGAAACTGGCCCAGAGCTCGTTGCTCGATGAGCTCTACGTGGCCCCCGGTAACCCCGGCACCGTGCGCCATGGCCGCAATGTGGACCTGGACCTCAAGGACCAGAAGAAGCTGCGCGCCTTCCTGCTGGAGAAGAACATCCGCATCGTGGTGGTGGGCCCCGAAGGTCCGCTGGTGGACGGCCTGCACGACCGCATCGCGGACGATCCGCAGCTGCAAGGAAAGGTCACCGTCATCGGCCCGCGCAAGGAGGCCGCGCAGCTGGAGGGCAGCAAGGACTTCGCCAAGGAGTTCATGTTCCGCCACAACATCCCCACGGCCGCGCACCGCAGCTTCGTGAAGGGCCAGCTCTCCGAAGCGTTGGATCACCTTGAGCGCATGCCCGCGCCTTACGTGATCAAGGCCGATGGCCTGGCCGCGGGCAAGGGCGTGGTGATCACCAGCGACAAAAAGGAGGCCGCCTCCGTGATCAAGGGCATGCTCGATGGCAGCAGCTTCGGCGCGGCCGGCGAACGTGTGGTGCTGGAGCAGTTCCTCAACGGTGTGGAGCTCAGCGCCTTCCTCATCACCGACGGCGAGTCCTTCAAGATGCTGCCCTCGGCCAAGGACTACAAGCGCATCGGCGACGGCGATACCGGCCCCAACACCGGTGGCATGGGGGCCGTGAGCCCGGTGCCCTTTGCGGACAAGGACTTCATGCAGAAGGTGCACGACCGCATCGCGGCGCCCACCATCCGCGGACTGCGCAAGGACGGCATCGCATACAACGGTTTTCTGTTCATGGGCCTGATGAACGTGAACAACGAGCCCTACGTGATCGAGTACAACGTGCGCTTGGGCGACCCCGAGACGCAGGCCCTGATGCCCCGCCTACGGAGCGATCTGCTGGACCTCTTCGAAGGCATCGCCAGCGGCACCCTCAGCGAGCGCCACGTGGATGTGGACGACCGCACGGCGGTGACCATCGTGCTGGCCTCCGAAGGCTACCCAGGCAGCGTGCAGGACGGCAAGGCCATCGTGGGCCTGGAGCTGGTGCGAGAGGCCTATGTGTTCCAGTCGGGCACGGTGGAAAAGGACGGGCTCCGCACCAAGGGCGGACGGGTGCTCACGGTCACAGCCTTCGGCAAGGACCTGGAGCAGGCCATCGCAGCGGCCTACCGCAGCGCGTCGCTGATCAGTTTCGAAGGACGGGTGATGCGCAGTGACATCGGGCACGACCTGGTGCGCATGCGCGGAAACAAGAACGCGGCAGCGCAGAAGCAACTGTGAACGACCGGGGCCCCTCAGGCCATGGTGCCGTCCTTCTCGGCCTTCCTATTGTACTTGGCCTGCAGGCGCAGCCAGTACACCAGACCGCCGGCCAGCAGCAGCGCGATGCCCACCGGTGGGATCCAGCCCAGAGCGACCAGGACCTGGAAGGAGGACTCGAGGAAATGCCCGATGGCGAAGGAGATCTGTTGCATCGTTCGTAAGCTTGAAGCCTGACAAAGATAGGTCCCCGCCCGATCCCCGCACCCTGCCATGCTCGCCCACCTGTTCCGCAGTAACCGACCCGCCATACTGGTGGGCCTGGTGGTGCTGGTGCCGCTGCTCTTCCCGGGCTACCTGGTGCGCCCCGTGGCCCCCGCAGGACAAGTGATGCCGCTCTACGGCGCCTTCCGCTCCCTGCTGGGCGATGCGCCCTGGGCCATCGGCATCGCCACATTGCTTCTGGTGGCCTTCCTCGCCATCCAGGTCACCGGCCTGTCCAACGCCAGCGACCTGATGGATCGCCGCAACCATCTGCCGGCCCTGCTCTTTCCCCTGCTGTTCGCGGCCTTCGACCGCAGTGCGGTGCTCGATCCCGCGCTCACCGGCATGCCCTTCGTTCTATGGTCACTGCGCCGCACTTGGTCCTTGACCAACCGGAGCGATGCCCGTGCGCAGCTCTTCGATTCAGGCCTGCTCATGGGCATCGCCGCCCTGTTCTACCTTCCCTACCTCTTCCTGGTTGTGGTGCTCTGGGCCTCGGTCTCGGTGATCCGTCCCTTCGACTGGCGGGAATACGTGTTGCCCCTGCTCGGCAGTGCCGTGGCCATCTACCTGGCCTGGGGCGTGATGCGCCTGCTGGGCGAAACACCCTGGCGCCCGATGCTCACCATCTCAGACCTGGGTCGCGAGACGCTCACCCGGCCCTGGCCACCTGGCCAGCGCTGGCTGCTTCACGCCCTGCTCTGGCCTGTGGTGGCCGTGGCCCTCTACCGCTATGCCGACAGCTACCAGCGCGGCATCATGCGGGTGAAGAACATCCGCTCGGGTTTCCTGGGTTTCTGTGTGGCCATCGGGGTGATCATGGCCGCTGTGTGGCTCCTCAACCAGGCCTTTCCGCCGGTGCTGTTGGCCATCCCGCTCTCGGTGGTGGTCTCCTATGCCTTCATGAGCGATCGCCGCGCATGGCTCAGCGAGTCGGCCGTGGTGTGCCTGCTGGTGCTGGCCCTGTGGGTGCAGTGGGGCTAGGGAGCGACGCGGTGCTTTGTGATCGATCGTTCCGCGGAGATCTTGTGTGCAGGGGGTGGTCGGTGGATGTGTCGGGCCTTCAGCCCTTGGACACGTCCAGAATTCATGTAGCATCAACGCCTAGGTGGACGCTACAAGATCGACAGCTGAGCTCGCGGTCAATTTTACCGCTCTTGTCGGGGCTTAAGGTGGAGTGCTTTGAACCACTGATGGACACAGATGAACACGGATGGGGACCGTGTCACACTTCCGTCGGGGTTCACTCCATAAGGCTGGGGCACTGCGGTACCAGAGCTTGTAGGGTTCAACGACTGTCCGGTCCATTCCACGTTCAAACAATGCGCGACCACGCCCCGGATGAGGGTCCCCGCCCTATTGGGAGCATTGACATGCCGGGCTCGACCCGGCATCGCGAAAAGGAAAGCGCGCCGAGCATAGGATGAGATCCTTCCCAGTTCGGAACCGTCCGGGGCACTGCGGAGACGTTCAGATCTTGAAACCAAGCTTGCCACGAAGCGGACACCACAGGTAGGGATTGAATTGTCCGTGTCCATTCGTGTGTATCCGTGGTTGAGAAAACCCGCTGGTCCTATGCTCGATGAAGGGCATCCGTGCACAGGCCCTTACCTTCGCGCCTCCGCTCACGAACCCCCGGCCTACCCATGAAATTCGGTGTCGTCACCTTCCCTGGATCCAACTGCGACGAGGACATGATCTACGTGCTGGAGACCACGCTGGGCCAGCCCGTGGAGCGACTGTGGCACAAGGACCACGACCTGAAGGGGGTGGACATGGTGGTGTTGCCCGGGGGCTTCTCCTACGGCGATTACCTGCGCAGCGGTGCCATCGCACGTTTCTCCCCGATCATGCAGGAGGTGGCCGCGCACGCTAAGAAGGGCGGACTGGTGCTGGGGATCTGCAACGGTTTCCAGGTGCTGTGCGAGGCCGGCCTGGTGCCCGGCGCCCTGCTGCACAACGAGGGCCAGAAGTTCATCGCCCGGAATGTGTTCATCCGTCCCGCCACGCGCAAGACCCTGCTCACCAGCGCGGTGCCGGACAAGGCCCTGAAGATCCCCATCGCCCATGGCGAAGGCCGTTACCACGCCGACTCCGCCACGCTGAAGATGCTCCAGGAAGGCGATCAGGTGTTGTTCCGCTACTGCGATGCCGACGGCAAGATCCACGACGGTGCTAACCCCAACGGCAGCAAGGAGAACATCGCCGGGGTGTGCAACAGCGCCCGCAACGTCTTCGGCATGATGCCGCACCCCGAACGGGCTTGCGATGAGCGCCTGGGCAATACCGATGGCCGCTCGCTCTTCGATTCCCTGTTGAAGACGGTGCTGGCCTGAGCCCGCACACACGCTCACGGGGCCAGCATCACGAACTTCACCCGGATCGGTCCCGAACGCGACAGGTCCTTCAGGTGGAAGGGGCCGTCGCCCTTCACCCCGCGTCCCTTGCCGACCTCATAGCCCGCTGCGGGGCGTAGTTCCACCGTGGCCGGAACGCCTGACAGGCAGCGGATATCCTGGAGTCCCTCGGGCAGCGGAAGTCCATCCAGCAGCACCTGGCCCTGATGTGCGGGAGGAACCTCCACCCGCACGTGTTGCACACTGCGGCCGGTGCGCGAGGCGAGGTCTTGTATCAGGTGCTCGGGCCGCTCGTTCAGGTGCGTGTTCAGCGCTTTCCGGCTCTCGGCGGGCAGGGGCATTCCCATTTCATTGGTCCAGCGCACGTGGTCGGCGTTCATCACTGCGGCGTGGGTGCGGTACAGGCTGTCCAGCACCGCCCCGGCTACCGTGGGATGCAGCACCGTGGACTGCAGCGCGGTAATACGGGCCAGCAGTAGCTGCTGCAGTTCGGGGTGGTCCAGCAGTTGCGGCAGATAGGGGGTCTCCACCTGGGACGAGGCGCAGAGGCGTTCCACCGTGTTCTCCTCCGCCGGTGCCCACAGGTCCATGTCGAAGAGCACCCAGCGCCAACGGCCACCGGTCTGGCGCGGTCGGTAGCAGCGCACGTTCAGGTCGTGGTCTGCGCGGCCGGTGAAGAGGTCCAGGCTCGCCAGGTCGATCAGGCTTTCCACGTGCATCAGGCCCGCCAGGCTGTCCACCGGGGCACCGGCGAACAGGGCCTCCCGGGCCTGCAGGAAATGCGTGTTGTGCCCTGCCAGTGGCGTGGCCGCCGGACCCTCCAACACCTCCAGGGCCTCCACGCCGGCACGCTGACGCAACCACTGTGCGTCCTTCGGGGGCATCAGGCGGTACAGGCCCCAGGGCTCGGCGTTCAGGCTCAGCGAGAGCACCTCGGAGGGCTGCGTCTCCACGTTCAGTGCGAAGCGCTCCACCAGGGTGCTCATCAGCAGGTTGCGCAGAAAGGCGTGGGGCGTGGCATCGGCGCGCAGCATCACCTCATCGCAGTGCGTGCCATCGGCAAAGGCCCAGCCACTGTCCGGACTGGCGTATCGATCGCGGAGGTAGAGCTTGAAGGAGCGTTTCGGCTGGCCGCGCGAACCGCTTCCGCTGATGCGCAGGCCCACGGGCAGCGCGCTGGTGCCGGGCCGCTGTACATGTGCGGAGCGTTCCCATGCCTCGCCCCCGCGACTGAAGTTCGCGAAGGCACCGTCCACGTTGATCCCCGTGCTGTCCGCCCACAGATCGGCCGGTTCCAGCGAGAGGGCCAGGGCAGGACCCGTGGCCGCGCCGATCAGGTAGGTGTGGTTCATCTCGGCGCTGGCGAGCTGTCCGGGTGCCGTGGTGATCGCGCGCAGCACGCTGGAACGCGCTAGGGTGATCGGCCCATCGACCGGGGTGCCGCCCTTTCGCGGGTCACTGCCATCCGTGGTGCAGCGGATGCTGCTGCCCGAGGGGGCGCTCAGCACCACCGTGATCGGTGCGGCGTAGAGACCTCCCGTGCGGTCGGCCTCCGGGGCTGGCGCGATGCTGCGGGTGACCCCACCGCTCGGCATCCTGTTCGCCTGGCCCGGTGTCGGCTCTTCCAGCAGGCTCCAGCTTTGCGACCCGTCGGGCACGCGACCCAGGGCTACGTCCGATGGCATGGCGGGGTATGTGAACACGTCCAGGATCGTCACCCGGTCGGCCGCGATCAGCAGCAGCGTGCCGCCTTCGCGGTCCAGCCGGAACCCTACGTGCTCGGGACCCGCGCTCAGCCGTCCGTCGCAGAACAGCAGCACCCGACCCTTGGGAGCCACGCGCCACGACCCGGTGAACACATGCCGTTGATCGCGCAGGCTCAGTTGCATGCCCTGCAGCTCCACCGCCTTGCGACCGGGGTTGTATAGTTCGATCCAGTCCGGCGAATCGCCATCGGCCATGACCAGCGTGCGGTGGTTGGCCGCCTGCAGCTCATTGATCACCAGCGTGGATTGCGCCGGGAGCCAGCCACCACCGAAGAGGGCAAAGAGAATAGCCAAGGCTCTCACCGGCCGAAATTAGAGGGATCGGGTGAGGTGGGGGCCGATCAGGGAAAGATGGGGTGGTCCACAGGGTGAGCTGGATGAATGCTATCCCCCACAGAGCGGCCTGCCGATAGCAGGAATGGATGACTACGCAGACGGCTCGCTGGCTCGCCTTGGGAAGAGCAGCGTGAATGCGTTTATCCATAGACCTGCCTGCCGGAGGCCGGTGAGGACGATCTCACAGATGTAGTGCGGCTCGCAGGCTCGCTAATGGAGGAGCTGCGAATGCGTTTATCCACAGATGAAGAAGATGACACAGATGAATGCGGCTCGCAGGCTCGCCAATGGTAGAGCTGCGAATGCGCTTATCCATAGACCTGCTTGCCGGGGGCCGGTGAGGACGAATTCACAGATGTAATGCGGCTCGCAGGCTCGCTAATGGAAGAGCTGCGAATGCGCTTATCCATAGACCTGCTTGCCGGAGGCCGGGGAGGACGATCTCACAGATGTAGTGCGGCTCGCAGGCTCGCCAATGGAGGAGCTGCGAATGCGTTTATCCACAGATGAAGAAGATGACACAGATGAATGCGGCTCGCGGGCTCGCTAATGGAGGAGCTGCGAATGCACTTATCCACAGACCTGCTTGCCGGGGACAGGTGAGAACGAATTCACAGATGTAATGCGGCTCGCGGGCTCGCCTTGAGAATACAGATCAAAGCACTTTTCGCTCGAATTGTAGGCTGGGTGCGCCGAAGTTGAACACGAGCCCACGCCGGATACCGGTGACCTTGAGGTAGTTCAGGAGCTGCGCGATGTCCGCATTCGTCAAGGTGCTGATGGCCTTCAGCTCCACGATCACGTCATTGAAACAGATGAGGTCAGCGCGGTAATGTGTACTGAGCCGCTGCCCCTTGTACAGGATGGGAAGTTCCACCTCCCTGGCAAAGGGGATCTGCGCATTGCGAAGCTCAATGATCATGGCCTCTTGATAGACCCCCTCGAGAAAGCCTCGTCCCAGTTGCGTGTGCACCTCCATGGCCACCCCAATGATCGCATAGGTCTGCGGGTCACGCTCGTCCATCGCCAAGCTGTTTCAAGAGGTGGTCAGGAGTGTTTCGGTCGGTCTACGAAAGGTACACCCTACGGCAACACAATACCCGCTCCGCCAGTATTTCATAGCTGTGGTCCGACCCGATGCCAGAGATATTTGTACCCCCTTCATCTGCGAGCCCGCGGGCATTCTTACCACCCCTATAGGCATTCATCTGTGTGATACTCTTCATCTGTGGACCCTGCTCTTCAGCGAGCCCGCGAGCGTATCCCCCCGCGAGCCTGCGAGCACCAATACCACCCCTATAGGCATTCATCTGTGTCATCTTCTTCATCTGTGGACCCTTCTCTTCAGCGAGCCCGCGAGCGTATCACCCCACGAGCTTGCGAGCCCACATACCACCGTATAGGTATTCATCTGTGTCATCTTCTTCATCTGTGGACCCTGCTCTTCAGCGAGCCCGCGAGCCCACCCTGTAGACCAAAATCGCCGCTTCAGCGAGCGCGCACACATCTTCCCTTCAGTGGTCCCATCCCTCCTCACAGCGCGTTCTTCGTCACCCAATACCGCCACGCCACCATCAGCTTCTGACCCTTGCTCAGACGCAGCAGGTCTTTGTCCCACAGCCGCGGAAGCACGGCCTTGTTCACGCGGGCCAAAAGTTGGAAGAGGCGCTTTCTCATGGTTCAGTGGTGTTCCAGGCCGCAGTGCTCATCGGCCCATTCCAGTTCGATGGTCGCGTGGTGGATACCCAGCGCCTTCAGCTCCGCCCTTGCCTGGGCCTTGATCCCCCGGGCCTGAAGTAGGTCCACATCGGCCACCACCACGTGCACCGTATGCACCACCAGGTTGCCGTCCAGTGTCCACGTGTGCTGGTCGTGCAGGTCCCTCACGTTCGGGATGGTCATCAGCCGGGTGCGGATGGCCTGCATGTCGATGCCCGCCGGGATCTCCTGCATCAGGATGCCCGTGCCCTTGCGCAGGGTGCTCAGGGCGTTCCAGAGGATGAACACGCCGATCCCCACGCTCATCAAGGGATCCACGATGGCCCATCCGGTGAAGTACATGATGACCGCGCCCACCAGCACCGCCGCCCAGCCCAGCACATCCTCCAGCAGGTGCAGGTAGGCGCCGCGCTCGTTCAGGCTGCCCCCCCCGTGCAGCTTCCACGCCGCCAACCCGTTCATCAGCAGGCCGAAGACCGCGATGCCCATCATGCCCGTGGTATGTGGCAGTTCCGGCGCCCACAGCCTGGGCACGCTCAGCACCAGCATCGCCCCTGCGCCCACCATCAGCACCACGCTCGTGAGCCAGCCGCCCAGCATGCTGTAACGCCCGTATCCGTAGCTGTACTGCGCGTCGCGTCCCTTCATCGCCACCCGTTGCAGCCACCACGCGGTGCCCAGCACCAGGCAGTCGCCGGCATCGTGCAGGGCATCCGTCAGCACCGCGATGCTGCCCGTCCACCAGCCGCCCACGGCCTCCACCACCGTGAAGGCGAGGTTGATGAAGAAGGCCACCCGCAGCGAAGCCGCCCCGGCCGCATGACCGTGACCATGATCATGACCGTGGAGGTCATGTCCGGCATGGGCATGCACGTGGTCGTGGGGCATGGGGCGAAGGTAGGAGAGGGTATCGGCCTCACCCCACCACCACCCGTCCCGTCTTCTTCGCCAGGCGTTTCTTCGCCTCGCTCAGCTGCATGATCTCCTGCAGCAGGGCCATCACGCCCAGTTCGTCGGCGGTGCGCAGTTGTTCCTGTCGCTCCGTGATCATGCGGTCCACGCGGCGTTCCTTCAGGATGTCCACGGCCTCCTCGAGGGCATCGAAGAGGGTCTCGCTTTCGCGTTTCACGTGGATCTTGTGGCGCTCCTTCCAGTTGGGGCTCAGCACGTGGCGTTCGGTGAGCAGGTCGATGGCGGTGCGCCTCCAGGGTTCCTGCTCGTGGCCCACGTAGCGGGCGGCATCCACGGAGGTGCCCAGGTTGCTGGTGTGGCGGTAGTCCAGGTAGATCTCCCGGAAGATGGGCTCGTCGAAGAGTATGTCGTCCAAGGCCAACAGCTCGAACATGAGCTCGGCCACGCTGGTCTCATCCTCGGTGCTGGTGCCGTCCTCGTTCTGGAAGGGCACCAGGATGCGCTCGTGCCCGTAGCTCAGCAGCATGCGCAGCAGGTCGCGCTCCTGGGGCGTGGTGCCGAGGTCCTCCAGTGTGGGTTGCACGGGGGCGACATCCGGCGCGAGCATCTCCTCGGGCATGGGCTGGTCGCCGCCCAGCTGCCTGCGGTACTGCCGGCGCAGCACCTTGTTCATCTCGCTGATCAGCGCCTGCTCGTTGATCTGCAGCAGGCGGCTGCACTGCTGCACGTACAGCGAGCGCAGCACCAGGTCGGGCACCAGGGCGATGCTCTCCACGATCTCGTGGATGGCGGCGGCCTTCTTCACCGGGTCGTCGCCCACGTCCTGCATCAGCAGGGTGGCCTTGAAGACGAGGAAGTCCTGTGCGTTGCGCGTGAGGTGATCGCTGACCTCGCTGCTGCTGTGTTTCTTGGCGTAGCTGTCCGGATCCTCGCCCTCGGGGAAGGTGACGACCTTCACGTTGAGGCCCTCCTTCAGGATGAGGTCGATGCCGCGCAGGCTGGCCTTCATGCCCGCCGCATCGCCATCGTAGAGGATGGAGACGATGGGCGCGTAGCGCTTGATGAGGCGCACCTGCTCCTCCGTGAGGCTGGTGCCGCTGCTGGCCACCACGTTGGCGATGCCCGCCTGGTGCAGGCTGATCACGTCGGTATAGCCCTCCACCAGGTAGCAGAGCTGCTGCTCCACGATGGCCTTCTTGGCGTGGAAGATGCCGTAGAGGGATCGGCTCTTGGAGTAGAGCACGCTCTCCGGGCTGTTGAAGTACTTGGGGAGCTTCTTGTCGCTCTTCAGCGTGCGGGCCCCGAAGGCGATGGGCTGGCCGCTGAGGCCGAAGACCGGGAAGGTGACGCGCCCGGCGAAGAAGTCCCACGCGCTGCCGCTGCCATCGTCGCGCCGCTTGATCCAGCCGGCCTTCTCCAGCACCTCGGGGTTGAAGCCGTGGGCGGTGGCCGCGGCGGTGAAGGCGTTGCCGAACTCGGGCACGTAGCCCAGCTGGAAGGCCTTGATGGTGGCGTCGCTGAAGCCGCGTTCGTGGAAGTAGGAGAGGCCGATGCGCTTGCCCTCGTCGGTGTGCCACAGTTGCTCCACGCTCCAGTTCAGCGCCCACTGCTGCACCACGGCGAGGCTTTCGCGCTCGCTCTGCTCCAGCTGCTGCTCGGCGCTCTGCTCCTCCTCGGGCAGGTCGATGTTGTAGCGTTTGGCCAGCCAGCGGATGGACTCCACATAGCTGAGGTGCTCGTGCTTCTGCAGGAAGCCGATGGAGTCGCCGCTCTCGCCGCAACCGAAGCACTTATAGATGCCGAGGTTGGGGCTGACGTTGAAGCTGGGCGTCTTCTCGTTGTGGAAGGGACAGAGGCCCAGGTAACGCGGGCCCTTGCGCTTGAGCGCCACGAACTCGCCCACCACCTCCTCCACGCGGGCGGCGTCCTTGACCTGTTGGATGGCGTGGGCTTGGATCATGGGTGTGGCGAACGGGGCCGTGAATTTACCCCGGCGCAAGCCCATGGCCGCCGTTGTTGATGCTTATTCACGAAGGGCGTGGCGGAGGTCCTGATGGTCAGGCGGCTGGGAGGTTATCCACACCGATCCCACGATCGATCAACACAGGCCTTAGCGCCGGATGATCACCCCTGTGCTGTCGTAGGTCACGCGCTTCAGTTCGTCGCCGCGCTCGTTGTAGAACACCCACTCGCCGAAGTTCTTCCCGTGCAGGTAGCTGCCGACGTAGTAGGGCATGCCGTTGGGGTGGTTCACCTCGGTGGGGCCTTCCTCCACACCGTCCACGTAGGTGATGCGGCTGCGCAGGGTGTTGTCCTTGAAGTAGGAGGCCCAGGGTCCCACGCGGGTGCCGTTCTTCATCATGCCCTCCATGCGTCCGCCATCGTCCAGGGGGATGAGCTGCTGGCCGTTCGCTGCGGGGGCTGTGATCATGGCCGGGGGGCTGCTGCTGTCGGCCGCAGTGGTCGTCGGTGCGGCACCGGGCTTGGCCGCGGGGGTGCAGCCGGTGGCCAAGATCAGGGCCAGGGGTCCGATCAGCAAGGGAAGGGAAAGGGTGCGCGCCATGGGTAGGGGCTATTTGGTACGTTCCACGGTGAGCTGGACGAGACCTTCCAGACCGTCGCGGGCCTCGTTCCTGGGGAAGGTGTGCAGCACGGCGAGGGCTTCGTCCCGGTAGGCCAGCATGCGCTGGTGGGCGTGGGTGATGCCGCCGGCCTGCCGCACCATGTCGATGACCTTGGCCACGGCCTTGTCGTCCTCGTTCCGGTTCTTCACGGCGTTCACCATCCAGCGGCGGTCGGCGGCGCTCACGCGCTGCAGGGCGTGGATCAGTGGCAGGGTGAGCTTTTTCTCCTTGATGTCCAGCCCGCTGGGCTTGCCGATCTCCAGGCCGTTGCCGTAGTCGAAGAGGTCGTCCTTGATCTGGAAGGCGATGCCCGTAAGCTCACCGAAGCGGCGCATGCGGTCCACCTCCTCGGTGGGGCGCCCTGCGGCACTGGCACCGCTGGCGCAGCAGGCGGCGATGAGGCTGGCGGTCTTCTGGCGGATGATGGTGAAGTAGACCTCCTCGTCGAAATTGAGGCTGCGGCTCTTCTCCAGCTGCAGCAGTTCGCCCTCGCTCATCTCGCGCACGGCGTGGCTCATGATGCGCAGCAGCTCGAACTCGCCCTTGTCCACGGCCAGCAGCAGGCCGCGGCTCAGCAGGTAGTCGCCCACGAGCACGGCGATCTTGTTCTTCCAGAGCGCGTTGATGCTGAAGAAGCCCCGGCGCAGGGAGCTTCCGTCCACCACGTCGTCATGCACCAGGGTGGCCGTGTGCAGCAGTTCGATGAGGCTGGCTGCGGTGAAGGCGCTTTCGGTGACGGGCCCGAAGAGGCGCGCACTGAGCAGGGTGAACATGGGCCGCATCTGCTTGCCCTTGCGCTTCACGATGTAGTGCATGATGCGGTCCAGCAGGGCGGCTTTGCTGCGCATGGCTTCGCGGAAGTGGGGCTCGAAGGCCAGCATCTCCGCGGCGATCGGCCGCTGGATCTCGTCTATGGACAGCATCGGGGGCGAAGTTCGGCATCCCAAGCGTGCCCCGCACGCAACCCTGCCGCTCTTCGGTCGTCCTTTAGGCGGTGAGGCCCACGCCGCCTACCTTCGCTCTGCATGCGCCCCACCCGTACGGCCCCCCTCATCCTTGTTCTGGTCCTGGCCGGAGCCTTCCATGGAACAACCATGGCCCAGAACAGCAAGGCGCGCGTGCTGCTCTACAAGGAACGGCTGGCGGCACAGTTCGACACGGTGAACTGCGTGAAGAACGTGTTCAAGATCAATCCGCTGCTGTTCTTCCGCGGCGAGATCCCCCTTTACTACGAACGCGCCATCTCGCCGAACGTGAGCCTGGAATTGGGCGTGGGGGTGACCCTCCGCGATTACCTGGGCCTCTCCCTCAACAGCGATGATGCGGACGATTACGGGGCCGGCACGGAGATCATCCCCAACCTGAGCTACCACATCGCGGTGCGTTACTATTTCCTCGATGACCTGGAGCCTCAAGGTCTCTACCTCCAGCCCGGGCTGTCGCATCTGGTCTACGGAAAGAACATCCTGGTGCAGGATGCGGACGGCACCTACGGCGAGGAGAAGTACCTGGACGAACGGGTGTACAACGATATCCGCCTGTTGCTGGGTTACCAGATGCTGAGCGCCAACAGCAACTGGCTCTTCGACCTGTACGGCGGGTTCGCCTACCGCATGCGCGATATGCAGGTGGTGACGGAGACCACCGACCCCGCCACGCGGCTTACCACCTACGACACTGAGCAACAGAATGATGCCGTGCCGGCCGTGTTCCTGGGGGTGAAGGTGGGCCTAGGGTTCTGAACAGCCCTGTTCGTTCAAGGATGTTCGGTCGACCCCTTGGGCCCGGGGCCTCGAGCAACGCTACAGGTACCTTGGTGTCGACGCCTCAGGCTTTCATCACCCGCTCACCTTCCTTCAGGGCCGGCTCGTTCTTGTTGGCCAGCTGGCCGCAGGCGGCGTCGATGTCGCGGCCACGGCTGCGGCGGATGCGCGCCACGATGCCTTTGTTCTCCAGGTAGTGCATGAAGGCCACGGCATCATCGCCCTCGGTGCGGCCGAACTCGCCACCGTCGATGGGGTTGTATTCGATGAGGTTCACCTTGGCATGCACGTCGCTGGCATAGCGCACCAGTTCCTGCGCATCGGCCAATGAATCGTTGAAGCCACGGAGCAGGATGTACTCGAAGGTGACCGGGCGTTTGGTGGTGCGGGTGTAATACCGCAGTGCGTCCTTCAGTTCGGTCAGCGTGTTCTGCTCGTTGATGGGCATGATGCGGTCGCGCTTGGCGTCGTTGGCCGCATGCAGGCTCAGGGCCAGGTTGAACTTGGCACCATCGTCGGCCAGCTTGCGGATCATCTTGGCGATGCCGGCCGTGCTCACCGTGAGGCGACGGGCGGCCATCGCCAGGCCATCATGTGCTGTGATCCGCTCGGCACTGCGCATGGTGTTCGCGTAGTTCAGCAGGGGTTCGCCCATACCCATGTACACGATGTTGCTGAGGCTTTGTTTGTAGTAGTGCTGCGCGATGGCATCGATGAGCACCACCTGGTCCACGATCTCGCCGGCGCTGAGGTTGCGGATGCGCTTGAGCTTACCCGTGGCGCAGAAGCTGCACGAGAGGCTGCACCCGATCTGGCTGCTGATGCATGCGGTGAGCCGCGTGGGCGTGGGGATCAGCACGCCCTCCACGACGTGGCCGTCGAAGGTGCGGAAGGCGCACTTCACCGTGCCGTCCTCGCTGCGCTGTTCCTCGGCCAGGACCAGGGGCTGCAGCACCGATCGCTCCGCCAATGCGGTACGGAAGGCCTTCGGCAGGTCGCTCATGTCCTCCCAGCTCCGGGCCTTCTTCTTCCACAGCCATTCCCACAGCTGTTTGGCGCGGTAGGGCTTCTCGCCGAGTTCCGTAACAAGGGCTTTGACCTCGTCCAGGGAGAGGTCGCGGATATCGGGTAGGGATGCGCTCATTTATAGGCGTCTTTTCTGTCAACTACCCGTTCTACAACGACCAGTTTCACCCGGTCACTTACTTCGTAAACGATCCGGTAAACACCGACCCTGATCCGGAACAGGCCTTGGTACCCACTTAGTTTCTTGCATCCCGTGGGCCTGGGCTCTTCTTTAAGCCCACGTATTACGCGTACGATGGAGGCGTGGTAGGGCTCTGGAACCCTGCGGAGTTCTCGTGCCGCCGTTCTCGTCAATTCAACCGTATAGCTCACTTTTTCTTGGTGCGCTTGGCGGATCTGAGATAGGCGTCCAAGGTTATGGTGGGCTCGTTCCTGCGACTTTCGGCGACAAGGACATCCACCAGGTCCTCCAAGCCTTCAGGATCCTTGCGGATCGCCTCGAGGTCGATCTGAACGATACGTTTCTTCTTGCGCTCGTCGAACAAGATGCTTACTCCCTTCATGGCTGATCGTCGCTTAGACCGCAAAGCTACGACCTGTGTGAAGTGCTCACCCCAACACCGCCTCCGCCACCTTCAAGTCAAACGGCGTGGTCACCTTGATGTTCTGCTCCTCTCCCTCCACCAGGTGAACGGCCACGCCCAGGCGTTCCACCAGCGTGGCCTCGTCGGTGAAGGCTGGGTCGTAGGGCAGCTCGAAAGCGCGTCGCAAAAGGGGTACACGGAAGCATTGCGGGGTCTGCACGGCACGCAGGCGGGAGCGGTCCAGGGGCTGGCTTCCTTCGTCCGTGAGTTCACGCACCGATGAGCTGATCGGCACCACGGGGATGGCCGCGCCATGCGCCTCGGCGGCCGTGAAACAGCGTGTGATCAGGTCGGCGCTGAGCAGTGGACGCACACCGTCGTGAACGGCCACCAGCCCATCATGCGTCACACAGGCCAGGCCATTCCGGACACTGTGGAAACGTTCCTCACCGCCTGCCACCACCTGATGCGGAACATCGAAATGGAAGTTGATGCAGAGCGCGCCCCAGACGGGGATCTGGTCCCCAGGAAGCACCAGCACGATGGGCATCGCCGGATCGAAGCGCTGGAAGGCCTCGATGGTCCAGCACAGTAGCGGCCGACCCTTGAGCAGCAGGAACTGCTTGGGCACAGCGGCTCCCATGCGCTTGCCGGAACCGCCGGCCACAATGATGGTGCTGCGTTGCATGGGATAAAGGTCGGTCTTGCAGATGACCACGTCATACAACACATTGGTCGACCCACTGGGTCGACGCTACACGTGTTGTCGCCAACGATGCTCAGATGATCAGCATCGCATCCCCGTAGCTGAAGAAGCGGTACTTCTCCTTGATGGCCACCTTGTAGGCCTCCCACACATGGTCGTAGCCGCCGAAGGCGGCCACCTGCATCAGCAGGGTGCTCTCCGGCATGTGGAAGTTGGTGATCATGCTGTCGGCGATGCTGAAGTCGTAGGGCGGGAACATGAACTTGTTCGTCCACCCGTTGTACGGCTTCATGTGGTTCTCCGTGCTCACGCTGCTTTCGATGGCCCGCATGGTGGTGGTGCCCACGCAGCACACGCGCTTCTTGGCGTCCTTGGCGGTGTTCACGATGTCGCAGGCCTCCTTGGTGATGATCACCTGCTCGCTGTCCATCTTGTGTTTCGTCAGGTCCTCCACCTCCACGGGGCGGAAGCTGCCCAGGCCAATGTGCAGGGTCACTTCGGAGAAGTGGATGCCCTTGAGCTCCATGCGCTTCATCAGTTCGCGGCTGAAGTGCAGGCCGGCGGTGGGGGCGGCCACTGCGCCTTCCTCCTTGGCATAGATGGTCTGGTAGCGCTCGGCGTCGCTGGGCTCTGTCTCGCGCTTGATGTAGCGCGGCAGTGGCGTCTCACCCATCTCGGTGATGGCGGCCTTGAACTCTTCGTAGGTGCCGTCGAACAGGAAACGCAGGGTGCGCCCACGGCTGGTGGTGTTGTCGATCACCTCGGCCACCAGCTCGTCGTCCTTGCCGAAGTAGAGCTTGTTGCCGATCCGGATCTTGCGGGCGGGGTCCACGATGACGTCCCACAGCAGGCTGTCGCGGTTGAGCTCGCGCAGCATGAACACCTCGATCTTGGCGCCTGTCTTTTCCTTGTTGCCCCACATGCGCGCAGGGAACACACGGGTGTTGTTCAGGATGAAGGTGTCCCCGTCGTCGAAATAATCCAGGACGTTCTTGAACTTTTTGTGTTCGATCTTGCCCGTCTTCTTGTGCAGCACCATCAGTTTGCTGCCATCGCGGTCCTTGGTGGGATAGAGGGCGATGAGCTCCTTCGGGAGGTCGAATTTGAACGAGGTCAGTTTCATGGAAAGCAAGGGGGCTTACGGGCTCCGTCCGTATAAATGGGCGCCGAAGATAGTATGATCATGAAGCGAAGGTCAACGCCGCGTCAACGACGGGTAAGGCGGCTTTTTGCGTCGACGGAAAACAGCCGTTCGTCAGTCTATTCCAGCGCTCGGTCGGGAAGTGGCGCGATGAGCTGCGCCCAGGCCAAGGGGCTGTCCGCGTCCTTCACGTGGTAGGGACCGATCGCCGTGCGCCGCAAGGCACTGAGGTGCGCCCCGCAGCCGAGCAGCTCGCCGATGTCGTTGGCCAGGGAACGGATGTAGGTGCCCTTGCTCACATCCACCTCGAAGTCGATGTCGGCACCGCGCACCGCTGTCACTTCCAGCCTGGAGATGAGCACCCGCAAGGGCGGCATGTCCACCAGGTGCGCACGGTCCTCATCGCGGGCCAGCCAGTAGGCGCGTTCGCCCTCGAAGCGTTTGGCGGAGTAGATCGGCGGGCGCTGCATTACCTCGCCATGGAACTGCCCGAAGGCTGCGCGGATGGCGGCTTCGTTCAGATGCTCCCATGGCCCGACGGGCACCGGCGTGGTCTCCAGGTCGTAACTGGGGGTGATGGAGCCCAGCGTGATGGTGCCTGTGTAGGTCTTCTCCAGGCCGGTGATCATGGGCAGCTGCTTGGTGAAGGGGCCGTAGGCCATGATCAGCAGTCCGCTTGCCAGGGGGTCCAGGGTGCCCGCATGGCCCACTTTGAAGTTGCGGCGCCGCACGATGCTGCGCATGGCCCCCCGTATCTTCTTCACCGCATCGAAACTGGTCCAGGCCAGGGGCTTGTCCACCAGGATCAGGCCCCCTTCATCGGGCCGGAATTCGTGGTGCGACGTGCTGTAGGAGGGTTCCACGGCGTCTACATCATCTGCATGGGCACATCCAGCAGGTAGAGCAGGATGATGATCCCGCCCACCACGATGCGGTACCAGCCGAAGGCCCGGAAGCCGTGTTTGCTGAGGAAGGCGATGAAGGTGCGGATGGCGATGATGGCCACCACGAAGGCGACGACATTTCCCACGGCGAAGAGCTGCAGGTGCTCGCTGGTGAACGCGCCCCCATCCTTCACGTAGTCGTAGATGCTCTTCACCGTGGCGCCGAACATGGTGGGCACGGCCAGGAAGAAGCTGAACTCCGCGGCATGCTGGCGGGTGAGGCCCTGCGTCATGCCGCCGATGATGGTGGCCGCCGAACGCGAAACACCGGGCACCATGGCCAGGCACTGCCACAGGCCGATGGTGAAGGCCTGGCGGAAGGAGATGGGCTGCGGACCGGTCCCCGTTCCACCCGGGGCCCAGCGGTCGATGAACAGGAACACGATGCCGCCGAGGAAGAGCATCACGCCCACCACCAGCACGTTCTCCAGCAGCATGTCCACGGTGTCCTTGAAGAGCAGGCCCGCCGCCACCGCCGGCAGGAAGGCCACGAAGAGCGTGGTGTAGAAGTCGAAGCGCTGGAAGAAGCGTTTCCAGTACAGGGCGATGACCGAGAGGATGGCGCCGAACTGGATGGCCACCGTGAAGAGCTTCACGAACTCGTCCTGCTGGATCCCCATGATGGTGGACCCGATGATCATGTGGCCCGTGCTGGAGACGGGCAGGTACTCCGTGATGCCCTCGATGATGGCGAGGATGATCGCCTGGACCAGCGTCATTGCCCCGCCCCGTTGCCTTTGTCCTTCTTCAGGATGGCATAGACCACGAAGAGGTAGCCGATCAGCGCCACGATGGGGGCCACGGTGATGCGGAGCGGACTGAAGATGGCGCTCTCATCGAAGGCGTTGGGGTCGCCGTTGCCGCCGCCCGCCATCAGCAGGAAACCCAGTACCACCACGCCCAGCCCGATGAGCAGGAGCTTGTAATTGGTGCCGGTGAACGGCATGTCGTTGAAGTGGTTCTGCTTGGCCATCAGCTCCAGTGTAGGTCCTCTGAGTTCATGCGAAGGTAGCGGCCCACGGCGAACCAGGTGGAGGCCAGGGATATCAACAGGCCCAGCACCAGCACCCCGGCGAAGAGGATGGCCAGCGTGGTGACGTCCGTGAAGGCCAGCAGGTCGGGCATGTAACGTTGTGCCAGTTGCAGCAGTCCCACCAACAGACCGATGGCGAGCACCGCGCCGAGGATGCCCTGCCACAGGCTCTGCCCCAGGAAGGGCCGCTTGATGAACCACTGCGTGGCGCCCACCAGGTGCATGGTGCGGATCAGGAAGCGTTTGCTGTAAATGGCCAGGCGGATGGTGTTGTTGATCAACGCGATGGCGATGATCAGCAGCAGCGCGGTGAAGCCCAGCACAATGAGCGTGAGCTTGCCCATGTTCGCATCGATGTTCTCCACCACGGCGGCGTTGTAAGCCACCTCCTCCACCCGCCGGTCCTGCTTCAGGTGGTCCACGATCCACTTCAGGCTGTCGGGCTGTGCGTAGCGCGCGTCGAGGTTCAGTTCCACCGAAGGCAGCAGCGGGTTGCTGCCCAGCACGCCCAGGAAGTCCTCGCCGAGGTCCTTCTTCAGCAGCTCCGCGGCCTCGTCCGCCGTCACATAGCGCGTCTCCTTGGTGAAGGTCTCGTTGTCCAGCTCCTTGCGGAACTGCATCAGGTCCACCTCCTTCAGGTCGCGCTTCAGGAAAAGCTCCACCCGCACGTTCTCGCGGAAGTAGCGCTCCAAGGCCTGGGCGTTCAGCACCAGAAAGCCCAGCACACCCAGCATGAAGAGCACCAGCGCGATACCGATCACCGTGCTGACGCTGGCCGTGCGCGTTCGTCCTTTGTAATGGCGGTCCACTCCCATGGCAGGCAAATGTAGGGGCGAGCCATGGCTCGCCCTCTACATTTGCCGACCGTAGACGAACACCATGCAGTACGAGCACAAACGCATCGAGGACAAGTGGCAGGGCAAATGGAGGGCGGACGGCACTTACCGCGTCTCCAACGACACGTCCAAGCCCAAGTACTACGTGCTCGACATGTTCCCCTACCCCAGCGGTGCCGGCCTGCACGTGGGGCATCCCCTGGGCTACATCGCCAGTGACATCGTGGCGCGCTACAAGCGGCACAGCGGCTTCAACGTGCTGCACCCCATGGGCTACGACAGCTTCGGCCTGCCCGCCGAACAGTACGCCATCCAGACCGGCCAGCATCCCGCCAAGACCACCGAGATCAACCTGGCCCGCTACCGCGAGCAGCTGGACCGCATCGGCTTCAGCTTCGATTGGAGCCGAGAGGTGCGCACCAGCGATCCCGCCTACTACAAGTGGACCCAGTGGATCTTCCTGCAGCTCTTCGACAGCTGGTACGATCCGCGCACCAACAAGGCCCGGCCCATCAGCGAACTGGTGGCCTGTTTCGAGAGCAAAGGCTCGCGCGGACAGGATGCCACCATCCTCACCGGTGACGTGGAGGAGTTCGTGGGCGAGTTCAGCGCCGAGGAATGGAAGGCCTTTGATGAGCGCACCAAGCAGATGGTGCTGCAGTATTTCCGCCTGGCCTACCTCAGCGAGGCCTGGGTGAACTGGTGCCCCGCCCTGGGCACCGTGCTGGCCAATGACGAGGTGAAGGACGGCGTCAGCGAGCGCGGCGGACACCCCGTGGAACGCAAGCGCATGAAGCAGTGGAGCCTGCGCATCACCGCCTATGCCCAGCGCCTGCTCGACGGCCTGGAGGGGCTCGATTGGAGCGAGAGCATCAAGGAGGCCCAGCGAAACTGGATCGGGAGGAGCGAAGGGGCGACCGTGCGCTTCGCCGTGGGCGAGGACTTCGTGGAGGTGTTCACTACCCGCCCGGACACCCTCTTCGGCGTGAGCTTCCTCACCCTGGCCCCGGAGCATGTGCTCGTGGACAAGTTCACCACCGATGACCGCCGTGCCGAGGTGGAGGCCTACGTCACCAAGGCCAGGAACCGCAGCGAACGCGACCGACAGGCCGATGTGCAGAACGTGAGCGGCGTGTTCACCGGCAGCTACGCGGAACACCCCTTCACCGGCGCCGAGGTGCCCGTGTGGGTGGGCGATTACGTGCTGGGCGGCTACGGTACCGGCGCCGTGATGGCCGTGCCCGGCGGCGACCAGCGCGACTGGCGTTTCGCGAAACACTTCGGCCTGCCCATCATCGCCGTGACCGAGGGCGCGGATATCGGGAAGGAGGCCGACGAGCGCAAGGATGCGACGATCTGCAGCGAGGGTTTCCTCAAGGGCCTCAAGGTGCCGCAGGCCATCACCCGTGCCATCCAGGAGCTGGAGAAGATCGGTGCGGGGCAGGGCAAGATCAACTACCGCCTGCGCGATGCCGCATTCGGCCGCCAGCGCTACTGGGGCGAGCCCATCCCCATCTACTACAAGGACGGTGTGCCCCACGCCCTTCCGGAGAGCGCCCTGCCCCTGGTGCTGCCCGAAGTGGACAAGTTCCTGCCCACCGCCGACGGTGAACCACCGTTGGCCCGCGCCGCGAACTGGAGCTACAGGGTTGAAGGTCCGAGCGGAGTCGAGGACCACCCCCTGGAGACCACCACCATGCCCGGTTGGGCCGGCAGCAGCTGGTACTTCCTGCGCTACATGGACCCGAAGAACGAGGGCCGTTTCGCATCACCCGAGGCCATCAGTTACTGGCAGCAGGTGGACCTTTATATGGGCGGCAGTGAGCATGCCACCGGCCATCTGCTCTACTTCCGCTTCTGGACCAAGTTCCTGAACGACCGTGGCTGGATCCCCTTCGATGAGCCCGCAAAGAAGCTGGTGAACCAAGGGATGATCCAGGGGGTTTCGGCGTTGGCTTCACGTAGCCAGTTCAAGACGAATTGGGATGACACCGACGGTAATCGAATCCCCCTGGTTGACGGCAAACGAATAGAAATGCCCTCACCGACGCAGGGTTTCGGTCGTTTCTTGATAAGTGCAGACTTGGTCGATCTGATTGACTTCTCTGAGTTTTCAGTCACTGATGAACACAGTGTCTCTCATCTTCCGCTTGATGTTCGCTTCGTCAACAACGGTGTGGTAGATGTGGCAGGCATGATCGCGGTTGAAACGCGAGAGGACATTCGTAATGGCGTCTATCTGTGCAGGAACGGGTTCTTCAAGGATGGTGTGGCAAGGCCATATCACAACGGTGATGAACTCGCGTCGGAAGGGGAAATAATCTTCCGCGTGGAGAGTGTGGTAGAGAAGATGTCCAAGTCGAAGTTCAATGTGGTGAACCCCGATGACATCATCGCCAAGTACGGGGCAGACACCCTGCGCCTCTATGAGATGTTCCTGGGCCCCTTGGAGCAGAGCAAGCCCTGGGACACCAACGGCATCGAGGGCACCTTCCGCTTCCTGCGCAAATTCTGGAACCTGTTCCACACCGCCCCATCCTCAGATGCCGCCGTACCTCCGGCACCGTCGACCCTCCGGGTCGACAATGACGGATTCCTTGTGGTGGATGACACACCCACCAAGCCCGAACTCAAAACCCTCCATGCCACCCTGAAGAAGGTGACCGAGGACATCGAGAAGATGAGCTTCAACACCAGCGTGGCGCAGTTCATGATCGCGGTGAACGAACTGGGGACCTTGAAATGCCACAAGCGTGACGTGCTGGAGCCGCTCACCATCGCCCTGGCGCCCTTCGCACCGCACATCGCCGAGGAATTGTGGAGCCTGCTGGGCCATCCTACCAGCGTGACCCTTGCCCCGTGGCCAAAATGGCAGGCCGAACACCTGGTGGAGGACAGCTTCAGTTACCCCATCAGTTTCAACGGAAAGACCCGCCTGCAGCTGGAATTCCCCATGGAACTGGACGCTAAGAGCGTGGAGGCCGCCGTGCTCGCCAACCCCGAAGTGCAGGCCCGACTGGAGGGCAAGGCCCCCAAGAAAGTGATCGTGGTGCCCAAGCGGATCGTGAACATCGTGGTTTGAGGAATGCGCTGCTGGCTGTTAGCCATTGGCTGTGGGCCCCTTATCGCTCGGCCAAAAGGATAGCGCCCTGCTTCTTGGCGGGCGCTTGCGTAGCGGAACGCACCGGCCAGCCAATGGCCAGCAGCCAACATCTCATTGGCACTCCTTTTGTACTTCCAAGGCCATGGCACACACAACGACCTTCCTGCTGGCCGGTCTCAGCCTGATCACCTTGGGCTTCGCGCAGAGCGACATCCCCACGGAACCGGTGTCCACCGGTGGCACCAAACAGACCTATCCCCTGCGGGATCTGGACCACAACGCTTTCCGCCCTGGGGAAAAGCTGACCTATGTGGTCCACTACGGCTGGCTCAATGCCGGTGAAGCGGTGGTGGAACTGAAGGAGAGCCCCCGCGACATCAACGGCCGCAAAGCCCTGCATGCCGTGGGCACGGGCCGAAGCCTGGGTGCCTTCAATACCTTCTACAAAGTGGATGACCGCTACGAGTCGTACTTCGATGCGCAGGGCGTATTCCCCTGGGTCTTCAAGCGCAGCGTGAGCGAAGGCGGGTATGAGTTCACACAGGACTATGTGTACCACCAGACCAAGCGCGTGGTGACCACCCAGAAGAAGGAGACGCATGCCGTACCCGCCGGTGTGCAGGACATGCTCAGCGCCTTCTACTATGCCCGGACGATGGACTTCAGCAAGGCCAAGGAGGGTGATGTGTTCGTCATCGAGACCTTCCTGGACGATGAGCTCTGGCCCCTGCGCATGCGCTACATGGGTAAGGAGACCATCAAACTGCGGAACGGGAAATACCGCTGCATGAAGTTCCAGCCCGTGGTGCAGGAGGGGCGCATCTTCAAGGGTAACGATGACCTGAACGTGTGGATCACCGATGACGGGAACCGCATCCCGGTGCTGGCGCAGGCCAAGGTACTGGTGGGTTCCATCAAGATGGAACTGAGCGCTTACCAGGGTCTGGCGCACCCCATCGCCCGGCAGTAGGATCTTTTATCCACGGACCATCCGTGGAAACACATCGCGACACCCCGGACGTTCGTTCGCGGTGTTTCGCTTTCTTGCCCCTCCATGAAGCGTTGGTTGAAGTGGGGAGCTGTGCTGGTGCCGGTCGTGGCCCTTGGTTACGTGCTGATCGGCGTGGATGTGCGACCGCATGTGGAGTATGTGGAGGAGGACCCGGAAGTGGTGGCGGACAGCCTGCTGCTACCCCCGGACGCCTATGGGATACCGATGTCGGGCTACGTGCTGGAGAACGGGACCGTGCGCAGCGGTGCCACCTTCGGTGATCTGCTGGGGGCACATGGTGTGCCCATGAACACCGTGCATGCATTGGTCGATGCCGCCGAACCTTTCTTCGATGTGCGCAAGATGCGCAGCGGCCACCCCTACGCCTTCATCTTCGCCGATGACAGTTCGCGTACACCGGCCTATTTCATCTACGAGGCCGATGCGGTGGAATACCTCGTCTTCGATCTCGTGGACAGCCTGAACGTCCGCGTGGGCCACCGACCGATGCAGACCAGCCACCACAAGATCGCCTGTTCGGTGACCGGTGCGCTGTACAACGACATGGAACGGGCCGGTGCCGATCCCGCGCTGGCCATGCAATTGGCCGATGTCTTCGCCTGGACCGTGGACTTCTACCGCATCCAGAAGAACGACACCTTCGCCGTGGTGTATGAGGAGCGCACGGTGGACGGACAGCGCTACGGCCAACCCCGGATCCTGGCAGCGCGCTACACCAGCGCCGGCAAGGTGAAGGAGGCCTTCCGCTTCGCACAGGATGCAGGGGAGCAGTTCTTCGATGCCGAGGGCAACAGCCAGCGCAAGGCCTTCCTCAAGGCGCCGTTGAAGTTCAGCCGCATCAGCTCGGGCTTCAGCGGACGGCGCCTGCACCCGGTGCAGAAGGTGATGAAGGCCCACCTGGGCACCGACTACGCCGCACCCTACGGAACACCCATCCTCGCAGTGGGCGATGGGGTGGTGGAGAAGGCCGGGCGCACCGGCGGCAACGGCAACTTCGTGAAGATCCGCCACAACGGCACCTACAGCACGCAGTACCTGCACATGCGGAAGATCCTGGTGCGGCAGGGGCAGCGTGTGGTGCAGGGCGATGTGATCGGCGAGGTGGGCAGCACAGGCCTGGCCACCGGCCCCCACGTCTGTTTCCGGTTCTGGAAGAACGGGGTGCAGGTGGATCACCGCAAGGAGGAATTCCCCAGTGCCGAACCCCTGGCAGCCGCTTCACGTCCCGCCTTCGAGCGCCTCCGCGATTCGCTCGATGCCAAGCTGGATGAGGCCGAACTGGCGATGACCGGTCGCCTGGTGAACTTCTGAGCTCCCGAACGTTCTAACGTCCCGCCAGCTCGCGGATCATGGCGTAGCTGTGCGTGCCGCCCTGGGCCACAAAGCAGGAGCGCAGCAGGGCGGCGGCCAGCACATCGTGCGGCATGGGCTTGTACTTCGCGGGCAGCAAGGGGGCCAGCACGGTGGCCACGGCGATACCGATGCGTTCACCCATGCGCTTCTCCTGCCGGGGTCCTGTGAGGATGGACGGGTGGAAGATGTGCAGGGTAGGGATGACCATGGCCTTCAGCTCCTGTTCCATCTCCCCCTTCACCCGGTTATAGAACACCCGCGAGGCGGCATCCGCACCGATGGCACTGACCACGCTGAACACGGGTACAGCCTGCGCCTTGGCCCACCGGCCGATGCCCACCACCAGGTCCTTGTCCACGTGGATGAACTTCTGCTGGTCACCGCCCTCTTTGCCGATGGTGGTCCCCAGGCAGCAGAGCACGGCGTCCACCCGCTCCGGGCGCAGGGCGGAGAGCAGGTCGCCACCCGGAGCGCTCCACTCACTGAGCTTGGGGTGCGTGATACCCAGGCTGCGCCGCGTGAGGGCGATCACCCGTGAGAAGCGCGCATCCGCCAATACCTGCTGAAGTGCGGTACTGCCGATGAGACCCGTAGGTCCGGCGATGAGAACGGTGCTTGTCATGGGTGTAAAGTACGGGGGCTTGCTTGGGTCGGTGCGCAAGGCGCGCAGCGATGTGTGCGGGGAGCCTGTCCCGGAGGAGTGGGGTGTGTTTCCTCATTCGTCGATGGAAAAGCAATCTTCGTGGTTTCGGGCGGCTATCCGTCGGATCCAGGAAACCCTTGGGAAGTGCTCCCGTAACCGTTCCCAAGAATCGCCATTCCATGGAACCGAAGTACAGCACCCTCCTCCAAGCCCTTTTTATTGCCGTTCTGCTCGGCGTGGTCGTTCACTTCTACGAGCCGGGGGCACCCGGTCCGACGAGCACGGCGGAGCTGGTGAGCCAGTGACCTTCGTGGCGCTGCGCTCGCTTTGGACATACCTTGACGGCCCAAAGCGACCGTGTATGTTCAGGAAGTTCCATCTCTTGGCGATCAGCGCAATCCTGCTCTTCGCAGGCTGTAAGAAGGACGAGGCGGCAGCCCCCGCAGATGAACCCACCCCGCCCGTCACCTTCGACCTGAGCATTGACGGCGCACAAGGCGTGCGCATGCTCCTGGATGGCCAGGAAGTCACCGTTTCCGAAGAGGGCAATGTGGTCGCCTTCCCGGAGACCGATGGGGTCGCCAATGATCCGCCCGCGCTGTCCCAACGACTCTACATGGCCTCGCTGTATGATGGCGACCTCGACCTCGTGGTCTTCCGCATCCTCAAGGGAACGCTGAACCACCTCGGTCCCCAGGTGATCAATGAGGACTTCTACGGCTTCTTTGTCCCGAACACCTACGCCTATGGTGCGGCCGCTACCGGGATGCAGGGGGTGGAGCTGGAATGGACCGATGCGACCGGCATGACATGGTCCACCCAGTGTGGTGGTGGCCAGACCGGCAGCGCCTTCCAGATCACCGAAGTACAGGAAGGCCAGGACAAGCTTGGACCTTTCATTGTTGTGAAAGCCACCTTCACGGCACAGTTCCACAGCTGTGCCACTGGTGCCGTGAAGGCCGCCTCGAACGGCGTGCTGGTGCTCCGCTTCCGGGAGTTCTGAGCGATCAGCGCCGGCGCTTGAGGAAGATATACCCTCCCTTCTCCGCGCCCCAGGCCTGCTTACCCTTCGCATCCCAACCCCGGTCCCAGCTCACCATTTGATCACTGGACAGCACCACCTCGCTGGTGGTGTATACGGCCGTTCCTCGCTTGCTGGGACAGTCGCGGTCCTTGGTGCTGCCCACATAGGTGGCGCCGCGGCGATGAAGCGTGATGTCGCATCCCTCCAGCATCTCCAAGGAATCCGGACGGATCAACTGGAGCTTCATCGCATCCCCATAAGCGCCGTAGAACGCTTCCCCACCCTTGATGGTGAGGATGCTGCTGGTGAAGGTGCTATCGTTCACCTCCTGTACATGGTACACCCGCTGGCGGTAGGGCTTCGCCTTGCTGTCCGCGGTCGCCTGCTCCACATAGAACCAGGCACCATCCCGCCGCTTGGGCCAGATGCGCACCATCTCCAGCTCGATGTTGAAGTAGCTGGTATCGGCCTGGGCCTGCGCGGCGCTGGTGTAGGAACCGGCCATGGTCATGGCCAATTGTTCCAAGGCGCGGGTGCGTTGGGCCTGGAGAAGTGCGGGGAGAACGAACGTGGCAAGCAGAATATTGGCGCGGATCATGGACGGAAGTTAACCCTCCGCCTCCACCCACATACCATGCTCCTTGATCAGTGCGATCAGCTCATCCACGGCATGTTCGCTCGGAACGTTGCGCTTCACCACCTCCTTTTCGCGGTACAGGGTGATCACGCCGGGGCCGGTGCCCACGTAACCGAAGTCGGCATCGGCCATCTCGCCGGGGCCGTTCACGATGCAGCCCATGATGCCGATCTTGACACCTTTCAGATGGCTGGTCCGTGAACGGATCTTGGCCGTGGTCTCCTGCAGGTCGAAGAGCGTGCGGCCGCAGCTGGGGCAGCTGATGTACTCGGTCTTGCTGGTGCGGGTACGCGTGGCCTGCAGGATGCCGAAGGCGGTGCGGCACACGAGGTCTTCGCGACCACCATCCTCATCGGCCAAGAAGATGCCATCGCCGAAACCATCCAGGAACAGGGGACCCATGTCGGTGCTGCTGTGCAGGACCAGGTCATCCTTGTCAATGTTGCCATACGCACGACCGACGATCACCGGCGTTTCGCAGCCCTGTTCCAGCAGGCTGAAGAACAGGCGACGCTGCTCGGCCATGCCGTGTTGGTTGTGCGTGTCGATCAGCAATACGGCCGTAGGGTCGCTCTTCAGCTTCGCAATGAAGTTGTCGTCCAGATCGTGCAACGTGGCGTAGATGATGTTGAGCTGCGGATGCTGCTCCACACCAGCGAGGTAGTCCTTCTTCTGGATGAAGGGGTAGTGCCGGGGTTTCTCCATGTTGGCCAGCCAGGTCGTGTGCTCCTGCACGATTCCCAGCGTACCGGGGATCTCGAAGTCGATCGAGTTCTTCCCGATGAAGGCGAAGTCGCAGGCCTGGTCGGTGATGTTCCACTTGTCCAAGGGTACGCTGTAGCGGTAGCCCCAAGCGAATAAGGTGGCGGGGGTGATCTTCTCCTTGGTGCTCAGATCGGCCATCACCACCGGCACATGGCGGGCGCCGATGTTGAGCACTTCGCGGGTGTGGCGGCGGGTGTGGCTGAAGGGGTCCACTGAAACCTTCTCCACTTCGGGGATCGGCGCATGACCACGTCTGTTCTTGTAGCGGTCCACCAGCGCGCGGGCCACGGGGATCTCGAACTCAGGGTCCTCCGTGAGGCTTACACGCACGGTGTCGCCGATGCCGTCCTCCAGCAGGGCACCGATGCCCGCCGCGCTCTTCACGCGACCATCCTCACCATCGCCGGCCTCGGTCACACCCAGGTGCAACGGATAGTCCCAGCCCTCGGCCATCATGCGGTGAACGAGCAGGCGGTAGGCTTGCACCATCACCTGCACGTTGCTGGCCTTCATGCTCAGCACGATCTCGTGGTAGTTCTCATCGCGGCAGATGCGCAGGAACTCGAAGGCGCTCTCCACCATGCCTTGTGGCGTGTCACCATAGCGGTTCAGGATGCGGTCGCTGAGGCTGCCGTGGTTGGTGCCGATGCGCATCGCGGTACCGTGCTCCTTGCAGATCTTCACCAGGGGTGTGAAGCGTTCACGGATGCGCTCCAGTTCCTCTTCGTACTGGTCGTCGGTGTACTCGCGCACATCGAACTTCTTCTTGTCGGCGTAGTTGCCCGGGTTCACGCGCACCTTCTCCACGATGCGGGCGGCTACTTCGGCAGCGTTCGGTGTGAAGTGGATGTCCGCCACCAGGGGAGCGCTAAAGCCTGCAGCACGGATCTGTTTCTTGATCTCGGCGAGGTTCTCCGCGTCCTTCTTGCTCGGCGCGGTGATGCGCACCAGCTCACAGCCCGCCTGGATCATGCGGATGCTCTGGGCCACCGTACCTGCGGTGTCCATCGTGTCCGTGGTGGTCATGCTCTGCACCCGGATGGGGTTGTCACCGCCGATGCCGATATCGCCGATGCGCACGGCACGGGTCTTCCAGCGTTCGTAGTGCGTCAGACTGGGGCAATAGGCCCACGGGGACAGGGTTGTGGTGGACATTGGATCGGCAGGTCGCGATGCTGTTGCGAAGATACCGGGGAACAAGCGCCCGGGTAGCTTGGTTCAGCCCTTGATAGGTCGCTCCTGCCCGGATGCGTCCTCGAACTTCCACCCTGAACTCTCCACAAGTTGCCGCACGATGGAGATCATCTCATGCTTCCCGTCCGCAGCAGCCCTGAATAAACCACTGTTTGGCACTTTCTTTCGAATGGCATTCTTGGCATTCCGTTCGATCCGGGTAAGGTCTTGGGCCGTGAAAGAGTTGAACGTACCAGCGTCAAGGTCATAGTAGTCAATATCGTGTTCGATTGACAGCACTTCGGGCACTGCCATGCCAGTGAGACGGATGGTATGTGATGCCTCGTCCACCTGGAACTCCATTCCGTCGAGATCATACCCCACACTGACCCGGGCCTTGATACGAAGTATGGCCTGTTTCTGGAACGGTCCGAAATTGAGTTCCTGCTCTAGTACCTTCACAGCATCGCGGTGTGTATAAAGCTCCGCAAAGTCGCCCTCAACCGTCACCAGCTTCAGCACCGGCCGGACCCGCTCGAGCAGCACCGTGCTATCGACCTGTTCCGAGGTTGCATCGGGCCGATAGACCTCGCGGGTGATGAAGAACACCAGCAGGCACACGCCCAGCAGCAGCAACAGTCCTTTTGTACGGTCCATGGGCACAAAGATCGCGCTTCAACCCTGTGTCAAGGGGTCGGGCTCCGCCACTTCATCGCTGGTCCGGCGCCGTTGCAGCCAGCCGTTCACGAAGAGGCAGGCCAGGATCAAGGCGATGCCGAGGTAGGAGCCCGTGGTCATCTTCTCCTCCGCACCCCAGATCATCAGCGCGATGATGATGGTGTACACGGGTTCGAGGTTCACGGTGAGCATCACAGTGAATGGCGAGAGCTGGCGCATCACGGCGATGCCGGCCACGAAGGCGAAGGAGGTGCACACGAAGCCCAGCAGGAGCTGGTAGATGATGTCGCTGGTGGGCAGTTCCCATAGCGGTGGTGGCAGGTCGTTGTTCCACGCCAGCCAAAGGCCGATGGAGAGCACCACGGCACCCATCTCATAGAACCCGATGCGGATGGCATTGTCGCGCCTGATGAGCTTGGCATTGATGACGTTGAACCAGGCGCTGAGCAAGGCGCTGAGGGTGGCCACCGCGATGCCCAGCCGGTACTCGGTCTCCAGGCCGAAGATCAGGAACAGGGCCGCCACCACCACCACGCCCAGCACCACTTCATAGATCCGGATCTTCCGCTTGAACCAGAAGGGTTCCATCAGCGCGGTGAACACGGTGCTGGTGCTGAGACAGGCCGCGGCGATGCTGGCCGTACTGAGCTTGATGGCGCCGTAGAAGGTGATCCAGTGGCCGGTGATGATGAGGCCGGTGAGCAGGTAGTGCTTCAGGTCGGGCGTGCGGGGCGAGAGGTTGCTCCGCATCCACCACGCCGCCAGGGCCAGTCCCACCATGCCGATGACGGTACGCGTGTAGACCAGGTGCAGGGTGCTCTGCTGGATCAGCTTGCCCAGAATGCCCGTGAAGCCCCAGATGAACACCACAAGGTGCAGGAGCAACAGGGCGTTGCGGCGGGCGTGCATGGCGGAAGGTGCGCCAAGTTAGGCGACCGACCGCAGGTCCTTACTGGATGGCCGCCAGTTTCTCGCGCAGGGTGTTCGCCAAGGCGTCCTGCCGGTCGATGGCCTCCTGCTTTCTGGCCTGTTCCTCCAGGTTCTTCTGGATCGCTAGGCCCAGGTCCTCGGCCTTTTTCTTCATGCTGCGCTCGGTCTCCAAGGCCTTGCGGTTGCGCTCCAGTGTCCGCGTCTGCTCCTTAAGCAGGTCATTGAGCTCCTTGGTGCCCTCATCGCTGGGTGTCGAGGCCACCTCGTTGCGCTTCGCATCGATGCGTGGGCTCAGCTCATCCAGCGCCTTCCGGGTGTCCTCCTGCTCGGTCACGGCCTCCGCCGCCTTCTGCGTGCTCTTTTCGATGCTGGTCTCGGCACGCTCCTTTTCGCGCTGCAGGTTGCTCAGGTCCGTACGAAGTCGGGCCAGGCCCTTTTCGGCCTCGGTCAGCTCCTGCTGGGCCAGTTGACGGCGCAGTGCCGTGGAGCGCATCTGCACAAAGGCCTGCGCAGCGCTGAACACCTTGTCATCACTGCTCGGGGCTACAAAGCCGGCCGTGGTCAGGAAGGCCACGTGGGCGGTGAGCAGCGGACCGCCCTTGTGCTGTTCGGCCTTCACCAGCACCCGCACCGTGTCGGGACTGATCTGCGGGATCACGGCACCTGCACCGATCACCTCCTTTTTGTTGCTGACCTCCTTGCTGATCTTCTTGAGCTCATCGCGCCAGTAGCTATCCACATACTTGGCATCGGTCCCTTCGAAGACGAAGCTGAAGGTGGGGTGGACGCCGCTGCTGAAACGGTACGAGCCCGGCGCGACAGTGGTCTGCCCCACGGCGGAGACCGCGGTGATGCCCAGGACAACAATGGAAAGGAGGCTTCGGAACATGTTCATGGCGCTGGCGTCTAACAATGGACGTGCCGGATCCCCGGGGTCATTCCCCTTCGTCATCCACCTGGGACACACCGCCACTGACCACGAATTTCATGACGTCGGCCGCTCGGGCATCGAGGATGGTCAGGTTCGCCTTGGGCACGATGAAGAGGTTGCCGCTCCAGTTGAAGGCATGGGGCAGGTACACGGCCACCTTTTCAGGCCCCACGCCCAGGTGCTGGAGGTCATCCTGCGTGATGAAGCCCAAGCGCTCCACGTCGTAGCCGCTGCCCAGCCGCACCAGCACCGGCCGATCGAACTTCCGCTTGTTGCCCACGATCGCCTCCACCAGGTCCTTCAGCGCGTCGTACAGCGTCTTCAGGAAGGGGATGCGCTGCAGGAGGTCCTCCCCCAGGTTGGCGATCGGCTGGTACAGGAAAGTGCTGCCCAGCCAGCCGGTGAGCACGATGATGCCCAGCAGGATCAACAGTCCCAGACCGGGGATGTCCGTCTTGATGATGCTGTCCAGGTAGGCCAGGCTCTGCCAGATGGCCCAGACCATGAGGGTGATGGGCACCAACAGGAGAAGGCCGCGGAGGAAATACCCCAGAACGGTGGTGTGGATGCGACGGGTGGTCTCGCTCATGGTGCGTGCAGTGGCGCAAAGCTACTTCGCAGCATCGGGCAGGCTCATCGGAGCCCGTCGCGCAGCTTCTTCGGCAAGGAGGCGCGCACCAGGTCGTAGCTATGGTCCGCCAGTTCCAGAACCAAGCGGTCCGGTACACTGCCATCGGCGAGCACCGTGTTCCAGTGCTGCTTGTTCATGTGGTAACCCGGTGTGATGCCCGGGTAGCGCTCGCGCAGTTCCACGGCACGCTCAGGGTCGCATTTCAGGTTCACGCTCACGAAGGTGTCCGCGTCCATCAAGGCGAAGATCTTGCCCGCCACCCGGAAGACCAGTGTTTCCGGTCCGAAGGGGAAGTCCTCGCTGAACCCCTGCTTCTTCAGGCAATGCGAGCGGAAGGCATCGAGCGTCATGGCAACAAGGCGTAGAGCACCGGACGGCTCGGGGCGGCATCGTTCATGAAGTGGGGCAGTTGCAGTTCCAGCAGGAACTCTCCGTCACGCACGGTGGACGGCACGAAGAGCATCTCCGTGATGGTGCGCTCCAGGTCCAGGGTATGGGGGAAATCCCAGAAGGCATGGTGCGCGGCCAGCACACCACCATCCTCTTCACGGTCCACGCTCGGGAGGTCCAGCAACAGGTGTTTGACCCCGATGCTGCGCAGCCACGCGCAGGCCGTGCTCTGTAGGTAACAGGGATTGCTGCCGCTCCAGTCCTTCGTGCCACGGCCCTCATCGTTGGGCAGGGTGCGGATGACCAGGGCCTCGGGTGGCCGTTCGTCCAGCACGTTGCGCAGCTGTTCCAAGGTGATCACATGGTCCTCCTTGGCATCGGGCGCGCGGCGCGTCTCGGGCAGGAGGCTCACCACCTGCGCCGTGAAGAAGTAGCGCTTCAGCAGCTCGCCCACGGGGTGGATCTCCGGACTGATGTGTCCCACGCTCTCCGTGTGGGTGCCGTGCCCGTGCGGGTTGAAGCGGATGGTGCGGAAGTTCACCGGTGCCCCTTCCTTCACCGCGTAGATGGTGTCGCCGTGCCGCACCGGTTCCATGGTCACGGGGTCCACCCACCAGGCACGCAACTGCCCTTCACCGTCATGCAACGGCAGGGACAGGTCGATGGGCTTCGACAGGTCGACGCGGAAGGTGCGCCCTTTATGGGTGATCTCGGCGAGCATCGGCATCTGTGACGAACAGGTCGGACGCGATCCGGTCAGCGAAATGCCGGCCCGCCCTGCTCAAAACTAAGCGCCCTTCGCGCACCAGCAGGTGACCGCGTTCCATGTGGCGGTCCGCGGCGCTCCGGTTCAGTTCAAGGGCGTTCATTTCCAGTTGATCCATCGGTACGCCCGCGATGGTACGCAGGCCGGTCATCAAAAGTTCGTTCGTGCGTTGCGCGGGGCTCAGCTCCTCGCTCTCCCAATACACCTCGCCTGCGCCCACCGCAGCGATGTAACGGGCATTGTGGGCCACGTTCCAGCGGCGTGTGCGACGGTCATAGGAATGGGATGAGGGGCCGATGCCGAGGTAGGGGACCCCTTCCCAATAGCTGGTGTTGTGCCGGGAGAAATGCCCCGGCAACCCGAAATTGCTGATCTCATAATGCACCAGGCCGGCCTGCTCCATGCGCTCCATCAGGCGGTCGAACTGCGCGCTCTGGGCATCATCGCCGGGCATCATCACCACGCCTTTCTTCACCTCATGGGCCAGCGCTGTCCGTGCTTCCACCGTAAGGCAGTAGGCGCTCAGGTGCGGCATGCCATGGTCCAGGGCGATGGTGAGCTGCTCGTCCCATTCCTCCAAGCTCATCAGGGGAAGCCCATAGATCAGGTCGATGGTCCAGGATGCGAAACCGGCTTTCGCGATCAGCGCGATGCTCCGGATGGCCTGAGCTGCCGTATGCGCCCGCCCCATGAAGCGCAGGCGTTCCTCGCGGAAGCTCTGGGTGCCCAGGCTCAGGCGGGTGACGCCCAGGTCCTTCCAGGCAGCCAATCGTTCAGCGGTAATGTCATCCGGATTGGCCTCCAGGGTCACCTCCGCGTCGGAGAGCACCTCGAACCGTTCCCGGCTCTGGTCCAGCAAACGGCCGATCTCCCGTGGTTCCAGCAGGCTGGGCGTGCCGCCGCCGAAGTAGATGGTGCCCACGTTCCCGGGCAGCTCCGACGAACGCTCGGCCAGTTCACGGTGCATCATCTCCAGCAGGGCATCGCGCTGCTTGCCCGACGTGCTGAAATGGAAGTCGCAGTAGGTGCAGGCCTTGCGGCAGAAGGGAATGTGGAAGTAGAGGCCGGGCATGGCTCAGGAAGCACTGGCCTCACTGACGAGCAGCTCGTTCAGGTTGCTGTTCTTCAAGGTGATCCGGAACGTCGTTCCCTTGCCCGGTGTGCTCCGCTTCACGAAGATCTTGCCTCCGTGGTACTGCTCAATGATGCGTTTGCTCAAGGAGAGACCCAGGCCCCAGCCGCGCTTCTTGGTGGTGAACCCGGGCTGGAACACGGTGGCCTGTTGCGAGGCGGGGATGCCCTTGCCGGTGTCGGTCACATCCACGTGCACCTCGTTGCCCTCGTGGAGGATCTCCAGGGTCAGCGCCCCTTCACCCTCCATGGCATCGATGGCGTTTCGGATGAGGTTCTCCAGCACCCAGCTGAAGAGCGCGCGGTTCAAGGGGACCTGCAGTTCGGTATCCGGTGGGGTCACCACCTCGATCTTCACCCGGCCAGGGAGGCGCGGACGCAGGTAGAGGACCGTGGCGCGCAGGGTGTGGTACAGCTTTTCGTTCTCCAGCGCGGGTGCCGAACCGATCTTGCTGAAGCGTTCGGTGATCACCTCCAGGCGGTCCAGGTCCTTGCGCATCTCGTTCAGCGCTTCGGGGTCGGTGCCCTGGGCCTTCAACAGCTCCATCCAGGCCATCAGCGAACTGAGCGGCGTGCCCAGCTGGTGTGCCGTCTCCTTCGCCATGCCCACCCACACCTGGTTCTGCTCGGCGTTGCGGAAGATGCTGAACAGCGCATAGGCCACCAAGAGGAAGAGCCCCAGGATCACCAGTTGCACGTAGGGGAAGTAGCGGAGCTGGGTGATCACGAGCGACTCTTCGTAGAGGATGAAGTGACGGCCCTTGCCCGGCAGCTGGATGGCGATGGGCGTGTTCGCCTGTGCCATGCTCCTGATGCGTGCCTGCATGGCCGCACTGTCGGCAGCGACCTCCGCTTCGATGTTGCTGTGCTCGATGACCACCGTGCGCGTGCTGTCGGTGTAGATCACGGGAACGGCGGCGGTGCCCATCACGGTCTCTGAAATAAAGGAGCGGATGATGCCGTCCATCACCTCCTGAAGCTCGGTGAACACCCGTGAATCCTTGTAATTCAGATATTGTTTCTGATCACCGAACACCGCGATCTCCAAGGGTTCGCGCAGCGCGGCCATGGCCTTCACCTCCGCGTTCAGGGAGTCCGGGGACTTCGCGATCCGCTCCTCCAGGTTGCGGTGGAACTTCACCTCGCCGCGTCCGTCGGTGATGATGACGGGCACGGTGGTGTTGTCGCTCACCACCTTCAGGTAGAAGGAAAGGTCGCTCTGGTCGTCGCTCACCAGTCGCAGCATGGCCTCGGCCCACAGCTCAACCTTTTTGCGCTCCTCCTCCCGCAGTCGCTCAAAGAGCTTTTCGGTGTAGTTCACCAGCTCGGCCCGGTTCTGCACGGCTTCCGCCCACAGGCGCACCTTGCGGCGTTCCTCCGCACGGATGCGGTCCACGATGCGGTTGCTGTACCACAACGAGGCGCCCACGATGAGCATGGCCACGGCGGCCAGCACCAATTTCCAACGTTGCTTGCGCGAGTAGAGGTCCAAAGTGGGGTGAAGTTCGCCAATGCAGCCGACGCGGCCTCAATCCTCGATGCGGATGCGTTCCTGCTCCTCCTTGTCGCGGTCCTCCTTCAGCAGCCGGCCCAGGCCCTTGCGGGGAACGTCCTTGGGCTTCTGCACGGTCGTGCCGGCGCTGTCCGGCGTCTCCCACTCCACCTCGAAACGTGGTGTGGTGGTGCTCGTGGTGGGCGTTGCCGTTCCGGTGGTGGATCCGCGGAAAAGGCCCAGCTCTTCCCGGAGGATGGAGCGGAGCTCCTCCTTTTCCTGCTTCAGTTGCTGTTTGCGGCGGTCCGAGGCCATGGCACCGTCGTTGGCGAACTGCGGATCGGTGGCGGTGCCGTACATGTGCAGGAAGATGCGCATGCCCGTGCCGTCATCAGCGATGGGTCCGAACTCGTCGTCCGTGGGTTTGCCCATGCGGAACAGGTCGCTCAGGCGGAAGTTCAGGTGGTGATCGATCCGGTCGTCGAACCAATGCGTGCCACTGAGCTCGAGGTCCATGGCCGTGCTGCGGATCTCCATGGCGGGCACATGCACGGCGCCGTTGCGGATCTCGATCTGGTTCTCCAGGCGTGAGAAGCGGACGTCGGCAAGACGGCTGCGCAGCTCCTTGGTATCGACGAAGGGCGCCACCATCTTGTTCTTCTGCAGGTGGTCAGCGATGGCCAGGAGGGGAGCATGGCCCTTGATGGAGCCGTTCTCCACGGCGATGTCGATCACGCAGACCAGCTGGTCCATGTCCAGCTCAAAGGCAGGTGAGAGCGGTGCCTGCAAGGCCACCTGCGCGCGGGTGCGGCCCGACAAGTGCCGATGTCCGATGAAGTCCTGGCCGAAGTCCTGGAACTCGGCAAAGAGCTGCTTCACATCGATGTCCTGGAAGGTGGCGTGGATGGAGAGCGGATAGGCTTTGGCTCCGGCACCGTCGCGGGCATCCAGCTCCAGATCGCCGAGGACCGCCCCCGATGCGGTGTTGAACGAGACCGGTGCGATGGTGAGGCGCTGGTCGTGCATCCGGATGGTGCCGCTGATGTCGGTGGCCTTGAACTGTTCGAAGACCAGCTCGGCGATGCGCGCCTGGAGGTCGATGCCGATCAGTGCGGGAAGGGTGAGGCTGTAATCGGTGCCTGTCGATGCGCTCTGGTCGTCGCTCAGGAGAAGCGCCGCCAGGTCTAGCCGTTCCGATCGCGCCTGTGCCTCGATCAACAGACGCTGGTCATCGAAGAGGAGGTAGGGCATCAGGTTCCGGAGGGTTCCGCTCAGTTCGATGGCCTGGCCCTGGAACTGCGCGGTAAGGCCCTTGACCGTGGCGTCATTGCCGTTCAGCGCGAACTCGGCATTGAGCTGGGTGACCCGGTGCCGCAGGCCTTTCAGCTTCAGGGTGGCGTTGTGCAGCGTGGTGGTGCCATCGATCCGCAGGGCCCGCAGATCGCTCGCCCGGAGGTCGGCCACGTCGCGCAGCTTACCATCGATGGTGGCATCCAGGCTGATGGTGCCCTCCACCTGTTCCAAGGTGTCCACCTGGGCGAAGCGCAACAGGTCGGAAAGCGCCAGGTCGACCTGAACGTCCGCTTTCACTACAGCGTTCACCAGTCCCGTGCTCTGCCAGTCGCCCCGGATGGTGCCACTGCCGGTGCGGGCCGCGAAGCCCTTCAACAGTACCTTCTTCGGGGTGCCATCAGGGGTCAGCTCCAGGGCCAGTTCGCCGAAGATGTCCGTGAAGGCCACACCGCTCTGCTTCTCTTTCATGCGGCCCTTCATCACCTTGGCACCGATGGAGAGCGCTGGTCCCTTTCCTTCCACTGGTCCGGCGTAGCGCACGGCCAGGTCCACCTCCCCCTGCATGCCATAGCGCGAAAGGAGCTTCACCTGTTCGCTCGGCAGCAGCTGCACAGCGTCTGCCAGGTCGATGCCCAGGCCCTTGGCGCGCAGGTCCAGGTCCTTTCCGATCTTGCCCGGCACCAGGTCAAGGGTCAGCTCCAGCGGGACGTCGTTGGTGATCACCTCGCCCTTGGTGATGTGGAAACTGCCATCGGTTCCCCCGAAGGTGAGCGACAGCCGAAGTTGCGCCTGCCGGTCCTGAAGGATGGAGCGGCCGCCCTGTTGCCAGTCACGCAGGTCCAGATCGCCGTTCAAGGTGAGCCGGTTCTCGGCATCGCTGAAACGGCCGCTGAGCTCCAGCGAACCACTGTTGGCGAGGATCTGCGTGCCGCTGCCGGCATCGCGGTATCGTGCGGTGAGCCCATCGACACTGACGGCCTCCAGTTCCAGCGGTGAGGAGGAGGTGCTGCTGCTGTCCGCCTTCCAGATCAGGTAGTTCTCGCGGCCCTCGGCATCCAGCGCCGGGTACAAGCGCACAGAGCGCCCGTGGATGCTCTGCACGGTGTAGGTGCCTTGGAACATGTCCCAAAGGCTGAACTCCAGGAAGAGCTCCTCTGCATACAGCAGCGTATCGGCGGCAAGGCTGTCATACCGCACCTCCCTGGCGAGCACGTCCTTCAGCCGGATGCTGGCGCGCGGGAAGCGCGCAATGAAGGTGAGGTCCATGTCGCTGACGGACACCGGGGCGTTCAGGCGTTCGTTCAGCGCGCCCACCAACTTCACCTTCACCTCCGCGTCGTAGACGTTGGCCAATAGCACCAACGTTCCGAAGGCCGCGCCGAACAGGCCGGCCAGGACGAGGAACACGATGCGGAGACGACGGAGCATGGACAGGTTGCGCAAGGTACCCGGGGTACCAGCGTACCTAACGGCAAAAGCCGTGCACTTCGTTCACAAAGGGATGTTATTGCCCCCGTGCCGGCGCGCTACTTCCGCTTCTTCAGGAACAGGATCTCCTTTTCCGTCAGGTGCCTCCACTTTCCGCGGGGCATGTCCTTCTTGGTCAGCCCTGCGAAGACCACCCGGTCCAGCTTCACCACCTCATAGCCCAGCGCCGCGAACATGCGGCGCACGATGCGGTTGCGCCCCATGTGCAGCTTGATGCCCACTTCCTTGCGTGCACTTTCGTCCACGTAGGCGGCTTCATCCGCCTGGGCCAGGCCATCCTCCAGCTCAAGACCCTCCACCAGTTGCATAAGGTGGGCCTTGGTCACGGCCTTGTCGAGGGTGGCATGGTAGAGCTTCTCGGCACCATGGCTGGGGTGGGTGAGCTTCTTGGCGAGGTCACCATCATTGGTCATCAGCAGCACGCCGGTGGTATGGCGGTCCAGGCGGCCCACGGGGTAAAGGCGCTCCGTGCAGGCCTGGGCGATGAGGTGCATCACGGTGCGTCGGTCACGCGGGTCGTCCGTGGTGGTGATGAAGTCCTTCGGTTTGTTCAGCAGCACGTAGCGGAGCTTTTCCATGCTGAGCCGCTGTCCACCGTAGTGCACCTTGTCGCTGGGATACACCTTGGTGCCCAGTTCGGTCACGATCACGCCGTTCACGGAGACCACGCCGGCCTTGATCAGGTCGTCGGCCTCACGCCGGCTGGCCACCCCGCTTTGGCTGAGGTAGCGGTTCAGGCGCATCAGTCCATCCGGGGCCGCCTCGCCACCGGTGCCCAGGTTGCGTTTGGGCCGTGCCGCTTTGCGGGTGGAGCGACCTCCGAAATTCTTGGGGGGTCCATCGAACGCGGGACGTTCCGAGCGTTCGCCGCTCCGTTCATCCCGGCCCGGTGGCCGAGTGCTGCGTGGCCGGTCGCTGCTTCCGGGTCCTTTGGCGTAGGGTCGTTCGGTGCGTGGACCGCCGCTGCCTTCGCGGAAGGGACGATCACCGCCCCGTGCGCCTTCCCGGGGGCCTGAACTGCGTGGCCGGTCGCTGCTTCCGGGTCCTTTGGCGTATGGTCGTTCGGTGCGTGCACCGCTGCTGCTTTCGCGGAAGGGACGCTCACCTTCGCGCGGTCCTGCGGACCGTTCGGAAGGGCGCGCCGATCCGGTGCTGCGGGGGGCATCCCGTTGGGGTCGCCCACCCATGCCCGGCCTCCGGGGTCCTTCGCTCTTGGATCCGCGACCAGCGGAGGATGGGCGTTTGCCAGTGCCGGCAGAGGCACCGCGGTCGCTGCCGGGGCGGTCCTCCGTGGCGCGCGTTCCCGCCGGCCGACCCTGGTAGCCTTCGCCGCCAGAGCGTGGACCCGTTCGGGATGAGGCCGACCGTTCGCCACCGGGACGTGCGTTCGGCTTGCGACGCTCGAACACCGGCCCGTCATAGCCCTCGCGCCCTGCTGCCGGTGGGCGTTTGCCCGCCCGGGTGGAGCGGGGACGCTTGGGCTCCTCCTCGCCCAGGGGTTTGCGCTCGGCGCTTTTGCCCTCCCGCTTGGGTGCTTTCCCTTTTGCGGCGGTGGACTTGCCAGGCTTGGAAGGCCCCTTCTTTCCGCCTTTGCCAGCGCGGTTGCGATCAGTACGGTCGGTCATGGGTGGTCGGGTAGAACGCGTCGGGAATGTGGTGTATGTATGGCTTGCCGCTGGGGTGCAGGATGATGCTGACGATGTCGAAGCGTACGCTCAAGGCGCACCCGGTGGTTTGAATATACGCATTGGCGGCCTGGATGATGCGCCCGCGCTTCCCTTTCTTCACGGCCTCCTCCGGTTGCCCGAACTGCTCGCTGCTGCGGGTCTTCACCTCCGCGATGACCAGCTCGTGCCCTTGGCGTGCGATGATGTCCAGTTCATGTCTGGCATGTTTCCAGTTCCGCTCCAGCACCAAGTACCCGGCCTCCTCCAGGAAGCGGCACGCCAGTTGCTCACCAAGAGCGCCGGTTTCGTTGTGCTCAGCCATCTGTGGAAAGATCGGCCCGTAACCAATCCGTCACGATGCCGTTGAAGGTCTAAAATTGAGGGTTTTCCTCCACATGGCCTTGTAACCTGAACCGTAAGATGCACACACCCATGTCCTTGTTCCGTCCTTTATGCCTTGTCTTCCTCCTGCTTGCTGCGGGTTTGCACGCACAACCGTTCGAGGGTGTGGTTGAATTCACGAAGACCACGGGGCCCGTTGTCACCACCTACAAATACTTTGTCAAGGGTGACCGCATACGGATCGAGGAGATCGGTGCACGGGGCAAAGTACAGGGCATCATGCTTGTGGACAACCGGGACAAGACCGTCAGCGCCATCAGCCCGGAGCGAAAACTATACATGGATGTCCCCAACATGCGACTTCCCAAGGATGTGGTCGTGAGCGTGCAGAAGACCTCGGAGATGAAGGAAATCGCAGGATATAAGTGCGAGAAGTGGATCGTCAAGAGCCCCAAGGAGGATCGCCAGATCAGTTATTGGGTGGCCGCCGATGAGTTCAACTTCTTCGTACCCCTGTTGGAGACGCTGAACCGTAAGGACGAGCAGGCCGTATTCTTCTTGCAGGTGAAGGATAACGGCGGTGTGTTTCCCATGCTTGGTGTAGAGCAGAAGATGGACGGAGCGGAGGTGAGCCGTCTGGAAGTGACCAAGGTGACCAAGGGCGCACAGAAACCCGCGCTGTTCGAGATCCCCGCCGGGTACAACAAATTTGAGCGGAACTGATCGGCATAGCGCCAACATTCCAGATCCGCACCCGTAGCGTCGACCCACCGGGTCGACGCTACGTTTTTTTGGCAATTCCGATCACGCGGTTTCTCGGTCGACGTACGCGATCGACGCACCGTGATCAGTAACGCTGAGGCTCACCGTAGCGCCCAGCACCAACGCCCTGTTGTCATCGATGTGACCGGCCGGAAAGCCGTAGCACACGGGAAAGTCCGCATCACCCACAGCATCGGCGATGATCTGTTCGGCGGTCTTGCCGAAGGGGTCCGCAGGGTTCTTGTCGTGCATGTCGCTCATGCCGCCCACCATCAGCCCGGCCAGGCCCTTGAACCAGCCCGACAGGTGTAGGTTCTGCACCATGCGGTCCAGGTGGTAGAGCAGTTCGTCCAGGTCCTCGATGAACAGGACCTTGCCGCGCGGATCGATGTCGTAGGGCGTACCGCGCAGGGCATAGAGCAGGGAGAGGTTGCCGCCGATGAGGATGCCTTCACCCTGGCCCACGCGCGTGAACGGTGTCCCGATGGATGTCGGGAGGTCATGGGTGAACAGGTGGCTCACCCATTCGCCGTTCGCCATCGACGATCCGTCCTGCATTAGCGCTGCCCGCAAGCTCTCCCGGCATTGCTCCGTCTTCGTCCCGATGTTGAACGGCATCTGCGCGTGCAGGCTGGCCATCCCCATGTTGTGCAGCGCGTTGTGCAGCACGGTGATGTCGCTGAAGCCCACGATCCACTTCGGGTCCCGCTTCAGCGAGGAAAGGTCCAAGTGGTCCAGGAGATGCACGGTGCCGTAGCCGCCACGGGCGCACCAGATGGCCCGTACGGCGGGGTCGTCCAGCATCTGCTGAATGTCCGCTGCACGTTCCTCGGCCGTGCCCGCCTGTTGGAAGTGTTTGCGGCCGATGCCGGCCCCCAGCTTCACTTTCAGGCCCCAGCTTTCCGCCAGGGCGATGCCGTCGCGCAGCTCATCCACCGTGATGGCGCGGGCCGTGGGGACGATGGCGATGGTGTCACCGGGGCGGAGGGAAGGCGGGATCGACACGGACATGGGGCGAAGGTCAGCAGTCTTGTGCAAACCGAGTAACGGATCGGTGCACTCCCTCTTGAACTTCACTAACGGCTTGGCGCTTGGCGAAGAAGCGGATTTCGAAACACTAAACTGTCTGTCAGCACTATACTTGATACGAAGCACAAAGTTTCATTTAAGCCCTGAGCCCGCTTTTTTGCCAAACGCCTGTTACCTGCTGCCTTACTTTCTTGTCCAATTAACATTTCTCTTATCTGTGTATTTTATAATTCCTATTTGAGTGTCAAAAGTAAAGTTATTGATTCCCTTCTCGACATTTATTTCTGGATATGTCGCTTTGTTGCGTTCAAAAAAGTACGTAGAACTGTCAAGCTGTTCAATATTGGTTATTTCATCACCACTGAAAACTATCCCAATAAATATTAATTCTTTGTCAGTAAACTCACTTGAAGATGAATTTGAAATTCTAAATAAGTCTTGGTCATACCTCTTTGTATCACCACTCATTTTCGCAAATTGATGATAGCTCCCTTTGGTAAATTCATACGCCACCGAAAAAGTCGTCCTATCATAATACCCCTGTTCTATATTCCTAATTGAGTATTTTGTTGTGTCCGTTTTATGGAAAATAATACTGTCAATTTCCTCAAATTCTGATATAAATATTACTGTTTCAGTTTTATTATAAGGTCCAAACCATTTAAGGTCTTCAGAAGAAAAGGTTTTTACCTTACCAACATAACAAGCTTGAAGTAATACTAAGGTCAAAAATCCAATACAAATTTTCTTAAAGTTCATTTCTATAAATATTCTTTTAAGGTTGCAGCTAACGGTTCGCGTATATGACTTGTGGCGATTTCCGAAGTACGTTCCCGTCCACCGTGACCAAAATTAGCTAAAAGTGCTAAGCTTTGTCACTTTCCCGCCATAAGTTATATGCGCTGTTGTGCTTTCGTGTTTTATTTTATTTTCAAAGTCGACCACCTCTTTTTATACTTCCAACTTGACTTTGTACAATCTAGCTCAACTAATGTATCATTTTCAATTAACTCTAATCCACATATTCCTGGACTCTCTTTGTAAATGTTTTTTGTTGCCCATGGAAAATTAATGTCCATTAGAGAAGTTCCTACCCAGAGCGATTCATTTGGTTTAATTTCGATTATGGTGTCAACTTTTGCACTGAATTCTCCCTGATTAGGGTCAATAGGATAATTTGGAACATGTATTCTGATATTCTTATAAGTTCTATTTTGAACAGAATAATGAAGATGATTGACAGCATCACAAGCAAACAAGGTTACTGATACCAACCCTAATAGTATGTGTTTTCCGAATTTCATTTTTTTACATGACGCATAACGGTTTGGCGCTTGGCGAAGAAGCGGATTTCGAAGCACTAAACTGTCTGCCAGCACTGAACTTGATACGAAGCACAAAGCTTCATTTAAGCACTGAACCCGCTTTTTTGCCAAACGCCTGTTAGCCACAGTTATTTTTCGTTTATTTTCCATTCGTTATCTTCAAACACAAATATTCCATTCCCTGCTCTAATTCTTTTTATATATCTGTCATATTTAGCTTCATCAAGTGTCCAAGCTAAACACCAATAGTTAAACATTTCAGGTTCTTTTTTAATCTCGTTGATATTTTTTTGTTGTTCTTTTGAAAATAATAAGACAGCTTCTTCATATTTTTTTTCATCCATCAATTTTTTCAGTTTCTCAACAGTTTTTAATTGTCCTGCAATTGTGTCAATTGGTATGTTCTGTTTGATGGAGTATTTATCAATTAAGTTTTCTTCAGATTTATACCATTTTTTGAAATTATGAATACTTCCGTTCGTATAAATTGTATCAACGTTTTTGTCTGTATAGTGAATTAAAATTCTATGAGTTTTCATATATTTTGTCGGACCCAAATCTTTCGATTTATTTAGGTCTGCAATAAACTCTTTCTCAAAGCCTTCGTTCATTTGTAATTTAATTCCCGGAAATCCTTGGTAAATTTCAATTAGTTCTACATTACTTGAGTTAATTGTCAAAGTCTTGTATGAGCCACAAGAAATCATAAGTCCTAAAATTGTCAAAATAGCTATTTGTCTCATTGTCGTTTTATAATTGTGGCTAACTGCAGATATACGCACCTGTTTCGCATATCACCCCGGGAATGGGTGGATATGCGCAACTCCTGGCGTGGCCTGGGTCGTTGGTCCTGGATGCGCTCATCACAGCCAAGATAAGGGTGGCGCCTGGCCTTCGCCAAGCACGCTGCCTGTGTCTCCCGGTGCGCTTCGGTACCTTCGCGGCCCGAAGTGCCCGCCCCCGTGAAGTCCCCCGCCCGCCATACCGTCACCGCCGCCCTGCCCTACGCCAACGGCCCCCTGCACATCGGCCACATCGCCGGTGCCTACCTCCCTGCGGACATCTACGTGCGCAACCTGCGCCAGCGGGGCAAGGAGGTGCTCTTCATCTGTGGCAGCGATGAGCACGGTGCGGCCATCACCATCCGCGCGATGAAGGAGGGCACCACGCCACGCGCCATCGTGGACACCTACCACGCCCTGATGGGACAGGCCTTCCAGGACTTCGGCATCCACTTCGACATCTACCACCGCACCAGCAGCGAGCTGCACACCGAGACCAGCCAGCAGTTCTTCCTGAAGCTCCACGAGAACGGCGCCTTCACCCAGCAGGAGGAGCAGCAGTACTACGATGAGGAGGCCAAACAATTCCTGGCCGACCGCTACATCATGGGCACCTGTCCCACCTGCGGGAATGCCGATGCCTACGGCGACCAGTGCGAGAAATGCGGCAGTGCCCTCAGCCCCAAGGACCTCATCGAGCCGCGGAGCACGCTGAGCGGTGCCAAGCCCGTGCTGAAACCCACCACGCACTGGTACCTCCCCATGGAGCGCAGCCAGCAGTGGGTGGAGGAATGGATCAACACCGGTGTGCTGGACGGCAAACCGCACCATGATCCCAAGGAATGGAAGGCCCCGGTACTGGGCCAGTGCAACAGCTGGCTGAAGGACGGCCTGCGCCCGCGCGCCATGACGCGTGACCTGGACTGGGGCGTGCCCGTGCCCCTGCCCGGCGCGGACGGCAAGGTGCTCTATGTCTGGCTCGATGCACCCATCGGCTACATCAGCGCCACCCGCCAGTGGGCGAAGGACAAGGGAGGGACCTGGGAGAAGTGGTGGAAGGACGAGGATACACGCCTGCTGCACTTCATCGGCAAGGACAACATCGTGTTCCACTGCATCATCTTCCCGATCTTGCTGAAGATGCACGGTGGCTACAACCTGCCGCAGAACGTCCCGGCCAACGAGTTCCTCAACCTAGAGGGTCGGAAGATCAGCACCAGCCGCAACTGGGCCGTGTGGCTGCACGAGTACATCGAGCGCTGGCCCGGTCGCCAGGATGAGCTGCGCTATGCACTGGCCACCATCCTGCCGGAGTTCAAGGACAGTGAGTTCACGTGGAAGGACTTCCAGGACAAGAACAACAACGAGCTCGTGGCCATCCTGGGCAATTTCGTGCAGCGTGTGTTCGTGCTCTGCCACAAGTACTACGGCGGGATCGCACCGGCTGCAGGTGAGCGCACCGACCAGGACCAACTGCTCTGGAGCGCCGTGCACGCCAGCGTGGAGGAGGTGGCCCGTCACGTCGACCATTTCCGCTTCCGCGATGCCCTGTCCAGCGCCATGAACGTGGCCCGGGCCGGCAACAAATACCTATCGGACAGTGAGCCCTGGAAGCTGGAGAAGAGCGATCCGGAACGGACCCGGACCATCCTGGCCAACAGCCTCAACGTGGCGGCGGTACTTACGGTGGTATTGGAACCTTTCCTGCCCTTCACCGTGAAGAAGTTGCAGCAGATGCTCGGCATCGGCACACTGCCCTGGACCGAGGCGTTCCGCACCGACCTGATCGGCGAAGGGGCCGTGCTGGGCAAGGCCGAACACTTGTTCAAGCCCATCACGGATGAGGAGATCCAGCCTGAGGTGGACCGCTTGCACAGTTCCGATCAGACGATCAGTGGATCAGATGATCAGAAAATGGAAAGTGCTGCCTCTGAGGCTCCCGTTACCAAGCCCAACATCGCCTTCGACGACTTCGCGAAGCTGGACCTGAGGGTGGGGACCATCACTGCCGCTGAACGGGTCCCCAAGGCGGACAAGTTGCTGAAGCTCACCATCGACCTGGGCGAAGCTGCGCCCCGTACGGTGGTCAGTGGGATCGCGCAGCACTACGCCCCGGAGGACCTACCGGGCCGCCAGGTGGTGCTGGTGGCCAATCTGGAGCCCCGCAAAATGCGCGGTGTGGAGAGCCAGGGCATGGTATTGATGGCCGAGGATGCCACCGGGAAGTTGGTCTTCGTGCAGCCCAAGGACATCATCGCCCCCGGGTCGGAGGTGCGCTAGGGGCGTATCGTACCTTTAGCAAATGGCGACCGAAAAGACCAAGCTGGAGATCGTTAAGAAGGTGCTTGCCTTGAAGGACGAGACAGCCTTGGAAAACCTTCATGCTTTCCTGACCTCAGAGCCGACAGCTCCTTGGGGCGACCTACCACCGGAGGTGCGGTCTTCCTTAGAGCGAAGCTTGGAGCAACTCGACCGGGGCAAGGGGCGCTCTCATGAAACGGTCATGGCCAATGCACGATCATGGTCGAAAGCGTCCGCTGGTCGCCGGAAGCAGAAGCGCGCTTCATCGAAGTGATCGCTTATCTGCGTTCCTGAGCATACTCACGGGATCCACTTGATCTTCGAGAAGTCCGGCTTGCGCTTTTCCAGGAAGGCATTGCGGCCCTCCTGCGCTTCCTCGGTCATGTAGGCCAGGCGCGTGGCCTCGCCGGCAAAGACCTGCTGCCCCACCATGCCATCGTCAGTGAGGTTGAAGGCGAACTTCAGCATCTTGATAGAGGTGGGTGATTTGGCCAGGATCTCCTGCGCCCATTCCCACGCCGTGGCCTCCAGTTCGGCATGCGGCACCACCGCGTTCACCATGCCCATTTCATAGGCGTGCTGTGCACTGATGTCACGGCCCAGGAAGAAGATCTCGCGTGCGCGTTTCTGCCCCACCATCTTGGCGAGGTAGGCGCTGCCGTACCCACCGTCGAAGCTGGTGACATCGGCATCGGTCTGCTTGAAGATCGCGTGTTCCCTGCTGGCCAGTGTCAGGTCGCACACCACGTGCAGGCTGTGGCCACCACCCACGCACCATCCGGGCACCACGGCGATCACCACCTTGGGCATGAAGCGGATGAGCCGCTGCACTTCGAGGATGTTGAGCCGGGGCATGCCGCTTTCGTCCACGTAACCCTGGTGGCCGCGCGCACGCTGGTCGCCACCGCTGCAGAACGCCCAGCCACCGTCCTTCGCGCTGGGACCCTCGGCACTGAACAGCACCACCCCGATGCTGGTGTCCTGGTGCGCATCATGGAAGGCCTGCAGGAGTTCGTTCACCGTGTGGGGCCGGAAGGCATTCCGCACCTCGGGCCGGTTGAAGGCGATGCGCGCCACACCACCGCTCTTGCGGTAGGTGATGTCCTCGAACTCCTTCACGGTGGTCCACTGTGGTGGTGGTACGGCGGACTTCATGCGGGCCTTGGTCATGGCGGTGGTTGGCGTTGAGGGGGCAAATATCGGCAGTGCCGGAACCCCGCAAGGGATCCCGGCACTGCCAGTTGAGCGTCCTGGATGGAACGATGCGATCAGTTGGCCAATGCGCAGTTCACGGCGGCCGAGGCATTGATGTTACCGTAGCCCTTGCTGCCACTGGGCGAGGCCGCGAACTGGGCGGTGCTGGTCAGGCACTGCAGCACCTGCTCGCGCGTCTTGCCTGGGTTGGCGCTCCAGACCACTGCAGCGATCCCGGCCGCCGTGGCCGTGGCGCTGCTGCTTCCGCCGATATAGGTGGGTGCGGTCCCGCTGGCGGGCAGGCTCAAGCTGTTGCGGTCGCTGCTGCTATTGCGCTCCATCACGATCGTGAGGTCCACCTGGGAGCCATCATGGCAGCTGGAGCACCTGCTCCCGTTCTCCTTTACCCCGGTGACGGCCACGCACTTGCTCAGCGCTGCGGGATATATCACGCCCCACCAGCTCGTCCAATCGAAACTGGTGCCTGCAGCGGCCAATATCATCTTGCCCCTGCTGTGGGCATAGTTCACGCCGTCGGTCAACACACTGCTGCTGAACGGTGTGCCGATGCTCATGCTGATCACCCGGACCGCCGGATTGTTGCCCAGCGCGATCAAGGCGTTCTTCACGCCGGTGCGTTCGCTGCTTGTGTTCAACACCACGTCCTCACAGCCCCGCACGAAATGCAGGCTGCTCTTGTACGCCACGCCCGTGGTGGCACCCTGGTCATTGCGCGGTCCCACTGCCTGGCCGGCCATGCTGTTGCCATGGGTGCAACTGCTGTATGCGCTGCTTCCCCAGGTCCACCCGGTGGTGAGGGTGCGGCCTACATTGCTGTCGCCATTGTTCAGCCCGCTGCCCAGCAAGGGCTGTGCACTGCTCAGGCCGGCGTCGATCACGCCCACGGTTACCCCCTGCCCCTGCGAGGACCCCCAGGCGCCGGGGATGTTGTGCAGGTTGAAGTTCCAGGGAAGGCTTGCGTTGGGGGTGATGGTCGTGAGGTCCGCTGCCTGCACAGCCGTGGTGGAGGCACCGCAGCCACTGGTGCTGCGCTGTGCATCGTCCGCACCGGCTGCCGGCCAGTAGTCCAGGGGCTCCAGGTAACGAACGTTCTCCAGGTTGGCCAGTGCGGTCAGCACTTCCTTGTCCGTGATGCGCAGGGTGAGGATGGGAAGCACAGGGTCGTCCTCCACGAGGATGTCCGCCAGTTTCACGGGTTCTTCGCTGCTCCGGTTCAGCAGGTCCAGAATGCGTTCGATCAGGGCATCGTGCACGCGCTGCCATTCCGGTTCCCGGACGTTCACCTCATGCATCCGGTCATCGATGTTGCCGACGTTGGCCGGGGCATAGCCGATGGCCAGTGCATGGTCATTGTACTGGAGGGCGCTCCACAGCGTGCGCAGGTCCACCCACTCCCATCGGAAGTCGTTCCGCAGCTCCAACATGCCGACCACTGAGCGGTCAAGGTCCTCCTGGGAAAGCGGATCCCCGACAGGTTGCTGAACAGGTTCCGTTCGTTGTACGAGGACGGGACCCTGGTCGATGGTATCGGGCGTCAGTTCATCGCGCTTGCAACCGACCAAGAACAGGCCGACCGCGGCAATGAGTGCTATCCGTTGATTCATGTGGGGTGATTTTGGTGGCCAAAAGGTAGGGGGGGCCTCGGTGGACTTTTTGCGTCGCAGGCATCGGAGTTATCAACCGTGACCCCTCGGGTTGTGAACCAACCCTGGGGTCGGTCGCTAGGTCATGGATGCGATCGTCCAATGAAAGGGTGCGCAAGACATACACCACATCGTCAGCGCTGCGTCGGGAAAGGAACTGGACCGCTGGGGGCCGTGGGCAAGGTCAGGGCGCCTACTTTTGCGGCCGCTATCCCGGCCCCATAGTTCAATGGATAGAATAGGAGTTTCCTAAACTCTTGATCCAGGTTCGACTCCTGGTGGGGTCACCAGGTCCAACGGTCAACGACCGGGACACAGCCTGCAAGGTCCCGGAACCCAGGCGGTCCGGGGCTTCATGGCCCCTCAACAGCACCCTGTGTGAAAGTGCGGCCCTGTGGGCCTTGGCGTGGTTTTTCACGCGTCTACCTTCGGCGGGGCCGTACGTGCATCCGTACGTCCGTTCGGCTATTGACCATGCGCCACGTTGCAGCAACGCTCTTCCTCCTGTTCACGGCGCTCGCCGCGTGGGCCCAACCGGTCAATACGAACTGTGCCACGGCAGCCCTGCTCTGTGCCGAGCAGCCCCTCTCCGGGAACAATACGGGTGCCGCGGGTTTGCTGCCCGGTTTCTGCGGAACCTCCAACGTGCTCTGGTATACGTTCACCACCAACACGGTGGGAGGTGAAGTGACGGTGGAGCTTCAGGACATCGATTGCCCGGTGATCGTGGGCATGGACAATGAACTGAGCCTGGTGGCGCTGAGCAATGCCAATGGTTGTACGCCGGCTTCGTTCGTTGTGCTTTCCGGCGACCCCTGCCTCAGCCAGGATTCCACCCCCTTTGGCGTGGTGATCCCCAATTTGTTGCCCAGCACACAGTACTGGGTGATCGTGGCCGGTGTGGCCGATGATGGTGCGACGGACTTCGCGCAGTGCGACTTCCAGATCGCTGTGAGCGGCCCCGGAGCGAACGTGGTGAACGTTGATTTTGATGCGGGGCCCAATGTGAGCATCGCTGAGGGGGAGAGCACACAGCTGAATGCCGTCGGGGGTACCACCTACAGCTGGTCGCCCACCAGCGGCCTGAGCGGCGCTTCCATTCCCGACCCCATCGCCAGTCCTCTTTCCTCCACCATCTATTCCGTGACCACCACCATCGGCGGCTGCACCTATGTGGACCAGGTCAATGTGGAGGTGTTGCGCCTGATCATTCCTCCCAATACGTTCACGCCGAACGGCGACGGGAAGAACGATACCTGGGTCATCCCCGGCATAGTGGACTATCCCGGAGCAGAGGTGAACATCCATGATCGCTGGGGGCAGCGGGTGTACAGCAGCACCGGTTATCGCGAGCCGTGGGACGGGACGAACAACGGGAAGGCGCTGACCGACGGCACTTACTATTATCATATCCAGCTTAACCAGCTCGAAGGGCGTACGGCGCCTTATACGGGTTTCATCTCCATCATCCGATGAGGCCCCTGCTGCTCTTGGTCACGTGCTGCATCGCCTTGGAGGCCTGGCCACAATTGCTGTCCCAGTATTCGCAGTACGTGTTCAATCATTTCAGCATCAATCCGGCCGTCGCGGGCAGCAAGGACTGCCTGGACGTGCGCTTGGGCTTCCGCCAACAATGGACCGGTTTCGAAGGAGCGCCCACGACCGGATGGGCCAGTCTGCACGGAACGCTGAAACAGAAGGGCAAGCCCTACCAATCGAACAAGCACGGTGTGGGGCTTTTCGTGGAGGCCGATGAAGCAGGCAACTGGGGTTACACACGTTTACTACTGGCATATGCCTACCACATCCAGATGTCAAAGGACCACTACATGTCCTTCGGGTTCTTCGGCGGCCTGCAGCAGATGAAGTTCGACGTGGGGGGGGCCACGGTACTTGACCCCGATGATCCTGCGGTGGAAGGTCGCGCCTCGGTGCTGGTGGCGCCGGAGATCACACCCGGCATCTGGCTATACAATAAGAAGGCATGGGCTGGTCTGTCCATCCACCAGTTGTTGGGTAACAAAATGGAGGGCCTGGGTGTGGATGCCCGCTTGTACCGTCACGTCGCACTTTCTGCCGGGTACAAGTACCGCCTCGGGAAGAACACGGCGTTCATTCCCAGTACGCTGATCAAGTTCGCCGGTGGCGCCCCTGTGGCCCTTGACCTCAACGCCATGCTGGAGTGGAAGCGTGTCGTCGCGTTGGGTATGGGTTACCGTGGAGGGGATGCGATGGTCTTCATGCTCAAGGTGGGCTTCCTGCAGTACTTCCAGGTGGGCTACAGCTATGACGTGACTACATCCCGGATGAAGGTGGCCGGGAACAATACGCATGAGATCATCCTGGCGATCACCCCGTGCAGCAAGGCCAAACTGGGCCTACGAATGATCAATTGCCCTGCTTTCGATTAGAACCGGAGAACGACGCCCATGTTGACCAAGACCCTGTCCAAGTCCATCCTCGCACTGCTGTTCATCACAGCGGTGTCCGTGGCATCGGCACAGACCAAGTACTGGACCGGCGGGGACGGCCGCTGGAACGATCCGGCGAAATGGAGCCTCACACCCCAGGGTGCCGGTGGTGCCGGTGTTCCGCGTGTGCAGGAGGATGTGGTGATCAATGGCGAAGGGGCTGTGACCATCCAACTGCAGGATGTGGCCTGGTGTCGTGGCCTTCTCCTTCAGGCGGGCAGCGGATCGATCCGGATCACAGGCGGAACGGACAGTGAGCTGAACATTGCCGGGGACTGGCGTGCGCAGGGGTCGGTGCAGTGGGATCAACAGGGCCAGGTCCGCTTGGTGAAACGACAGGGTGGCGCCGAATTGGAGCTCCGCGGAATGCCCATCGCTGCCGATGTGATGCTGGATGGCTCGGGATCCTGGTCGCTGCTGAGCGATCTGACCATCGCCGACCAACGTGCATTACGCATGCGCCAGGGGACCCTGATCGGCAATGGCAACCGCATCAAGGCGGGTCGCCTCCTCTTGGAAGGACGCGGGGAGAAGCGCTTCATCGCCGGTTCCAGCATCGTGCAGCTACAGGAAGTTCCGGATGCTGCGCTGCTGCGCGGCGTGCTGCAACCCGGCTCATCCACACTGGCGGTCCAGGGGCAGGTTAGTCCTTGGGGTGTGCCTTTGCTCCAGGACGCTGAAGCACAGCGCGACATCAATGTGTGCGGCACGGGACCGGGCCAGACACCCTTCATTGTGGACGCCCAGCTCACCACGAACTTCAACGGCTTCGGGGTACAGTGCAGGGGTGCCTGCAATGCCACGGTGACCGCCACGGTGACCGGCGGTAGCGGCAATTTCACCTACGCCTGGCTCAATGGCGGCCCGAACACCTCCACCTGGACCACGGCGTGCGGTGGTCCGCAGATCGTGATCGTGACCGACGTGGTGCAAGGGATCTCCTGTCCGGCACAGGTGAACGTGACCGAGCCTGCACCCCTGGGCATCATCTTCTTTGGGCAGGGCACACCACCCACCTGCGCTACGGTCTGTGATGGATCACGAACGGCACTCGCCGTCGGTGGCGTAAGTCCCATCGCCTATAATTGGAACAATGGAGCGGGCACCAGCTCGGCCTTCTTCGGATTGTGCCCCGGGCTGAACACCTTGGTGATCACGGACGCCAACGGATGTGCGTTCGACACCACCTTCTTCTTCAACGTTCAGCCGATCACCCCCAACCTGAGCTTCACGCCGACGAGCTGCTTCGGTTCGTGCGATGGGACCGCCGAGGTGGTGCCGTCCGGTGGCACGGGCAATTTTACGATCACGTGGTCTCCCGGTGGAGCGACCGGCCCATCCGTGTCCAACCTGTGCCCCGGAAATTACTCGGTCACCCTCGCCGATGTCAATGGCTGCGATACCACGCTGACCTTCGACATCACCGAACCGCCCCCGATCCTATCCACCATCACCAGTACCGATGCCACCTGTTCAGGCACCTGTGATGGTACCGCATCGGTCACGGCATCAGGTTCACCCGGCCCCTTCTCGTTTGTATGGACGCCGGAGCCAGGATCGGGGCAGGGCACAGCTGATGTGATCGGGCTCTGCGAAGGCACGTACAGCGTGCTGGTGACCGACCAATCCTCCGGCTGCGATACCACGCTTACGGTGAACATCGCCGCGCCGGGGGAGATCGATGCGCAGGCGGTGCTGACGGCTGCAAGCTGTGCGGGCACTTGCGATGGAGAGATCCAATTGACCATCAGCGGTGGTACTCCGCCATACACGTTCACCTGGACTCCGGCACCTCCGGCGGGACAGGGAACGGGCAGCATCAGCGGCCTGTGTGCGGGCAACTGGTCCGTGCTGATCGCGGATGCTGCGGGCTGCGATACCACCTTGAACTTCACCATCACTGAACCGCCACCGATCGATCCCGGACTGTTCGTGACGGACGTGAGCTGTGCAGGTGCCTGTGATGGTACCGCCACGGCCACAGTGACCGGTGGTGTTGCGCCGTACGACCTCATCTGGACGCCGGCACCGGCCGGTGGTCAAGGCTCCAATACGGCCACCGGTCTTTGTGCAGGCAACTACACCCTGCTCATCACCGATGACAACGGCTGCGATACGACAGTGACCTTCACGATCAATGAACCGCCGCCGTTGAGCGCGGTTCCCTCCCAGACCAACGTGACCTGCGGTGGTCTGTGTGATGGTTCGGCATCGGTGGTGGTGAGCGGTGGCGTTGGTCCATACGGTTTCGTGTGGGTCCCGGATCCTCCGGTCGGTCAGGGTACCGCTCAGGCGGAAGGTCTTTGCGCCGGCACCTACACGGTGACCATCACGGACCAGAACGGTTGTGAACTGGCGGTGCCCTTCACCATTCTGGATGCTGTACCGATCTTGCTTTCCCTGCAGCTCACGCCGGCAAGTTGTCCCGGTGTGTGTGATGGTGGCGCAGGCGTGATCGCCAGTGGCGGTGTTGCGCCCTATACCTATGCCTGGACACCGGAGCCTGGTGCCGGTCAGGGATCGCCGAACGTTACGGGCCTCTGTCCGCAAGCCTATTCGTTGACCGTGACGGATGCGGTGGGCTGCGATACCACCATCGCCTTCACCATCACCGCACCCGATCCGATCACCGTGGCGGCCACGGTCGTTGATGCCACCTGCTCCGATGACTGTAATGGTAGCATCGACCTGTTGGTCAGCGGTGGGAATGGCACCTTCACCTATGTCTGGACCCCGGCCCCCGGTGCCGGTCAGGGGACGGCCTCGGTCACCGGTCTGTGTGCCGGACCATGGCAGGTGTTGATCACCTCGGGCGGTTGCGATACCACGCTCACCTATACCATCCTGGAGCCGCCACCCATCGTTGCATCGCTCACCACTGCTCCTCCGACCTGCAGTGATGTATGTGATGGCACCGCGAGCGCCATCGTCAGCGGTGGAACCCTGCCGTATGACTTCGTGTGGACACCTGCGCCGGTTGCGGGGCAGGGCACGCCTGATGCCACCGGACTCTGTCCGGGCAGCTATTCCCTGCTGATCACAGATGCTGCAGGTTGCGATACCACCATCGCCTTCGTCATCGATCCGGTGGTGCCCATCGTGGTCGATCTGGTGTTGACGCCGACGGGTTGTTCGGGCCAATGCATCGGTACTGCGGATGCCACGGTCAGCGGTGGTACCGCTCCCTATGTCTACGATTGGTCCCCGGACCCGATCAACGGCGATGGTACGCCCAACGTGACCGCGCTTTGCTCGGGAGCATACACGCTCACGGTCACCGATGCATTGGGCTGTGATACCACGGTGCAGTTCGTGATCACCACGCCGTCCGGCATCGATGCCGTTCCCACGGTCACCGATGCTACGTGCGGAGGAACCTGTGATGGCACCATCGTTCTGGCCACCTCAGGGGGTGTTGCGCCGTACAGCTTCGTGTGGACGCCGGAACCTGGCGCAGGCCAGGGCACCGGATCCGTGAGCGGCCTGTGCGCAGGCTTGTGGACGGTGCAGGTCACGGATGCTGCAGGCTGCGACACGCTCCTGACGATCCCCGTGAACGAACCCGGAGCGATCGTGCCGAACGGAGTGTCCACGAACGAGACCTGCAATGGTCCCTGTGACGGCACGGCCGGTGTCGCGCCCACGGGAGGGCAGGTACCTTACCAGTTCTTCTGGGCACCGGTCCCGCCCAACGGTCAGGGTGGTCCCACGGCCACGGACCTCTGCGCCGGTGATTGGTCCGTGACCATCACGGATGCAGCCGGGTGTGATACCACGGTGGTCTTCACGATCCTGCCGAACACGGGGATCTCCGCAGGGCTGGTGTTCGCCGACGGACCCTGTCACGGTGAATGTGGCGGCACGGCCTCGGTGACGCCCACCGGTGGTGTGGAACCTTACACCTTCCTCTGGCAACCGGATCCGATCACCGGGCAGGGAACCGATGCGGTATCGGGACTGTGTGTGGGCGGTTATTCGGTCACGGTGACCGATGCACTGGGCTGTGATACCACCTTGACCTTCATCATCGAGAAGCCGGGTCCGTTCGTGCCCAACCTGGTGGTGCAGCCGGAGGATTGCACGGGTCCCTGCAGCGGAGCAGCGGCCGTATTCCCGGCGGGAGCGGCACCTCCCTACACTTACCTCTGGAACCCTGAACCCGGCAGTGGTCAGGGCACTAATGTGGCGCTCGGGCTCTGCGCCGGCACCACCTATGACGTGACCATTACGGATGCCAACCTCTGTGACACCACGCTCACCATCACCATCGACCCCTTCGAACCGATCCTGCCCAACGTGAGCAGCACGCCCGTGAGCTGTTCCGGCGCCTGTGATGGTACCGCGACGGTGGGACCCACGGGCGGACAGGCTCCATACACCTTCTTTTGGGTGCCTGAGCCCCCCAATGGACAGGGTGTCGCACAGGCCACCGGGCTCTGTGAAGGGGTCTATGAGGTCACCATCACCGATGCGGTCAACTGCACCACCACCACACAGGTGCTGATCACCGGCCCCGCGCCCTTGAGCAGTGTGCCGACGATCACTCCCATCAGTTGCAATGGGGAATGCGATGGTGCCATCGTGCTGAACACCCAAGGCGGGACCTCCCCCTACGGTTACACGTGGTCGCCGGTGCCACCCAACGGACAGGGCAACCCCGAGGCCAACGGACTTTGTGCCGGACTCTGGAGCGTGCTGGTGGTGGATGCCGCCGGATGCGACACGACTTTCACCTTCGACCTGGTCGAGCCTACGGAGCTCACCCTGCAAACGCAGAGCACACCGAGCCAATGCCAGGTGTGCGTGGGAACAGGATCGGTACAGATCAGCGGTGGTACTGCGCCATTCATCATCACGTGGACGAACGGTCTGGGAGCAGTCATCGGGAACGTCGCTGACCTGACCGACCTCTGCGCGGACCTCTATACGGTCAGTGTGGAGGACGCGAATGGCTGCATCGCCCAACAAGCTGTTCCCGTCACGGATTCCAATGGTGAGGTCCTGACCATGCAGGATGGATCCGTGTCCTGCCCGAACGACTGCAATGGTACCGTCGGGGTCGCTTTCACCTGCAGCGACCCTCCATGCACCGTGGCCTGGTCGGACGACCTGGGGATCCCCTTGGGCCAGACCGGCAATACGGTGATCGACCTCTGTCCCGGCCAATACCTCGTCACGGTGACCAATGCCAGCGGCTGTGTGGCCATCGGCAGTGCATCGGTCGTTGCCCCCACTGCCCCCATCATCGGCATCTCGAGTACGGCGGTAAGTTGTGCAGGTGCCTGTGATGGCACGGCCGCTGTCGGTATCCTGGGTGGTCAGCCGCCCTTCACCTTCACCTGGTCGCCGGAGCCGGGCGGAGGGCAGGGCACACCATTGGCCACCGGACTTTGTGCGGGGGTCTACACGATCCTGATCACTGAAGGGGCCGGGTGTGATACGAGCGTTTCCGTAGTGATCACGGAGCCTCCCGTGCTTGACCTGGACGAGGTCGTGCAGCAGATCTCCTGTTCAGGAACCTGTGATGGTTCGATCAGCTTGTTGCCCGGTGGAGGTGTTGCCCCTTACACCGTGATCTGGTCACCCGTGCCGCCTGCGGGCCAGGGCGTATTGACCGCCGATGACCTGTGTGCCGGTCAGTGGACGGTGGTACTGAGCGATGCGAACGGATGCTCCATCACCCGCACGTACGACCTGACCCAACCCGCTCCCCTGACGCTGACGACGAGCGCCACGCCCAGCAGCTGTCTGGCCTGTGATGGTAGCGCCAGCGTCACGGTCACCGGAGGTGTTGCACCATACACCTATAGCTGGTTGCTCGCCGGAACGGTGGTCAGTACGGACCCTGATCCCATTGATCTCTGTGCCGGACCGTACACGCTCACCGTGACCGATGCCAACGGGTGTTCGACCACGGCCCTGCTCACCATCGCTGATAGCGATGCCGAGGTGTTGATCCCGCAGAACGGACAGGTGGGTTGCTCGAGTGATTGCGATGGCACGGCGGGCGTGTTCTTCACCTGCAGCGCTCCGCCCTGCGTCACCGTATGGACGAACGCGAACGGCGATGTGATCGCCCAGAACCAATTGACCGTGCCGGACCTCTGCATCGGCACCTACACTGTACAGGTCACGAACGGCGCCGGTTGTGTGAGCTTCGCGACGGTGCTGGTCGAACCTTCACAGACCATCATCCCGAACGTGGGCACCACGGCGGCCACCTGCGCTGGTGTCTGTGATGGAACCGCCACCGTAGGCCCCACCGGTGGTGTGGAACCCTACACCTACACGTGGACCCCGGAACCCGGGGCCGGGCAGAACACGCCGCAGGCCACGGGGCTCTGTGCAGGCGTCTATTCGGTGCTGATCGCGGATGCCTCGGGTTGCGATACCACGGTGCAGGTGCTCATCCTTGAACCCACACCACTGACCGTGGATGGTGCCGTGGACAGCATTTCCTGCAGTGGTGTTTGTGATGGCAGTGTGACCATCATCCCGCAAGGTGGTGTGGCTCCGTATACCTACAACTGGTCGCCGGAACCCGGTGCCGGTCAAGACACCCCAGCGATCAGCCTGCTGTGTGCCGGTGATTATACCCTTACCCTGACCGACGCGAACGGATGCAGCACAGTGACCACGTGGACCGTTTCGGAACCTCAGCAACTACTGCTCTCCGGTTCCAGCACGCTGAGCAACTGCGTAGCGTGTGATGGAACCGCATCGATCGGTGTTGCGGGAGGAACCGCACCCTACTTCGTGCAGTGGACACAGGGTGGAGCAGTGCTCGGCACCGGTGATACCATCACGGACCGCTGCGCCGGCATCTACATCGCGCTCGTCACGGACGCCAATGGATGCGAAGCTTCCCTGTTGGTGCCGATCTCCGATGTGGAGGGAGAGGAGCTGACCATGACCGATGGGCTGACCACCTGTCCCGGTGATTGCGATGGAACCGTGCAGCTGGCCTTCACCTGCACCGATCCGCCCTGCACGGTGGTGTGGTATGATGCTGCGGGGACCGAACTGGCCCAAGGCCTCGGTGAACTGGTGGACCTCTGTGCGGGGGATTACTACGTGCAGGTCACCAACGCCGCCGGGTGCGTGACCGTGGACACCGCCACCGTGGCCTCTCCCGATCCGATCCTCGCCAATCTGTCCACCACTCCGGCCTCCTGCTCGGATGTCTGTGATGGCACCGCGACCGTGGGTCCCACGGGTGGAGTGGAACCCTATGAGTTCCTCTGGGCCCCTGAACCGCTGACCGGCCAAGGAACGCCGCAGGCCGGAGGTCTGTGTGCCGGGGTCTACACCGTCACCATCACGGATGATGCAGGATGCAGCATCGTCCAGGAAGTCATCATCCTGGCGCCACCACCCATTTCCGTGAGCGCGACCATCCAGGAGATCTCCTGCAACGGCGTGTGCGATGGCTCCATCGCCCTGGTCCCACAGGGAGGCGCGGCGCCGTACACCTTCCTCTGGAGCCCTGCTCCACCCAATGGTCCCACAGGCGATACGGCCACGGACCTCTGTGCCGGGGATTGGCAGGTGCTGGTGACGGACGCGAACGGATGTGACACGCTGCTCACCTACACGATATCCGAGCCAGCGTTGCTGGAGGCCGTGCTGGCCACCACGGACAACATCTGTTTCGGGGACTGCCTGGGCACCGCTGAGGTGTTCGTCCAAGGTGGTACGGCACCCTTCGTTGTGGTGTGGACCGACGTCAACGGGACGGTCATCGCCCAGGGGCAGAACGCCATCGATCTGCTCTGTGCAGGCGACTACACCATGAGCCTGACGGATGCCAATGGATGTACCGCGCAGCAAGCCTTCACCATCGGCCAGGGAACACCGATCGATGCCGGGCTGGTGTTCACCGGGGAGACCTGCTTCGGCCCTTGCGATGGTACCGCGACGGTGAACCCTTCCGGTGGGAATGGACCCTACACCATCCTCTGGCAACCCGAGCCGGGAGGCGGACAAGGCAGTACACAGGCCACTGGTCTTTGTGTCGGCAATTACACCGTCACTCTCACGGACCTGTTGGGGTGTGACAGCACCTATGCCTTCACCATCCTGCCCTTCGCACCGATCGATCCTGGTGCGACGATCACTCCGGAAACGTGCAGCGGATCATGTGATGGAAGCGTGGTGCTGGCCGCAACCGGAGGGGTGGGCGTCCTCACCTATGTCTGGACGCCGGAGCCGCCCAACGGGCAGGGCAATGCACAGGCCACCGGGCTGTGTCCGGGTGAACTCACCGTGACGATCACCGATCAGGTGGGTTGTGACACCACGCTCACCTTCACCATCACTGGTCCACCGGCATTGGCGCTGGTCGTGGACCAGGTCGTGGAGGCCAGTTGTGCCAACGCGTTCGATGGGTCCATCGCCATCACGGCCTCCGGTGGAACTACGCCACTGTCGCTGGATTGGGTGGGTCCCGGTGGATTCACCTCTAATTCGGAGGATATCACCGGCCTCGCCCCGGGTGACTACGTGGTGACGGTGACGGATGACAATGGCTGCGACCTCAGCCTCCCCATCACCGTGGGTGCTTTGAGCACGCTGGTGGCGGTGGCCGGCGATGACCAGCAACTGTGTGCCGGACCATCCGTGGTGCTGGATGGCTCGTTGAGCCTGGGAGCTCTGACCTATCAATGGACGAACGACCAAGGCACGGTGCTCGGCGATGTGGCCGTGCTGACCATCCCCGACCTGGCCCCGGGTACCTACACCTTCACACTGACGGTGACCGATGGCCCGTGCATCAGTACCGATCAGCTGACGGTGGTCATACTGGACCTGCCACTGGCCGATGCAGGCCCGGACCAGACGATCTTCCTGGGTGAGGAGACCACATTGGGCGGATCGCCCTCCGGTCCTGAAGGTTCCATCTTCACGTGGACACCGGATTCGACCCTCTCGAGCGCCACGGTCCCCGATCCGGTGGCCGACCCCTCACTGACGACCTGGTATACGCTCACCGTCGTGGCACCGAACGGGTGCATCGATACGGACAGCGTGCTGATCACCGTGGTGCCTGAGTTCATCATCCCTTCGGGCTTCACCCCCAACGGCGATGGCGCGAACGATACCTGGGTCATCGACCTGATCGAGATGTTCCCGCTCTGCGAAGTGGAGGTCTACAGCCGCTGGGGCGAGATGCTCTTCCAAAGCGTGGGCTACAAACAGCCATGGGATGGCCGGTATAACAATGGTCCTGTCCCGGTGGGCACGTACTACTACGTGGTGAAGCTGAACGACCCCGAGTTCCCCGAACCCTATACCGGTCCCCTGACCGTGATCCGTTGACCCCATGTGCACCATGAGACGACTTCTGACGATCACCGTTCTGGGCACTATGCTGCAGGCCGTCCAGGCCCAGCAGCTACCACAGCTCTCCCAATACCAGTTCAACGACTACGTGTTCAACCCGGCGGTGGCGGGCAGCAGGCCGTTCTTCGAACTGCGCAGTGGGCATCGGTACCAATGGGTGGGGATCCAGGATTCACCCCGCACCTTCACCCTTAGTGGCACCACGCCACTGGGGAAGAACATGGGGCTCGGGGGTTACCTGTTCACCGACAATGTGGGGCCGACCCGGCGCACGGGCATCCAGTTCTCCTATGCCTATCACCTGCGGATCACCGATGACCTGAAGTTGTCGCTGGCCTTGTCGGGCGGGGTCCTCCAGTTCCTGATCGATGGCTCCAAGATCCAGTTCAACGATCCGGGCGACCCGGTCATGGACGATCAACTGCGCGGTGAACTGAAGCCGGATGCCAAATTCGGGTTCATGCTCTATCATCCCCGCTACTGGTTCGGTGCAGCCGCGCCCCAGATCCTCCAGAACAAGGTCTATTTCGTGGATGATGCCGACCAGACGCTCAGCGTGATGGAAGATCACTACTATGTGACCGGCGGTTATCGTTTCCTGCTGGGCCCGGATTGGAAGGTGGAACCATCCTTTCTGGTGAAATATGTTTCCCCCGTCCCGCCCAAGATCGATATTACAGCCACCGTTCGTTACAGGGAAGCGTTCTGGCTCGGGGCATCCTACCGCACGAACGACGCCTACTGCGCCATGCTGGGATACTGGCATAAAGAGTCGTTCCAGTTCGGATATTCCTACGACATCATCACCAGCAACCTGAGGAACTACAGCACAGGAACGCACGAGCTCATGTTGGCGGTGACCTTGGGCCGGAAGGCCGAATAGCGCATGTGTTGACCTCGGGGTCGACCATTTTATGGGCTTTTGATCCTTTTCAAGTGCTGCATGGAAGAACGGGTGGCCTCCATCGAACCATTCCGATCAATGGTCGACGAAATGCTTGAACCCCTAAGGCGTTGTTGACACTCCCCCCCCTCCAAGGTGTATCTTGCACGCCCTTTGCCGGGAACGAAGCAGATGCACGTGGGTCCATTGTCCTTGCCTCTATCCATCAGATCCAAGCTGTCTGCTGCGGTCCTTGCGTTCACCGCTCTCGTGTTCATCGGCCCGGCCCAAGGCCAGACCTTTCTCGCCGTGGATGGCGCGGTCCTCGAGACCTGCTCAGGCACCTTTTATGACAGCGGTGGCGCTGGTGGTAACTATGCCAACGGCCAGGACATCACCACGACGATCTGCCCGACCGGCGGTGCTGGTGCAGGTCCTTCAACGGCTGTGCGCTTCACGGGGTGGACCCTTGCCGGTGGCGCACCTCCCGGTGATCGGTTGGTGATCCATGACGGCGCCACGGTCGCGGACCCTGTTCTCGCCACGGGCACCTTCACGAACTCCTTGGCGGGCCTGACCTTCACGGCCACAGGCACCAGCGGCTGCCTCACCTTTCGATGGACGAGTGATGCCTCAGGCGTTGCCGCCGGATGGGCCGCTTCGATCCTGACGGGACCTGACGCTGGAACCAACAGCACGGCCTCCTTCTGTGCCAATGATGGTGTTGTCCAGCTGATCACCCTGTTGGGCGGAACACCGGATGCCGGTGGAACCTGGACAGCACCCGGTGGCGCTCCACACTCCGCATCGTTCGACCCCTCCACCGACCCCTCCGGTGTGTATGCCTACACCGCCACGGGCCCGGTACCCTGTGGGGATTCCACGGCCACGGTCACCATCACGATCATTGCTCCACCGGACCCCGGGACAAATGGTGCGCTGACCCTGTGTTCTGATGGACCTTCGACGGCCCTCATCAATTCCTTGGGCGGTTCGCCTGACGCTGGTGGTTCTTGGGCCGGGCCTGGAGGGGCACATGACGGCACCTTCGATCCGATCACGGATGCACCTGGTGTGTACACGTACAGCGTTCCCGGTACCGCTCCGTGCGATCCCGTATCGGCGACCGTGACCGTGACCGTGACGCCCCGCCTTCTGGCCGGAACGAACGGGACGCTCGCGGTGTGCAGCAACGGACCAGTGGAGGACCTGTTCACACGCTTGGGCGGCACGCCGGCCCCGGGTGGTACATGGACCGGACCTGGTGGCGGGCCGGTCTCCTCGTCCTACGTGCCAGGGACCTCCTTACCCGGCGTGTTCACCTATACGGTTCAAGGGGCTCCTCCATGTGCGCCCTCCAGTGCCACCGTCACCGTGACCCAGACCGAAGCCCCTGACGCAGGAGGCGATCGTACCATCGTGGTGTGCAGTGATGATGCGCCTTTCCCCCTCATCGGACGGCTGAACGGCACACCCGATGTAGGTGGCACATGGACCGGCCCCGGCGGCCCCCATGGACCCACCTTCAACCCGGCCGTGGATCTTCCCGGGGCATATGTCTACCAGGTCAATGGCACGTCGCCGTGCTCAAATGCCAGTGCAACGCTGACGATCCAAGTGCGACCAGCCCCCGATGCAGGCACCAGTGCAAGCGTTACCGTGTGCAGCACGGACGGCAGCGTCGCTTTGTTCAATGAGCTGGATGGCACCCCGGATGCGGGAGGCACCTGGACGGCTCCAGGAGGTGCCGCACATCCGGGCACGTTCATTCCTGGCACCAGTGTGGCAGGCGTTTACACCTACACGGTGGCGGGGCAATCACCCTGTGATCCTGCCACTGCCACCATTACCGTCAGCGTTAGCATTGCCCCGAATGCGGGCACTAACAGTACCATCAGTCGCTGTTCCAATGGCGCGGCCTTCCAGCTCTTCACCCAGTTGGGTGGTACACCCAGCCCGGGCGGGACCTGGACCGGACCGGCTGGGCCCAGTAACGGCACGTTCACCCCAGGAGCATCCTCGCCGGGGGCTTACATCTATCAGGTGACAGGCACTGCCCCTTGTGCGGATGCCACCGCCGTGGTGACCGTGAACGTGGTGGCTGCACCGCTGGCAGGGACCAATGCAACGGTAGCGGTATGCAGTAACGGGCCGGCCTTTCAGCTCATCGACAGATTGGGAGGAACGCCCGCCTCCAATGGGACCTGGTCTGGTCCGGGGGGGGCTTCGAACGGCACGTTCACACCCGGTGTGAGCCAGGCCGGTGTCTACACCTACACAGTTCCCGGAACGTTGCCCTGCGCCAACGCTTCGGCCACTGTAACGGTCACGGTGACCGCCGCCCCCAATGCAGGCTCCAATGGTTCCGTCACCGTTTGCTCTTCGCAGGGGCCGGTGAACCTCTTCACACTGTTGGGAGGAACTCCTTCGCCAGGAGGTACGTGGACCCGACCCGATGGACAAGCACACTCAGGCACCTATCTGCCGGGCTCCCAAGTGGGAGGCAATTACATCTACACCGTGGCCGGTAGCGGTCCTTGTTCCAATGCCACCGCCGTGGTGCAAGTGGTCCGGGTGATCGCGCCGAACGCAGGGACCAATGGCAACGTGACGGTCTGTAGCACCAATGCCCCGTTCCCCCTTATTCCTGTGTTGGGCGGTACGCCTGTCGCTGGCGGAACCTGGCTCGGGCCCGGCAATGTCCCGTTCACCGGCACGTTCATCCCCGGCTCCAGCCCCGCTGGCCAATACGCTTACATCGTTCAAGGGACCGCGCCGTGCATCAACGATACGGGCTTTGTAACGGTCCAAGTGAACACCGCTCCCAACGCCGGTCTCAACGCTGCGCTTACCGTGTGCAGCAGCGCCGCCCCCTTCGAACTGTTCGATGAACTGGGCGGCACTCCGGATGTGGGCGGCTCTTGGACCCGTCCCAACGGTACCCCGCACTCCGGCACGTTCACGCCGGGCACCTCGGGTCCGGGCGGATACACGTATACGGTGGCAGGCATTACTCCCTGCCTGAGCGCTACTGCCGTGTTGACGGTCAGCGTCAACCAGCAGCCCGAGGCAGGTGAGGATGAGTCCTTCACCCGTTGTTCCACGAGCGGTCCGGTGGACCTGTTCGATGAGCTGGATGATGACCCCGATGCGGGAGGGGTGTGGACAGGACCGTCCGGCATATCCTCCGGGATCTTCATTCCTGGGACCAGCCAGCCTGGAGTATACCTTTATGTGGTTGCAGGGACCGCGCCTTGCGAGAACGATACGGCGCAGGTGGTGGCCAACGTGAACGAGGCTCCTGATGCGGGGGAGGAGGGCGACATCACGGTGTGTGAGGGTACACCTGTTGTGGACCTTTTCGATGGCCTGGGTGGAACTCCGGACCTGACAGGGACCTGGGCAGACCTGGATGGGACGGGGCAGCTCAGCGGTGCGAACCTCATCACCCTCAACCTTTCCCCGGGTGTATATGACTTTCGCTATGTGGTGCCGGCGAACGGTCCCTGCCCGGCTGATGAGGCCGATGTGGAGGTCACCATCGTGGCCCAATTGGATGCGGGTAGCAATGGCAATCTTACCGTGTGCCGCACCAGCACTCAGGTGAACCTGTTCAATGGGCTGGGCGGCACTCCGCAGACGGGGGGGCAATGGCTTGACCTTCCAGCGACCGGTGCGTTGACCAACCAGTTCTTCAATGCCTCGTTGGTCTCCGCCGGAACCTACACCTTCCGCTATCGCCTGCAGGGTATCCTGGGTTGCGATTCCGATTCTGCGCAAGTGAACGTGACGGTCGTAGGCGAACCTTCCGCAGGCACCAACGGTAGTGCCAACATTTGCAGTTCTGCCGGGCAGACTGCGCTGTTCCAGTTCATCAGCGGGTCGCCTGCGGTCGGTGGTGTCTGGCGACGGGGCAGCATCAATGGCCCCATGTTCAATGGCGTGTACAACCCTCTGGTAGACAACTCCGGCCAGTTCTTCTACATCGTCAGCGGAACTCCTCCATGTGCGAATGCATCCGCGATCGTCACGGTCACGGAGGTGCCCGGGGCCAACGCCGGTCTGCCACGCCCGATCACCATTTGCGCCAGTTCCGGGCCGTTCAACATGACGGATTCGCTTGCAGGGAGCCCGCAGCCGGGTGGTACCTGGTGGTTCAATGGTGACCCACACCCCGCTGTGTTCACCCCAGGGCTGGACGTTCAAGGGGTCTATGAATACCGTGTGAATGGGACGTTCCCCTGTCCCCTGGCCACCGCCACGCTCACCATTTCGGTGACCCCGGCCGCCAATGCCGGTGGGAACGGATCGACCACCATATGTTCCATCCCTGCAACACCGTTCCTCCTGTTCTCCGTGCTCGGCGGCTCACCGCAGAGCGGTGGCACATGGCGTGATCCGGAGCTGGCCATTCATGATGGCACCTATGTGCCGGGTGAGGATGAACCAGGGGACTACCTGTACATCGTCACCGCCGCAGCGCCATGCACCAGCGATACGGCCGTGGTGACCATATTCGAGAGTGAAGCGCCGGACCCTGGCGTGAGCTCCTCCGTGGCATTTTGCTCGAACGCATCGGTAGTGAACCTAACCACCGTGCTTGGAGGTACTCCGGATGCCGGTGGATCTTGGGTGGGCCCGGCACCGGCCAACCCCTCGTTCTCCGGGCAGTTCACCCCCGGCTTGACCGCTCCCGGGACATATACCTACACCGTACAAGGCATCCCTCCATGTGCCGACCGCTCGGCAACAGTGCAGGTTTCCGTATCGGTCAGCGCCAGCTCGGGTGTCTCCAATACGATCACCGTGTGCAGTTCGGAGCCCCCGTTCTCCATGGTGACCCGACTTCTGGGCACACCGGTATTGAACGGTACTTGGACCGGTCCATTGCCATCGACCACTTCGATGCCTGGGATCTTCTTCCCGGGAACGACCTCGCCGGGTTCTTACCGATACACCATACCCGCTGTGGGGGCATGCGCTGCCACCTCCTCCATCCTGACCATCCAGGTGAACACCTTGCCGAATGCAGGTGTGGATGCGGACACCACGTTGTGTGAGACGAGCGGTGCGGTGAACCTCTTCACCTTGCTCGGGCCCAATACCCAGGTCGGTGGAACGTGGAGGCGCGCGTCCAACAATAGTCCCCACTCCGGTACCATCATCCCATCCGTGGATGTGAGCGACACGTACATCTATACCGTGAACGGCGTGGCCCCCTGCACGCCCGACGAGGCCAGCGTTCAGGTGACGATCAATGCTTCCCCGGAAGCAGGCTGCAACGGACTGCTGACCATTTGTGACGATGCCCTTCCGGTGAGCCTGTTCCCCTTGTTGGGCTGTTCACCGCAGGTCCCCGGTTTCTGGCTGAAGCCCGATGGTGGCCTGCACTCCGGAGTGTTCGTTCCCGGCACGGACCAGGCAGGGGTCTACGCCTATGTGGTGAACGGAACGGCCCCCTGCGCCAATGATACCGCGCTGGTGACCGTGATCATGAACCAGGCCCCCGATGCTGGCGATAACAACGCCATCCTGGTCTGTAGCGATGAGCCCAATTTCCCGCTCTTCGACCGCCTTGGTGGCACTCCCGAGCCCGGAGGGGAGTGGTTCGACCCTGACGGAGACAGCTTCAGTGGCATCTATGATCCAGGCACCTCGCCCACCGGCGTATATCGGTATCGGCTGTTGGCCGCTTCTCCCTGCCTCAGTGATTCCGCCACGGTTACCGTCGTGGAGAACCAGGCCCCCGACGCTGGCATCAACTCTGTTGCCGCTTTCTGCTCCTCAGGCCCCTCCGTCCCGCTCATCACCCTGCTCGGTGGGTCGCCTGACCCTGGTGGCTCATGGACCCGGAACGGTGCTGATGTGAGCCCTTTCTTCAACCCCGCGAGCGGCCTACCCGGTACATACGTCTATGAAGTTGTGGGGCAGGCCCCCTGCACGGACCGAACGGCCCAGGTCGTGATCACCGTAACCCCCGCAGTGAGCGCCGGGTCCAGCGGCTCGGTCACCGCCTGTCTGAATGCGGATGACATCGACCTGTTCGCTGTGCTCGGAGGCTCGCCCAACAGTGGCGGTAACTGGACCAATCTTAGCGGACAAGGTGTCCTGACCGGTTCAACCTGGAATGCTGCAGGTGTTTCCCCCGGCGCATACGGTTTCGCCTACTCGCTTTCTGCCACGGGTGCTTGCCCGGCGAGCAATTCCCAGGTCGCCGTAACCATTGTGCCGGCGCTCGACTCGGGAGATGATGCCACCGTGGATGCCTGTTCCGGTGAACTGTATGTGCTGCTCAATGGCCTGGGTGGAACGCCGCAAGCGGGAGGTTTCTGGCAGGACATCGATGGAAGTGGTGCCTTGGTCGGTGGTGGAGTGTTCAACACCACCGCGGTCAGCCCGGATACGGACTGGCGTTTCGATTATATCCTGCCAGCCTCCGCGCTCTGCGAAGCGGATACCGCTCGCTTGACCGTGAACGTGCTGGAGGGCCCCTATGCCGGCTGCGATGGTGGCTTGAACCTGTGCTCGAACTCGGCAACGATACAGTTGGCAACGGGCCTGAACTGTGGCCCCGATGCCGGCGGTACCTGGTTCAACCCGGATGGGGGTCTTCATGGACCGACCTTCAACCCCGCGGTCGATCCTCCCGGGGACTACGCGTATGTGGTAGCGGCGATCGGGGACTGCACGGCCGATACCGCGTTCGTCACCGTCAACGTGACCCCAGC
>CAMCAZ010000008.1 GCA_945872795.1 Chryseobacterium gleum
CTGGAGCAGAGCGTGATGGCACCGTTCGTTCCGGGATCGGGCGGTGTGTTGATGGCGACGGTCACCGTTGCGCTCTCTGAGGGACACGGCGCTACACCGTTGACCGTGTAGGTGTATGCCCCGGCGATCATCGTTGCGGGGTTGAACGAACCGCCTACCACCGCACTGGGTCCGCTCCACGTGCCGCCAGCATCGGGCGTTCCACCGAGCTGCGCGAAGAGCGACACGGCTGCATCGCTGGAGCAGAGCGTGATGGCACCGTTCGTTCCGGGATCGGGCGGTGTGTTGATGGCGACGGTCAGTTGAGCCACATCGTTCGGGCAAGGTGCCACTCCTGGGACGGTGTAGGTGTAGACACCGCTTGTCGCCGTTGCTGGATCAATGCCTCCGCTGATCGCCGTACCGCTGGGGTTGGTCCAAGTGCCGGTCCCATCAGGTGTTCCACCGAGTTGCGTGACCAGCACGATCGGAGCATCCGAAGTACACAACGTCACAGGGTTGTCGTTCCCGGCATCCGCTGGCGTGCTCACCGATATGGAAAGGGTGGCGGTGGCGGGAGGGCATGGTGCCGTACCGGCCACGGAGTAGGTATACACTCCCGGGGCATGGACCGCAGGGTTGAACGTTCCGGCGAAGGCCGCACCTCCCGGAGCCGTCCAGGTACCACCGGCCTGTGGTGATCCACCCAATTGTCCGATGAGCCCGACGGCCCCGCTGTTGCTGCAGAGGCTGAGGCTTGAACTGCTTCCCGCATCAGCGATCGGGGAAACAACGACGGTCACGGTGGAGGTTGCACTGGCTGAACCACAGGCACCTGCCCCGGTGACCGTGTAGGTATAGATGCCGGGTCCGTCCGCACCGGGGACGAAAGTGCCTGAATGGGCGCCACCACTGGGGTTCGTCCACGTTCCTCCAGCGGTCGGTGTGCCCGCCAACTGATTCAACAACGAAGCAGCGGGAGCGTTCGCGCAGATCAGCAGGCTACCATTCGTTCCGGCATCCACCGTGTTATCGATGGTAATGGTCATGCAGTCGGTGCTGGTGCACTCCGGGTGGCCCACCTGATATACGGTGACACAGTACTCGGTCGTCGCACCCACGTTGGCGATGGGGTTGGCGATGTTCGGGTTGTTCAACCCCGCCGTTGGTGACCAACTGTACACGAAGTTGCCCCCGGGGCAGTTCGCCACACCGGACCAGGCCACACCGCTGCCCGGGCCCAGCGGCGAGGCATAGACCACACCACCCGTACCATTGAACAAGGTGAAGGATTGCTCGCCGTTGTAGATCGATCCCGCGGTGTAGCTCACTGTGATCGGATCACCTGCGCTGACCGGGATGTTCACACTTCCCTGGCCACCGGTCGGTAGGGTCCATGAGCTGGAGACTCCGTTCACCGTGATCGTCACGCTGGATCCATTGGAACCTATGCCAAACGCGCCGGTCCATCCATCGTCGAATGAATCGAACAGGGTGAGAACGTAGTTGCAGTTGGTGGGAAAGCCGCCTCCCGTGACACTGGCCCCCAGTTGGACCGGCGTGTTGCAGGTCGATGCATCAGGGCCCGCAGTGACATCCGGTCCCGGAATGATCGTGACCGTCACGGTCGTATCGTAGGTGCAGCCGAAATTGTCCGTCACGGTATAGAGGTAGTCGTAGTCCCCGACCCCCGGCGGCGTCACACAGATCTGATCGCAATCGCCACTGGTGCTGCTGATGTTGGGCCCGCTCCAGGAGGTGCTGTCACAACTGTTCCCATAGATCGGGGTGAACTCGATCAATTCATCGTACAGCGATGGGTCGAAATCGATCTCCCAGTTGCAGATGAAACCATTGTCCGATGCCCATAGGTCGCACACCTGTATGGACCACGTGCCGTTGAGCTGTGAACCGACCAGGCCAGCAAGTGAATTCAAGCTTTCGTAGGTGCCACTGGGCAGTGTTCCACCCGCGTTGTCAGCCCAGGTGCCGTTCGTTGCCGAGGCGCTCCAACAGTAGTTCCAGCAGGTCCCTTGGTCATTGGGGGAAAGGTCATCGTCCACCGGTATCCCCAGGAACGTGGCTGCACCGCCTTGTTGGTGAAGGACCACGCTCTGCCCTGTGGGACTGATGATGCTGATCACCAGGTCACCGATGAATGAATGCTCGATATCCATGCAGATCGTCAGGATCCCATTCGCGTTGGTCAGTGTTTGGCCCGGTGCGAATTGGGTGAAGGTCAGTTCGGAACTGAAGCAGTCGCCCACATTGTCCGGCAGGAAAACGCCACCGCCGAGGTTCGTTCCGGGCAGTTCGTTCCACGTGGTCCCGTTCACCACACCATCCAGGCAAAGGGTCTCGCCGACACAGCCGGTCAATGTTCCGGTGGTGCCCGTGAACGTGGGTTCGGTGCCCACCAATACGGACAGGTCCACCCGGTTGGTGCTCGAACAGCCGTTGTTGTCCACGAGGTAGAGCTGCGCAGTGTATGCCCCGGGTTGCGCGTAAGTGTGTGAGACCACGGCCGGCGCATTGTTCTGCACTGCGCCGTCACCGAACTCCCAACGTCTGCTCGCGATGGTGAAGCCCGCTGCCGCGAATGATGCGCTGCTGTTGAACGTCACACTTTCGCCGGGGCAGATGCGCAACGGGCCGACGGTGCCATGCGTGGCCACTGCGGTGGGCCGCGTGCAGGGCTGATAGCAGGTGATGGCGGCAGCGAAGACCCCGACACCGATAGTGTTGGACCGGAAGACGATCGTCAAGCAACCCGTAGGATTGCCTGCCGATGCGGACACCACCTGGCCTTGCAGGCCTGTGCCTGTCCATGAGCCGATGAACGGGGAAGCCGTGGAGTTGCCGTCATAGATCGCCATCAGGTCGATCGGGGCGGCGCCCGCCGTGCTCAGGTTGAAGGTGATGAAGTTCAGCGAGATCGCTCCCCCTGGCGCATCCGGGCAGATCGTGTAAGTGTAGTTCTCATTGTTGCCATAGCCACCCGCTCCCTGTCCACCGCTGTCCAACAGCGCACCCACGCATGTATTGGTGCTTCCATTGAAGATCGGGAACGCCTGTCCACGCGCCGATTGGGTGATGCATGTGAGCACCACGGCAAGCATCCATGATGCCGCCATGGCCGCGCGGCACCGCTTCAGGTTACGTTCACGAAGAAGAATGCTCGGGTACGGTCTGACCATTTCCTGACCACCGTGGTATTCGGCAGTGGAAAAATAGCCGGACGGACGATAGCTGGTTCCGGAAAGAACAGGTTTTGGACGGAACGGGGTTATTGTCCGACCAATTCAGAAGACCCACCATCCAAGGAACCTTCAGTTAACGCATTCCCAATGCATCAACGCATCAAGTTCACGTGGCCGTAGATGATCCGCTCCTGCTGGGTGATCGCCGAACGCACGCTCAAGCGATAGTTGTAGATGCCTTGCGGAAGGATGGTGCCACCGAAGCTTCCGTCCCAGGATGCAAAACGGTCGGTGGTGCCGAAGACCTCACCGCCCCAGCGATCGAAGATGCGCAGCTCGAATTCATCCGTGGCGATATCGTTGCCGTTCACGTAGAACAGTTCGTTGTGGCCATCGCCGTTCGGTGTGAACGTGTTGGGTACGAACACCAGGAAAAGGTCCTCCACGAAGACAATACGGGTGGTGGTATCCGCGCAGCCCAGCTCATTGGTCACCACCAAGGTCACCGGATAATAGCCGCCGACATCCGTCGGGTAGCTGAAGGTCGGGTTCTGCTCATCGGAGCTGCCCGTTTCGTGGAAGGTCCATTCCCAGCTCACGACGTTCGGTACGGACAGGTCCTGGAACTCCACCAAGGGCTCCAGGATATTGGGCGGCTGAGGTGACCACGTGAAGTCCGCCACCGGCACCGCGATCACACTGATCATGGAATTGATGACCGTGTCCGTAGCGCATCCGTTCGGCCAGATCACTTCCACGCCCACATCATATTGTCCAGGGGTTCCGTAGGTGTATGCGAAGGATGTGCTTCCGACGGAGCTGTAGCCATCGCCGAGGATCCAGGTGATCGATGCGCCACCCGTGGTATCCACGAACGTGAACCGTACGGGCAGGGGAGAGCATCCGATCGTGGTGTCGGCGCTGTAGGCCATCGGTGGCGTCTGCAGGATGGTGATCGGCACGCAGCGCGTCACGTCAGGGGTTTCGCAGCCATCAGAGAGGGTCACACAAATGGTGGTGTCGTTGTAAAGCGTCACGGTGGTGAAGGGACTTGCGCCAGGCCCCGTGCCCCAGTCATAGGTCAACGAACCATCGCCACCAGCTCCTCCCAATGCAGCCAAGGGGATGGGCACTCCTGCGCATTCGGTGACAGGTTCCAAGGCGGGCAGGCTCAATGCGGGGTTCACGAAGACCGTCGTGGAATCCAGCTCCAGGGTGCAGCCATTGGCATCGGTGGCCAGTACCGTGTAGAGCCGGTTCGTGCTGGGGCTCACCGCATGTGGTCCATTGCCGGACAGTCCCTGATTCCAGGTCAGCGTGATGGCTCCGGTACCACCGCTGGCCTGAGCGACCAACTGCGCAGTGCCTGTACGGCAGATCAAGGTGTCGTTCGGCGTGGTGACCCAGACCAATGGTTCGGGCTCCACGATCGTGGCTGTGATGGTGTCGATGCAGCCATTGCCCAAGGGGCCTTCTGTGATGACCACGGTGTAGGTTCCGACCCCTGTGTTGAACACATCGCCGTTGGAGGCCTGTACGTTCCGCACATCCTGACCGCTCGCATCCGTCCAGTCATAGTTCCACGGACCGCCCGTTCCGGTGGTCACGATCGTGATGCTTCCGTCGCTGGCGTTGCACAATGCATCCACTACGGAACTGTCGTTCTGCAGGACGCTGGGTGGCTGCACCATGATCGTATCCGATGTTCCGCACCAAGGCTGACCGAAGGTGTGCACCCGGATCACGAACTCCGTGGGCTCCGTGATCTGGGTCAGCGTGGTGGTTCCGTTCGGGTTCACCACACCGGCCGCTGGGGTCCACTGATAGACGGGCGGGCCCACACCCGCACCACAGTTCGCCGCGCCCTGCCAGGCCACGCCGCTGGGCGGACCGTTGGGTGATGCGAAGACCACGTTACCGGAGGGCCCGAACAGGGTGAACGAGTTTTCGTTGTTCCATGTCGTGCCGGCCGTGAACACCAACTGGATCACCTGTCCGGTCTGGACCGTGAAGGTCTGGGTCACCTCATCGGTCCCCGGTGGTACGGTATACGTGTTCGGCACACCGGCCACGTTCACGGTGATCTGGGCACCGCCGTTCCAGCCATCTCCGAAGCTGTCCTCCAGCACGAGGGTGTAGGTGCAGGTGGGAGGGGGAGGAGGATTGGCCACGATGGTGGCGAAGAGCGTGGCCGGATCGCTGCAGGCGGCGCCAAGCACCGCGGTCGCTTCGACAATGGGTGCGGGTGTCACGGTAACGGTGATGGTCGTGTCATAGGAACAGCCGAAATTGTCCGTGACCGTCAAGGTGTAGTCGAAGGCACCGGGGTCGTTCATGGTGGCCGTGGCGAAATAGCCGTTGTCGGGGTCCTGCACCACACCCGGACCTGACCAGGAGACCGAATCGGAGGTATTGCCGATGACCGGCGTGAACGAGGTCACGTCGGGGTAAAGGCTCGGGTCGAAGTTGATGGACCAGTTGCAGATCACGCCATTGTCAATGAACAACTGATCGATCAACGTGAAGGTCCATGTACCGTTCAACGGACAGCCCACCAGGTTGCTCAAGGGCTGAACACTGGTGTACGTGCCCGGAGCCAAGGCTGTGCCCTGGGAAACAGGGATCACGTTGGGGGTGGTTCCGAACTGGGAACATTGCGCCCAGGTGCCGAATGGAGCATTCGGTGCAAAGCAGTAGGTGTAACAGGTGCCCGGCACAGCTACGGAACCTGCCGGGTCCGTATCGTTCGCATCCCCCAGGAAAGTGCCTCCGCCACCTTGTTGATGCAGCGCCACGCTCTGTCCGTTCGGGCAGGTCATCACCAGCACCATGTCACCCATGAACGAATGTTCCATGTCCACGCAGATGGACTCCAGGTCGTTCACATCGGTCAAGGTCGATCCGATCGGAAAGATGGAATAGTCCAGGGAACTGGTGAACGGCACACCAACGTTGTCCGGCAAGGGGATGGGTCCGCCAAGGTCGATCACGGGGATCCCCGACCACGTTGTTGGCGTGGTGACACCATCGAGTTGAATGGTCGCCCCTTCACATACCGTGAGGTCCTCCATGGTGCCAGCGAAGGACGGAACGGTGCTCACGAAGACCTGGAGGGTGGTCTGCTGGGTGTTCACGCAGCCCGCGTCATCGGTGACGGTCAACTGCACCAGGTATTCTCCGGGTTCCGTGTAACTGTGCTCCAACACAGCACCGCTGCCGGTGCTTCCGTCGGCCAGGTCCCATTCGTAGGATACGATCGTCTGGCCCGCAGAGGCTGTGGACCCGCTGGCGTCAAAGGTCATCGTCTCCCCCGAGCACACCAGTGCAGGAAGGTCCTCGCCGACCACGATCGCGTCCGGGACGGGAGGATAACAGGGGGTCTGACATTGGATCACTGCCGAGAAGTCTCCTCCTCCCACCTCGTTGGTGGTGAAGTGCAAGGTGAGACAACCTGTAGGGTTGTCCGGTGAAGCGCTCAGGATCACTCCCTCGAGTTCATTCCCAACGTAGGTGCCGAGCAAGGGTGCCGACAGGTCATCCCCGTCGAACACTTCCATCTGGTCCACGGATCCTGCTCCGGCCAGGCTGAACTGCGCGATGAGGAAGTTCAAGGTGATCCCCTGTCCGGGGACGTCGGGGCAGATGGTCAACACGTTGTCCTCGTTGTCACCGTAGGGCGCCAGACCACCACCCGCGTCCAACAACGCACCCGCACAGGTCACGATGGAGCCTTGTGTGATGAGGTATTCCTGGGCCTTGAGGGAAGTCCCCAGCGTCAGCAGGACCACTATGGACACGATCCCGGGGATCGCACGGTCAAATACCGATCGGAAGGCGTTGCTCAACGTGGCGATCAACATCACTGGACTCGTTCAAAAAGGACCCTTGGTCTCTCGTGCAAAACTCGATGCTATTGGAACGGTGCGGCCATCCAGATGCCGGTAAGGATGGTACTCCCACGCCGGTGGAGGAATGCGGAACGCGGCAGGTATCGATCCCGCCGCGTTCCATCGTATGGTCGTATGTCCCGTCACTACTTGATCAAGGTCACGTGACCAAGCAGTTCCTTGCGGGTCTGTGTTTCCATGGACTCGAAGGTGATCCGATAGGTGTATACGCCCTGTGGCAAGATCTCTCCTCCGTTCTGGAAACGGCCCTGCCAGTGGGTGTAGGGGTCGGTAGCGGTGTAGACCACCTGCCCCCAACGGTCGAACACCAGCATCTCAAAGTCCGTGATGGCATCCATGTTCACGCTCATGCCCCAGGTATCGTTCAGGTCATCCCCATCAGGTGTGAAGGAGTTGGGGATGTAGGGCAGCAGGACGTCATCAATGATCACCGTATGGCAGATCGTATCCGTGCACTCGTTGAAATTGTAGGCGATCAGGCACACCTCGTAAGTGCCGGGTTCCTTGTTGCTGAACACGAAGGCCGGGTCCTGGGCCGTGGTGGTCATCAGACCGGCGATGTCCCAGCTGTAGCGGGTGGCATCCGTGCTGGTGTTGATGAAGCGGATGCTCGGGTTGTTCACGTTGGCCGGAATGGGACCCCAGATGAAGTCCGCCACCACGGGAGGAGGACCGGTCACCGTGATGATGTCAGATCCCAAGCACCCGGCCTGGTCCTTGATCCAGACCTGATACAGGTCCTCGCAGGCGTCCTCCAGGGTGGAGGATGCAGCCCAGGTGTTTCCATTGTCATAGCTGTACTCAACTGCCTGGGCATCATATACCAATACCCGGCCGTTGCAGTCGCCGGAACAGACCACCGGTTCGAAGTCCAGCGAATCGATCTCCAACTGGACCGGCTGGCTGATGGTCACCGAATTCGAACCGAAGCAGCCGTTATCGTCCGTCACGGTCAGCGCGTAATCGCCAGCGCACAGGTCGATGATGGCATTCGCGCCAGGACCGGAAACGCCCGTCGACCAATCGTACTGCAGTTGGGTGGCCGTGTTGCCACCGGTCACTGAGGCCTGCACTGTCCCATCGCAATACGTGTAGCAGATCGCATCGGTCGGGGTGAAGGTGATCAGGAGGGTGTCCGTGAAGGTCATCTGCACACTGTCGATGGTGTTGCAGAAGGCTCCATCGTTCTCGGCCCAGTAGAACCAATGTGTTCCACCCGATCCGGCGGGCATGGTCACCGTGGTCAACGGAGCGTAGATGTCCCCGAAGACAGCCCCCGCAGGACCGCTCCACTGACCAACGCCGGTGTTGCCGGGTGTGGCGGTCAGTGGATTCGTCAGGTCGCAGGAGATCAGCGGCTCACCCGCATCGGGCACACCGCAGCAGATCGGGTCGTCCACGGGGATCACGGTGATATCCAGTTGCGAAGTGGCCACACACCCGTTCGGGCTCGTCACCGTGTAGGTGTACACCCCACCGGGGTCGGAAAGCGTCACGAACGTGCTGGAGACCACCGCGCCCGTTGCATCCGTCCAAACTCCATCATAATCCGGCGTCCCCAACAGGGAGTCCGTCATCAGGAAATCCGGCAGACCTGCACAGAACAGCAGGATATTATCGAGACCGGCATCGATGGACGGGTCAGGACTGACCAACACACTGTCCATCACGGCACACTCCGGGTTTCCGGAAGGATAGGCGCTCAGGTAGTACCAGGTAGGCGTAGTCGTGTATACGTTGGTCTCCGGGTCTGTCGGATCATCGAGGCCATCCACCGGGCTCCATTCCCATACCGTGGTGGAGGTGCCTCCCGTACAGGTCACGATTCCGTTAAAGGCGATGCCGGTGGCTGGGCCGAGGGGCGACTGGTACAGGATAGCACCCAAGTTATTGTACAATGCAAAACTGTGTTCGTTGTTGAACGCACCCGGATTCCAGGTCAACTGGATGCTTGCCCCTGTGGCCACCGGTATATTGACCAATTGCGGGGACGGTCCCATCATGGTGTAGTTCGTCGGAACGCCAGCGACCGTGACAGTGAGCGAGGCTCCGTTCCATCCATCGCCCCAGGTGTCCTCCATTTCGATGACATACGTGCAGTCCTCAGGAGGTCCGTTCGCCACGATCACACCCGCCATGGGCAGCGGATCGCTGCATAGGATGATCGCTGGGCCTGCATCGATCTCCGTCTGCGGAGCAATGGTCACCGTGATGGTGGTGTCATACGTACAGCCAAAATTGTCCGTCACGCTCAACGTATAGGCGTAGTCCCCAGCACCTGTAGGCGTCGCAGTGCCATGCAAGGGGTCGTTCGGGTCCAAGGTCAGGAACGGACCTGTCCAAGCCGCGGAATCGGCGGTCTCGATACCGAGTTCAGGTGTGAACTGGGTGACGTCCGGAATGATGCTCGGGTCGAAGTTGATGGACCAGGAGCAGATGAACCCATTGTCCGCACCCCACAGATCGGTGCTCTGGTAGGTCCATTCCCCGTTCAAGGGGCAACCGACCAGGTTGCACAGCGATTGCACAGGCTCATAGGTTCCTGGGTTGAGGGATTGTGCGGGTGGTGTCCCTGCGCTGGTCGTATTGCCCGAACCGGCGTTCGAGTTCGCTACCCAAGTGCCATTGGTGGCCGTCTCGCTCCAGCAATAGTTCCAACAGGCTCCGAAGATCGGGTTGGCGTTGCTGTCCCCATCGTTGGGCTCGCCCAGGTAGGTGCCACCACCACCTTGTTGGTGCAGGATGGTGGTCTGGCCGTTCGGGCAGATGATCTGAAGCACAAGGTCACCCATGAACGTATGCTCCATTTCCACGCACACAGAAAGAATGTCATTGCAGTCCGTGATGGTCTGTCCTGGATCGAACTGGGTGAAGGCAAGGCTGGAGGTGAATGGCTGGCCCACATCATCCGGCAGAAACACGCCCTCTCCGAAATTGGCGTCAGGAAGTCCGGTCCAGGTCACTGGCGTCACGATCCCAGCGAGGTCCACCGTGGCCCCGAGGCAGGTCTCCACACTCTCTGCCGTTCCCAGGAAACTGGGCGTTGTGCTGACCAGTACTTGAAGGTCCACCACGTTCGAATTCACACAGTCGTTGTTGTCGACAAGATTCAGCTGGACGATATACTCGCCCGGTTCACTGAAGGAATGTGTGGTGGTCGGCGTGCTCGCCGTATTGCCATCATCGAATACCCATTCATAGGAAACGATCTCGAAAGTACCCGCTGCGTAGGATGCGGAACCATCGAAGCTCACCTCTTCGCCCACACAGACCATGGCCGGAAGCGCTTCGCTCATGCTTGCAACAGCCACGGGACGATCGCAGGGGGTGAAACAGGTGATGGAAGCCGCAAAATCCCCTGTTCCGTTCCCGTTCGAAATGAACTGTACCGTGAGACAACCGGTCGGATTGAACGTGGTCGCGGAAACGACCAGACCCTGCAAGCCAGTTCCAGTATACTCGCCGAGGTAGGTCGCACCCGTGTTATCTCCATCCCAGATCCGGAGCCGGTCCACCGGGTTCGGACCCGTGTTGCTCAGGTTGGCGACCAACCAGTTCAACGAGATGCCATCACCCGGGTTATCCGGACAGATCACCACCGTGAAGTTCTCGCCGTTGCCATATTGACCGTTGGGTCCTCCGCTGTCCTCCAGCACACCGACGCACGTATTGATCGTGCCCGCAGTGATGCTGAACTGCTGCGCCTGCAGTGTGCCGAACAGCGTGAACGTGGCCGCAAGGGCAACGCACAGCCCGCTGACCAAGCGGTCGGAGGGGTGTCGGAGCAATGTGCTTTTCATCATCGGGGAGATGATCTGTGGGAGATTGAGAGAAAAGGAACGGAGGCCTCGCACGAGACTTCCATTTTTATGATGGGCAGGCCACCCCAAAGGTTGCCTGAGTACAAAAATACCAAGCCCGGGTCTGACCCCGGGCTTGGTGCTGAAGATCACTGTCCACGAAGCGGTCAACGGAGCAGTCCGATCGTGCCGTTATAGGTGCCCCCTAGCTTCTCGCCGTCCTTCATCTCCACCATCCAGACATAATCGCCGGTGGTGCACCAGTCGCCCTTGTTGGCGATACGCCCGTTCCAAGGCCGTTGGGCATCGGTGGTCTCATAGACCAATTGACCGGTCCGGGGGTCGTGGATGGACAGTTTGAAGCGAACACCCAGGCTACGTAAGGCCTCGGGGATGAAGACATCGTCCACACCGTCCCCGTTGGGCGAAAAGGTGCTGGTGGCCAATAGGTTATAGCCGGAATCGATGTGGATGGTCCGCTCGGAGCGGTCCGTACAGCCTTTCGTGTTGGTCACCGTGAGCACCACCGTGTGATCACCCGCTTTCTTGAAAATATGGTCAGGATGAGCGACCTCGGAAGTTTGGCCATCACCGAAATCCCAATGGTAGGACGCTGCTCCCTGGCTTCGGTTCTCGAAGTGGACCGAGGGCACGGTATGGTCATATTCCTGCTTCAGGAACTTGAAGGATGCTTCGGGGATCTCATGGATCACAATGCGGTCTGCTGCAGGCTTATTTTGAATGGTACCTCCGCCGACAGAGGAGTGGGACAGCATGACCTCGAACGTTCCAGCCTTGGAGAAGACGTGGCTGGGACGCGACTGATTGGAGAAACTGCCGTCGCCGAAGTTCCACAGGTAAATCCCTTCATCAGGCATATTGTCCACGGCGAAGGTGACCGCAGTACCTGGGCATCCTTCAGAAATGCTGGGCCGGATGGTCACTTCCTTGTTCACAGCCTCAGCAATGAACGGTGCACTCGCCACTCCGCTGGAACCAGGAATTTTTGGACCTTTCCCGTTGGCTGTTTGTGATGCTATGACCCCGGTATGACTGATCAATTCCTCGGTGCCGGCCGTACTGGGTTCCATCGGGGGGACAGTACCAACCGTGCCGGGAGTCGCCGTGATGACCTCGGCCATCGGGGTCTGGTCCATGGGATCAGACCCTTTCAGGGTGGCACCGCCTTCCATGTTCACGGTGGCGCTCAGCAGGTAGATGGTCGTTCCCAATGCCACCGTTCCGCCAAGAAGCAGGGCATACAGCCCCAGCGAGGATCTCCAGGGGGCCGGCTGTGCCTTTTCCATGCGGGCCTCCAACTGGGCCCAGTCGGCCGAATTGAAAGGCACCTCATAAGGATCAAGGGCCTTTTTCAGTGATCGCTCGAACGCATCGTGAGCATTCATTGTCATAGGTCGTTAGTGGGTCAATGCCCCTTTGTAAGCAGTTTCTTCAGATTATGTTTCGCCTTGGCGAGATTACTTTTCGAGGTGCCCACGTTGATCCCCAGCATCACTGCGATCTCCTTATGGGTCAGTTCCTCGAACACGTACAGGTTGAAGACGGTCCTGTAGGCGGGTGTAAGCTTCTGCATGGCATTGATGACGTCGGCCGGTTTCACCTCCTGCCAGTCGTCGTCCACCTCATCTGCACGGACATCCTCCGCATCATGGTCACCGAAATCCTCGATGCTCCGTTCCTCCCCAAGGAGCAGGAACGAGTTCTTCGTGCGGCGGAAATGGTCGATGGCCGTGTTCACGATGATCCGTCGGATCCACCCTTCAAAGCTGCCGGCACGGTTGAACTGGTCCATGCTGCCGAAGACCTTGATGAAGCCGTCCTGAAGGATGTCCTTGGCCTGGTCCGCATTCTTGGTGTACCGCATGCACACCGCCATCATCTTGCCGTAGAACAGTTCGTAGACCCGCTGCTGGGACCGACGTTCGCCGACCATGCAACCATCGATCAGCCCCCCATGCTGGTCCACGGGCTGGTCACCCTTCACCCAAGCAGGTGTAAGGCGAAAGCCCTTCCGGTCATCGGAAGCAGGAGGGGGCAAGGCCTCGGTCATTGGAGTTGACAAGATAGCCATACGGGGGCAAGACGCGCACATGGTCAAAAGGATGCCTCCCCTCCTCATCTTCTTTTCAAGCGGGACTGGGGAGCATCACCTTCGGCCTCCTGAACGATGCACTACTTTCGCGCCCGGAACATCCATAGGGAGTCCCTTTCTCTTTCACCCATCAATCTGCACCGAACGCATGAAAGTTACTGTGGTAGGGGCCGGCAACGTTGGCGCGACCTGCGCTGATGCCGTAGCCCGCTGGGAGCTTGCCAATGAAGTGGTCCTGTTGGACATCAAGGAGGGTTTCGCCGAAGGCAAGGCCCTGGATATCTGGCAGACCGCGCCCATCAACCTGTTCGATTCGCGCATCACCGGGTCGACCAACGATTATTCGAAGACGGCCGGAAGTGACGTGGTGGTCATCACCAGCGGCCTGCCACGCAAGCCCGGCATGAGCCGCGACGACCTCATCGCCACGAATGCCGCCATCGTGAAGAGCGTGACCGAGAACGTGGTGAAACATTCGCCGGAGGCCATCATCATCGTGGTGAGCAACCCGCTGGATGTGATGACCTATTGCTCGTACATCAATAGCAAGCTGCCCAGCCAGCGTGTGTTCGGCATGGCCGGTATCCTGGATACCGCCCGTTACCGGGCATTCCTCGCCACGGAACTGAACGTGAGCCCCAAGGACATCCAGGCGGTGCTGATGGGTGGCCACGGCGATACCATGGTTCCTTTGCCGCGCTACACCACCGTTGGTGGCATACCGGTCACCGAACTGATCGCCAAGGACAAGCTGGATGCCATCGTGGACCGTACCAAGAAGGGTGGCGGAGAGATCGTCAACCTGCTGGGTACCAGTGCTTGGTACGCCCCAGGTACAGCCGCTGCCCAGATGGTGGAGTCCATCGTACGCGACCAGAAGCGCGTGTTCCCCTGCTGCGTCTGGCTGCAGGGCGAGTATGGCCTGAAGGACATCTACATGGGTGCTCCAGTGGTGCTGGGCCGCAAAGGTGTGGAGCGCATCATCGAGCTGAAGCTGAACGCCGAGGAGATGGAACTGGTGAAGGCCAGTGGCAAGGCTGTGAAAGAGGTCATGGACGTTCTGGATAACATGGGGTCCGGCGTTACGGCCTGATCCTCAGTAATGGGAAAATGAAGAAGGGCGCCTCGAGGGGTGCCCTTCTTCATTCCTGAAAGCCTGTCTTATGGGTGCCTCGAAGAACCTCGAACGTCCCGAGGCCTATTGGGAGGCACGCATGATCAGCGTTCGGCCAGACAACCTGCCTGCCTGGCCGGTAGGCAACGAAATATGGCCGGCCGAGAGCAAGTGCACATGGAAAGCGCCCCTGCCTCCATCGCCGCCGGAGCGGGGTTCTTCGAGGTACCCTTAAGGCCTTCCGGTCACGATCAGGCGCTGGGTGAACGACCCGGTCGGTCCCATCAACCGCACCACGTATACCCCGGTATTCAAGCCGCTGATATCCAGCGTGATGCGTTCACTGGTGATCGCCTGTTGATGAATGACCTGTCCCTGTGTGTTCAAGAGGGTCACCGTGGTCGGGCCCGCAAGCATCTGGCGAAGGATCAGTTCCACTCCATCCGTGGCAGGGTTGGGGTACAGACTGAACACGGTGGATGCGTTCGGCGCGTTCACGGCGGAGCCCAGGTCGCTGCGCCAGAAGCTCAGTCCTCCCCGGTAGTTGCCGACGACCATGTCCAGAACGCCATCTCCGGTGTAGTCATGCAGGCAGAGTCCGCTGCGGATGCCATCCCGCAGGTCCATGAAGGTGCTGTCCAGCAAGGTCCAGGTACCCTCCAGGTTGCCATCGATGTCCCCATAATGGTATAGCCAACCGGACTCCGAACCCAAAAGCAGCTGCCGACCACCCGTAGGCGCGACGAAGAGGTTGGGAACAGAGTAGCCGGTAACATTCCACCATTCCACTGTGCTTACGCCACCGATGTTCTCATTCGTCAGCGTCCAAGCCGGCGAAGTGGCGGTGCCGGTGTTGCGGTAGTAGTTCAGGTTGCCGTTGCGTTCGCCGATCAACAGGTCCAACCGTCCATCCTGGTCCAGGTCCGTGAACTGGGGGGTGGCGAACTGCCCCACATCGATGGCTGAACCGGAGGCCTCCAGCACATTGGCTTGGAGCAGCGTGAACTGGGCCACGCCGCCAACAGGGCTGTTCTGGTAGGCGTGCAGGCGGCCTTGGAGATCACCGATGTACATGTCCTGGTCGCCATCACCATCCACATCGCCGAAGGCCGGGTACATGCTCAGGCCGATCCCGCTGGTGGACAGACCGGCATAGTCATCGGTGACCAGCGTGAATGCGGGGGCCAGCGCGGTGCCCGTATTGCGGTACAGCGCGAGCTTGCCGATATAGGCGCCGGCCGATGCGAAGTAGCCATGGTTGGCCACCACCAGGTCCATCAGGCCATCCCCATCATGGTCAAAGGCAATGGGGAAGGCCCCCTCGCCGTGGTCGATCATCCGGTCCTGGAACACATCCTCCTGCACCCGCTCGAAGATCGGTGCGGCATCCGTACCCGCGTTATGGTAGTACCACACACTTTTCGCATTCTCCGAAAGGGAGGTGGCGTTGCCGCTGACCAGCAGGTCACGCTTGCCATCGTTGTCCACATCCTCGAAGTAGCCCCCGGGAAATAAGGGAAGTTCGACCGACGTATCATAGCTCGGGAACAGCGTGTCCTCCACCGTCATCAGGGCTTCTTCCACGGAGCCCCCGTTGTAGAGCCCGACCAGGTTGTTGTAACTGATGTCTCCCAGTAGCACCTCCTTTACACCATCACCGTTCAGGTCCAGCGCCAGAACAGTGCTGCCCGCATGCGCCCGGTCGTCCTCGGAGGGGTCGGTGGGGCGTTCACCGTTCAGGCCGTTGCCGCCGATCTCGGGGTCGGGGACGTTGAAGTTGCAGGGCACATTCAGGGTGACCGAGTTGGTGTTGAAGTTCTCGGCGAAAAAGCCCCAGCATTTGTTCCGCAGTTCGAACTTCAGGCTGTCGCAGGTGCCATAGGTCTCCACGCTCAGGTTCTTGTGATACTCCAGGTAGGAGCCCAACAGGCTGAAGGTGAGCACGTCCAGGTCCCCATCACCATCCACGTCATCGATCGCAGGCAGGTCCACTTGGGAGATGAACAGGTTGGCCATCGTTCCAGCTCCGGAAGGCGAGATGTAGTTCGAGTTCACCCGGAAGGTGACCAATTCAAAGGATAGGTCCTCACCGATGCTGGTGTTCTTGTACACCGAGAACCCGGCCTGGGAATAGGTGTAGATGTCCTCCTTGCCATCGCAGTTGAAGTCACGCAGCAGCACCCAGTCGTGCAGTTCGGGTAAGGGATGGACGTTCTGGTAAGCGCGGGTCAGGCTGTAGGCCATGGTGCCGGGCTGGCCGTTGTTCAGCAGGGTGGTCACCGTGTTCCCCGACCGGTCGAAGATGAACAGGTCCTTCAGGCCGTCGCCGTTCAGGTCGATGTCGCTCACCTGGATGAAGTTGGCGCCTCCGGACCATGCCAGATCGAGCGACTGGCCCGCACGGGTGACCGGCACAGCGCCATCGAAGAACAGGTCCCATTGGGCGTTCGCATCCAGGGCGGCGCAAAGGGCCAGCAGGATCAGGGGAGAGTGGTTCAGTGCGCGCATGTTCATGAGGTAGGATGCACCAGCGACCGGTTCGACCGGTGATCGTCAGGGACCTGTGCAAAGGTAGGCGACGGGTATCCCGGTCCGTCGGCCCAAAGAAGGTGTTCGCATACCATTCTTTACCAAGGCCTTCCAGCGAAGGGCAACAACGCTATATTTGCCGCCTCTTTTACGGAAAACCCATCGGTCATGCAGAATAGAGGCGCGCTTTGGATCTTTACCATCCTGCTGGCGCTAGCGTGTGTTTATCAGCTTTCCTTCTCCTTCTTCACCTCGGGTCTCGAGCGCAAAGCGGCTGAAGAGGCCGGCTATAAGGCCGACTCGGTGCTCGCTTTGCCGGGGAACCAAGGGCTTGATCGCGAAGCGCTCAAGCTCGACTTTGAGAACAACATTCTGCGCTCCAAGGCTGATGAGAAGGTGTACCCTGTGCTGGGCTACAGCTACAGTGAATGCAAGGAGAAGGAGATCAACCTGGGCCTTGACCTGAAGGGTGGTATGGCCGTTACGCTGGAGGTGAGCATCCCCGAACTGGTGGTGAACCTGAGCGGTAACAGCAGCGACCCGGCCTTCACCAAGGCCATTGCCAGCGCTCGCGAACGCCAGAAGAGCAGCAACGCTGATTTCATCACCCTTTTCGGTGAGGAGTATGCCAAGATCCCTGAACGTGGTCCCCTGTCGGCCATTTTCTATACCCCCGACCGCAAGGACATGTTCGAGCGCGAAGGCAACGACGCAGACTACCTGAAAGCCTTGCGCAAGGAGGCGGAAGCAGCCTTGAACAACACGGAGCGCATCCTTCGCACCCGGATAGACAAGTTCGGCGTGGCGCAGCCCAGCATCCAGAAACAGCAGTTCAGCGGTCGCATCCAGATCGAACTGCCCGGTGTAAAGGATAAGGACCGTGTACGTAAAGTGCTGCAGAGCACCGCCAACCTCGAATTCTGGGAGACCTACGACAACACTGAGATCGGTCCCTTGCTCGATCAGGCCAACACCCCGCTCAGCGCGATCCTCCACCCGGAACTGGCCGAGGCGAGCACCGATACGGCTGAGCTGACGGCTGCCATGGACACCCTCGCTGTGCAGGATACCGTGGCCGTACAGGACACCACGCTTGCCGCAGCAACGGACACCGCTGCTGCAGTGGACAGCCTGGCCGATACGGACACCACGGCGACCGATCAGGACCTTTCCGAGGAGGAGGCGCGCAAGAAGGCGCCCCTTTCCATGCGTCTCCGTCCGTTGTTCGACCCCCAACGGGGCTGGATGCGCGGGGCCATCGTGGGCCAGGCCGATCTGAAGGATACGGCCGAGGTGAACCGCTTGCTCGCCATGGACGTGGTACGTAAGGCGCTGCCCATGGACCTGCGACTGGCCTGGGCTGCGAAGGCCGAGACCGCCGAGCTGGTGAACGGGTCCACTGCCCAGCTGCTGAACCTCTTTGCACTGAAGTTGCCTCGTGATGGCAAGCCCAAGTTGGACGGCAGTTCCATCGTGAACGCAGCCCAGGACTTCGATATGAAAGGTGCCGTGGAGGTGACCATGCAGATGGATGCTGAAGGAGCCCAGACCTGGAAGGTCATGACCGGGGATAACGTCGGTAAGTCCATTGCCATCGTGCTCGACGAACTCGTGTACAGTGCTCCGACCGTCATGTCCGAGATCGCTGGCGGCCGTTCCAGCATCTCCATGGGCAGTGGTAACCTTAACAACCAGATCCAGGAGGCCGATGACCTCGCCAATATCCTGAAGGCGGGTGCCCTGCCAGCCCCGGCACGCATCATCGACGAGACCGTAGTGGGTCCATCCCTGGGTGAACAGAACATCGACCGGGGCATGATGTCCTTCGCGGTGGCCCTGATCGGTGTGCTTCTGGTCATGGGCCTTTACTATGCAGGAGCAGGCTGGATCGCTGACATCGCCCTCCTGGCGAACGTTTTCTTCCTGCTGGGCACCATGGCATCGATGCAGGCCTCGCTGACCCTTGCGGGTATTGCCGGTATCGTTCTGACCATCGGAATGGCCGTGGATGCGAACGTGCTGATCAATGAGCGCGTGCGGGACGAGCTCAAGGCTGGTCGCATGTTGAAGAGCGCCATCGAAAGCGCCTACAGCAACCAAGGGGCGCTCTCTGCCATCATCGATTCGAACGTGACCACGTTCATCACCGCCGTCATCCTCTATCTGTTCGGTTCTGGTCCCATTCGAGGTTTCGCCACCACCCTCGGGTTGGGTATCCTCACCTCCCTGTTCACCGCTATTTTCATCAGCCGCCTTGTGATGATCTGGCGCATGGAGCGGAACAAGCCCATCTCCTTCTCCCGCAGCTGGAACATCAACCTCTTCGACGGTGCCAATGTGGACTTCATGGGCAAGAGGAAATTGTTCTACGGCATCTCCTTCGTGATCATCGGCATCGGCATCGCCTCCATGGTGACCCGTGGATTCAACTGGGGCGTCGACTTCACCGGCGGTCGCACGTATGTAGTGGAGTTCCAGCAACCTGTCGATCTTGATCAGGTTAGGGAGACCTTGGAACCCATGGTCACCGATGAAGCTGGTCGACAGTACACCCTTTCGGTGAAGACCTATGGTGGAGCCCAGCGCCTGAAGATCACCACGAACTACAAGATCGAGGAGTCCGGCGTGGCAATGGATTCCGTGGTTCAAGGCCGCGTTGCCGAAGGATTGACCAAGGTGGGGGCGTTCAGCTTTGCGGAAGAGACCCGGAAAGTGGATCCCACCATCAGTGACGACATCAAGACAAAGGCCCTGACATCCGTGGCCATCGCTTTGGTGTTCATGTTCGTCTATATCGCCATTCGGTTCAGCAACTGGCAATACGGTCTGGGCGCATTGCTATCCTTGTTGCACGATGTACTTGTCGTCCTTGGTCTGTACTCCCTGCTCTGGGGAGTGGTGGGATTCTCGATGGAGATCGACGAGGCGTTCATTGCCGTTATCCTCACTGTCGTGGGCTATTCGATCAACGATACGGTGGTGGTGTTCGACAGGATCAGGGAATACACGCGTGACCACAAACGCGACCCCGTGGTCCCCTTGTTCAATCGGGCGATCAACAGTACGCTGAGCCGGACGTTGAACACGGGTGTTTGCACCCTCCTCGTGCTCGTCATCATCTTCTTCTTCGGCGGTGTCTCCATCAAGGGCTTCGTGTTCGGACTGTTCGTGGGTACCCTGGTCGGTACCTATTCCTCGATCTTCGTGGCGTCCGCGGCTGCGGTCGACCTTTTGCTTCGCGGGGCGAAGACAAAGGCCTGATAGTCCCTTGACCTCGTTGCGGTCCCGTTGTCCGAGGAAGGACTTCGGGACCGCTTACTTTTAGCCCTGCAATGCAAACGGTGCTCCTGTTCGATATCAGTGGTGGGGAACTCATGGTGGTGCTCCTTTTCATCCTGCTTTTCTTCGGAAGCAAGGGCATACCTGACATCGCCCGCACATTGGGACGCACTATGCGCCAGGTGCGTGACGCCAGCAACGAGGTGCAGCGCGAGATCCAGCGCGGTGCCAATGAGGTGACGCGTGCCGCACAGGAACAGCGACGCACCCTTCTTGATGAGAAGGAGGTGACCGTCGACAAAGCGCCAACGGATGAACCCGACGGCGCAGCGCATTGATCGCGCATTGTTGGACCGTACTTCCTTTGCTTTCCGTCGACAGGTACCGGGGCTAGCTGGGTCGCTGCCCGGTACCCGTATCCCTTAGGCTGCCGTGGCTGCATGGGGGTACTTCAGCAAGGCTGCGACGATCCCTGACCGAGTCCCTGAACGCCCTCCCGACCGGAGGGCGTTCGCGTTCCATCCCAGTTCATTTCTACTGTTGGGGTCATTGTGATGGGGGGGGGGTCTCGAATTTTATCAACTTTTGAGGATGCACCCCCTTCAGGAACATACCTTCGCGGCCAACAAACCCCTTTTCCCATGTCAAGCCCCCTTATTCGAGCCAAGGCTTTGGAGGATGTGCTCCATCGCCGCCCGAATTTCGTTGAACCACCTTCCCAGAAGATCTCCGACTTCTTCGGGGTGAACGTGTTCAATGAGGACGCCATGCGCATGTTCCTCACTGAGGAGGCCTGGTACGCGGTGCGTCAGGCAGGCCAGCACGGTACGCGGATCGATCGGAAACTGGCCGACCAGGTGGCCAGCGGCATGAAGGAATGGGCATCCAGCAAGGGTGCCTCGCATTATACCCATTGGTTCCAGCCGCTCACCGGTCTCAGTGCGGAGAAGCACGATGCCTTCTTCGAGCCCATCGGAGGCGGTCGCAGCATCGAGCGTTTCGACGGCAGCATGCTGGTGCAACAGGAACCCGATGCCAGCAGCTTCCCCAATGGTGGCATCCGGAACACCTTCGAGGCCCGGGGCTACACGGCCTGGGATCCCAGCAGCCCGGCGTTCGTTATCGGGCGCACGCTCTGCGTGCCCACCATCTTCATCAGCTACACCGGTGAAGCGCTGGATTTCAAGATGCCGCTCCTGCGTGCGATCCACGCCGTGGACGAAGCCGCCACGGCGGTGTGCCAGTACTTCGACAAGGACGTGACCAAGGTGATCAGCACCCTGGGCTGGGAGCAGGAGTATTTCCTGATCGACAAGGCCCTGTACTTCGCCCGGCCGGACATCATGATGAGCGGTCGTGCACTGTTCGGCCACCTGCCCGCCAAGGGCCAGCAGATGGAGGACCACTACTTCGGCAGTATCCCCGACCGTGTCAGGGCCTTCATGCGCGACTTCGAGACCGAGGCCCTGATGCTCGGGATACCGGTGAAGACGCGCCACAACGAGGTGGCCCCGAACCAGTTCGAGTGCGCGCCGGTGTTCGAGGAGATGAACCTCGCCGTGGACCACAACGTCCTGCTCATGGACATCATGGACAAGACCGCCCAGAAGCACGACTTCCGCGTGTTGCTCCACGAAAAGCCCTACTCGGGGGTGAACGGCAGCGGAAAGCACAACAACTGGAGCCTGGCCACCAACACCGGCCGCAACCTGCTGCGCCCCGCCAAGACGCCGAAGGAGAACCTCCAGTTCCTCACCTTCTTCGTGAACACCATCGCGGCCATCCACGCGCACGCCGATGTGCTCCGCGCCAGCATCGCCAGCGCGAACAATGACCATCGCCTGGGTGCCAACGAAGCCCCACCCGCCATCATCAGCGTGTTCATCGGCGAGCACCTGAGCAACCTGCTGGACGGGCTGGAGAAGAACATCAAGGGCGCCATGACCCCCGACCGGAAGACCGAACTGAAGCTGGACATCGGTCGCATCCCTTCGGTGATGCTGGACAATACGGACCGCAACCGCACCAGTCCGTTCGCCTTCACGGGCAACAAGTTCGAGTTCCGCGCCGTGGGCAGCAGTGCCAACTGCGCCGGGCCGATGACCGTGCTCAACACCATTGTCGCGCACCAGCTGCGCCTGTTCAAGAAGCAGGTGGACGCCTTGATCGCCAAAGGCACCAAGAAGGACGAGGCCATCCTGCGCGTGATCCGCGACCTGATCGCTACCAGCAAGAGCATCCGCTTTGAAGGCAACGGCTACGGCGAGGAATGGGTGAAGGAGGCCGCCAAGCGCGGGTTGAGCAACATCAAGGACACGCCCCGCGCACTGGATGTGTGGATGCGTAAGGAGACGGCCAAGCTCTTCACGGACATGGAGGTGCTGTCGCCGGTGGAGCTGGAGGCCCGGCATGAGATCGAACTGCACAGCTACACGCTGAAGATCCAGATCGAGAGCCGTGTGGCGGGCGATCTCGCGCAGAACCACATCATCCCCACGGCCATCAACTACCAGAACCGCCTGCTGGAGAACGTCCGCGGTCTGCGGGACGTGCTCCCGGCCGCGCAGGCCAAGAAGGCGGTGGAGACCCCGGTGAAGCTCATCGAGGAGATCAGCGAGCACCTCTCCAAGATCAAGGAACTGGTGGACTCCATGATCGAGGCGCGCAAGAAGGCCAACATCATTGACCACGCCCGCGAGAAGGCCATCGCCTATTGCGATCACGTGCGCCCTCATCTGGAGAAGATCCGCTACCACGTGGACAAGCTCGAACTGCTGGTGGACGATGAGCTGTGGCCCCTGCCCAAGATGCGGGAGCTGCTCTTCACCCGCTGATCGGCCCACAGGCTCAGCCACTGACGGAGGGGGGAGCCATCGCGGCTCCCCATTCCGCCTTTTTATCCTTCGTTTCGTCTTTGGGGGATCTGCTTATCTTCGCCCGGAACCGGAACACTAGACCCATCCAATCCCACGCGATGACCACACGGAAGATCCTGGCCACCCTCTTTGTCAGTTTCCTTTGCACCACGGCAGTTCTGGCGCAGGGGCGTTTGGCCGAGGAGGCGGACCTTGCCTTTGACAAGGGCTTCTATTTCAACGCCATCGAGCTCTACAAGAAGGCGTACACCGTAGAGAAGAAGGCAGGGACCAAGGCGGAGCTGATCTACAAGGTGGCCGAGAGCTACCGCCTGCTCGGCGATCCCCAGCAGGCCCAAGTGTGGTATGAGAAGGCCAACAAGGCCCAGTTGGAGGACCCCACCGGTTACTACTGGATCGGGGAGATGCTCAAGCAGCAGGGCAAGTACGCCGACGCCATCGTGGCCTACAACAAGTACAAGGAGAAGAGACCCAATGACGTCCGTGCGGCTGCCGGTATTGCGGCCTGCCAGATGGCCCAGAAGTGGAAGGACGAGCCCACCCGCTACAGCGTGGATCCCGAGGTGCTCTTGAACACGGCCCAGTACGATTTCACGCCCGCCTTCGCGGACAAGAAGAACGAGACGGTGGTCTTCACCAGCACGCGTCCCGCAGCAACGGGCGCCGAAACGGACCAGATCCTCGGTGAGGCCTTCAGTGACCTGTTCACCAGCACTCGCGATCGACTGGGCAAATGGAGCGAGCCTGTGAAGCTTCCCATCACCATCAACACCGAGTCGAATGAAGGGGCTCCCATCTTCAATGAGAAGAGGTCCATCATGTACTTCACCCGTTGCCCTGTGGAGAAGAAGAAGGTCTTCGGTTGCGACATCTATATCAGCAAAAAGGTGGGAGCGAACTTCAGTGAGCCGGAGAAGCTGGCCCTGAAACCTTCCGGATCCAAGGAGGACACCCTGACGGTCGGACACCCTTCCCTGTCCGCCGCCGATGACATGATGTTCTTCTCCTCCAACATGAAGGGCGCAGGCCATGTGGGTGGCAAGGACATCTACTACGTGAAGCTGGATAAGGATGGCATGCCGGTGGGTGCACCGGTGAACCTCGGTGCGGAGGTCAATACCGGCAAGGATGAGATGTTCCCCTTCCAGCGTGTGGATGGAAGTCTCTACTTCGCCTCCAACGGCCACATGGGCATGGGCGGGATGGATATCTTCCGTGCGGAGAAGACCGGCGAGAACACCTGGGGCCAGATCGAGAACATGCGTTCACCCCTGAACAGTGCTTCCGATGATTTCGGGATCATGTTCGACGGTGAGAACGAGCGCGGCTTCTTTACCAGCAACCGCCCCGGCGGGAAAGGCCAGGACGACATCTGGCGCTTCTACATGCCCGATATGGTCTTCGCCCTCCAAGGTGTTGCCTACGACAAGGTCACCGGCCAGCCTCTGTCCGGTGCCAAGATCAGCGTGGTGGGCACCAATGGTGCCAACTTCAGCGCCATCACCGATGAGAATGGTGGCTTCGCCTTCGTGGAGAACGGCAAGGACCGCTACATCAAGGAGAACACCAGCTACAGCATCCTGGCAGAGAAGGAGGGCTACCTGGTGGTGAAGGACCAGATCACCACGGTGGGTCTGGAGGAGAGCACCACCTTCGTGAAGGAGTACTTCCTGCAGCCCTTCATCGATGTGGTCATCAAACTGCCCGAGGTACAGTACGATCTGGGCAAGTTCGAACTGCGTCCCGAAGGCAAGGATTCTCTGGAGACCTTGTACCAAACGCTGATCGACAACCCGACGATCATCATCGAGCTGTCCGCACACACCGATTCGCGCGACTCGGATGCGAAGAACCAGATCCTGTCCCAGAATCGCGCTCAGAGTTGCGTGAACTATCTGGTGACCAAGGGCATTGACCCAGCACGTATGGTGCCCAAAGGCTACGGAGAGACCAAGCTGCGTATCTCCGACGCACAGATCAAGGCCATGAAGACCAAGGAGGAACAAGAGGCGGCCCACCAGCAGAACCGTCGCACGGAGTTCCGCGTGCTGAGCTACGACTACGTGCCCAAGGAGGGCGCAGCGCCCGCCGCTCCCGCCAATTAGTTCGAACCATGAACAGAAGAGCATCCTGAAGCATCGGGATGCTCTTCTTCGTTATACGCCCATGAGCTCCGATCGCTACGCCCAACGCGGTGTTTCCTCCGGCAAGGAGGATGTGCACAAGGCCATTGCCGGCCTGGACAAGGGACTGTTCCCCCGGGCCTTCTGCAAGGTGGTGGCCGATGAACTGACGGGCAGTGCCGAGCATTGCATCGTGATGCATGCCGATGGGGCGGGCACCAAGTCATCGCTGGCTTACGCTTATTGGAAGGAGACCGGTGACCTCAGCGTGTGGCATGGGATCGCCCAGGACGCCATCGTGATGAACCTGGATGACCTGCTCTGCGTGGGCGCCGTCCCGAGCGCAGCCGGGGGGAACAACATCCTGCTGAGCAGCACCATCGGGCGCAACAAGCGCTTGATCCCGGGCGAGGTGATCTCCGCCTTGATCGACGGGACGGAGCTCTTCCTGGAGAAGATGCGCGACCTCGGGATCGGCATCCGCAGCACCGGTGGCGAGACCGCCGATGTGGGCGACCTGGTCCGCACCGTGATCGTGGACAGCACCGTGACCTGCCGGATGAAGCGCAGCGAGGTGATCGACAATGCCCGGATACAGGCCGGTGACGTGATCGTGGCCCTGGCGAGCTACGGAAAGGCTTCCTACGAAGAGGCCTACAACGCCGGCATGGGCAGCAACGGCCTCACCAGCGCACGGCACGATGTCTTCGCGAGGTCCCTCGCCACCCGATTCCCGGAGACCTTCGACCCCGGAACGCCCACCGAACTCGTTTACAGCGGCCAGGCGCAGTTGACCGACCCGTTGGAGGGTACGCCGTTGGACTTCGGAAAGGCCGTGCTCTCGCCCACGCGCACCTACGCACCGGTCGTTGCCCAGGTGCTGGCCGCGATGCGCGCAGATGTACACGGCATGGTGCACTGCAGTGGTGGCGCACAGACCAAGGTGCTGCACTTCGTGGAAAACCTGCGCATCATCAAGGACGATCTGCTTCCCATTCCCCCCTTGTTCAATGCCATCCAGCGCATGAGCGGCACGGACTGGAAGGAGATGTACAAGGTCTTCAACATGGGCCACCGGCTCGAGTTCTACGTCCCGGCGGAACGTGCAGCAGAGATCATCGCCATGTCCACCTCCTTCGGCATCGAAGCCAAGGTGATCGGCAGGGTGGAGGCAGCACCAGCGAAAGAGGTCATACTCACCAGTCCCCACGGCACCTTTATCTATCACTGACCGAATTCTCTCTGCGCCTTTGCGTCTTTGCGGCCGATTCTCATGAGCGACCTTCTTTCCAAACTGTCCGCCCTGCACGATCGTCGGGAGGAGATCGGCAAGCAGCTCGCCGACCCCAGTGTGATCGCCGATCAGAAGCGCTTTGTGGAGCTGAACCGCAGCTACCGCGACCTGGAGCCCATCGACCAGGCCTTCCACCGCTTCCGGCGCATGCACGATGACCTTGCCGGTGCCGAGCAGATGCTCCGCACGGAAAAGGACCCGGACATGTTGGACATGGCCCGTGCCGAGCGGGATGATATGCGTGCCGCCATCGATGCCATGGACGAGGAGGTGCGCTTGATGCTGGTGCCCAAGGACCCCAACGACTCCCGCAACTGCACCGTGGAGCTGCGTGCCGGCACCGGCGGGGATGAGGCCAGCCTTTTTGCGGGTGACCTCTATCGCATGTACACCCGCTACTGCGAAGGCCGCGGCTGGAAGATCGAAGTGGCGGACGTGAGCGAAGGCACCGTGGGCGGCTACAAGGAAGTGGTCTTCAATGTGATCGGCGATGGGGCCTATGGTGTGCTGAAGTTCGAGGCCGGCGTGCACCGGGTGCAACGTGTGCCTTCCACCGAGGCCAGTGGACGGATCCACACCAGCGCCGCCACCGTGAACGTACTGCCCGAGGCCGAGGAGACCGATGTGGAGCTGAAGGAGAGCGATGTGAAGATGGAGACCGCGCGAAGCGGTGGTGCGGGCGGGCAGAACGTGAACAAGGTGGAGACCAAGGTGCGCCTCACGCACATCCCCACCGGAATGGTGGTGATGTGCCAGACGGAACGCAGCCAGTTGGGCAACCGCTTGAAGGCCATGACCATGCTGCGCACCAAGCTCTACGAGGACAAGGTGCGCGAGGTGGAAGCCGCCATTGCCGCCCAGCGCAAGAGCCAGGTGAGCAGCGGCGACCGCAGTGCCAAGATCCGCACCTACAACTTCCCACAGAGCCGCGTCACCGACCACCGCATCGAATTCACCGTGCATAACCTGCCGCAGGTGCTGAACGGTGAGCTCCAGGAGGTCATCGACGCCCTGCAGCTGGCCGAACGCACGGAGAAGCTCAAGGCTGAAGCGGGGATCTAGGTTGATCAGAAGATCAGAAAATGAGATGATCAGAAGATCGGCCTCTGCCATGGTCGGTGTGCACTCCCTCGCACCCTCGCGAATCCCGTGCATTCCATTTTCTGATCGTCTGATCGTCTGATCATCTGATCTTTGTCCCGTGACGCGCACCGACCTCCTCGCCACCATCCGCCGCAAGAAGAGCCTGCTCTGTGTAGGACTCGATACCGAGGAACACCTGGTCCCCGAACACTTCCGGGAGGAGAGCCACCCGGTCCGCGCCTTCAACGAGGCCATCGTGGAGGTGACCCACGACCTGGCCGTGGCCTACAAGCTGAACCTGGCCTTCTACGAAGCGCACGGCGACCAGGGCTGGCTGGACCTGGAGGCCACCATCGCCTACATCCGCAGCAAGGGCGATTGTTTCATCATCGCCGATGCCAAACGCGGTGATATCGGCAACACGGCCCGCAAATATGCCGAGGCCTTCTTCGACAAGCTGGACGTGGACGCCGTGACCCTTTCGCCCTATATGGGCCGCGACAGTATCACGCCCTTCGTGGGTCGCGCCGGAAAATGGGCCATCGTGCTGGGCGTGACAAGCAACGCCGGTGCCGAGGACTTCCAGTTCCTGCCCGTGAACGGACGTCCGCTCTTTGAGACCGTCATCGAACGCACCGCCCAATGGGGTGGTCCTGAAGACCTCATGTTCGTGGTGGGGGCCACCCGTCCGGAGATCCTTGCCCGGGTCAGGGCCTTGGCCCCACGGCACTTTTTCCTCGTGCCAGGCGTCGGTGCGCAAGGAGGAGACCTCCAAGCGGTGATGGATGCGGGTATGACCTCGGACGGAGGCCTGCTCATCAACAGCAGTCGTGGAGTGCTTTATGCCGGGAAAGGGGAGGACGCCATTCCTGCGGCCCGCGGTGCCGCTCAGGAGCTGCAGCAGGCCATGGAGAAGGCATTGCGCGGGAAAGGAGTGATCTGAAAAGCTGGTCCCAACTGGATCTCATGGGATCTGGGGAGAAGTGCGGACGGGGACCGACCTGGCTTCCTGTTGGAATGACCCTGTTGGATGGCTATATTATGCGTCACGAGATCGACGGCAATTCCGTCATCTCCCGACACGCATGAACAGCTCCTTCGCGATCCCACCCTCAGCCATCGGGACCAATGGTCCATCGACACAGCATATGCGTGTGATCCGGTCAGCAGCACGAACGCCCAATGTGTTGCTCGAACCCGGCTTTCCCTACGGGGAGGACCTTCTCCAGTTCATCTGGGAACAGCGCTTGTTCGACCAGCACGCCCTGCGCACGGCGGATGGACGCCCGGTGGAGGTGCTGAGGCCGGGCCGTATCCAGGACGATAGCGGCCCCGATCTCAGCGGTGCCGAGGTCCGCATCGATGGACAGCTCTGGTCAGGCACTGTGGAGGTCCATCTGCGCAGCAGCGAATGGAACGCCCACGGTCACCAGTACGATCCGGCCTATGAGAACGTGGTGCTCCACGTGGTCTACGAGCACGATGCCGAGGTGTGCACCCACAGCGGCCGCCTGTTGCCCACGGTGGAGTTGATGCCGCGGATCAGCAGCGAACGCATCGCTATGCACCAAGCCCTCATGCGCGGACAGGGCTTCGTACCCTGTGCGCGCCAGCTCTCTGGCATGGACCATGTGCTCACCGGCCCGTGGCTGGAGCGGGTGCTCGTGGAACGTCTGGAGCGCAAGACCGCCTCGGTGGAGCAGCTGTACGAGCAGCTGGGCCGTGATCCCTCCGCCACGCTCTACCACATGCTGGCGCGCGCCTTCGGCATGCAGGTCAACGCAGAGCCGTTCTCCATGCTGGCCCATGCCCTGCCCATGCGCATGGTGCAGCGCTACCGGGACGATGCGCTGCGCACCGAGGCCCTGCTCTTCGGGCAGGCCGGCATGTTGCAGGTGGATCATGTGGATGACCATCCCCGCCTTCTCCAGCGCGAACATGCCCTGCTCCAACGCATGCACGGGCTGCGCCCCATGCCCCTGGCCGCGTGGAAGTTCGGTCGCATGCGGCCGTTCAACCTCCCCACGGTACGCATCGCCCAGTTCGCACGCTTGATCGCGCGCTGCGATGGTTCGTTCGCCGACCTGCTGCAGGCCACTCGCGCCGATGAACTATACGCGCTGCTCGAGGTCTCTGCGGGCGATTACTGGACCACCCATTTCACCTTCGACCATCCGAGCCGTGCCCAGCCCAAGCACCTGGGACGCATCGCTGCACAGCACCTGATCATCAATGCGCTGGTACCCACCCTCTTCGCACTGGGTCGGTTGCAGGGCCGCCAGGCGCTCTGCGACCGTGCGATGGACCTCCTGGAGCAGCTGCCCGCTGAGCGCAACAGCCTGCTGGAAGGCTGGAGCATCCTCGGCCTTAAGGCCGACACCGCCGCCCGTGGCCAGGCCCTGATCGAGCTGCGGAGCTCCTATTGCATGCAGAAGCGCTGCATGCAGTGCACCATCGCCCGGCAGTTACTGCGATCACCGCGCATGGACCGGTCCGCTCCCTTCACTTGACCTTGCCGGCAGGTTCCGCCTATCTTGGTGCCCTCGTAGAAGGATCATGCGCTTTCCAGGCCTCCTCACCATCGCCATGGTCGTTCCGCTTTCGGGCTCCCAGGTACTTGCCCAATGTGCGGCGGATGCGGGTCCCTCACGCACGGCCTATGCCGGTTCAACCACGGTACTGGGTGGACCGACAGCGGGGGAGGGGCAGCCTCCGCTCACCTACGCGTGGGCTCCAGTGAATGGGCTATCGGCCACCAACGTCCCGAACCCCACCCTGCTCGTTCAGTCCCAGCCGATGACCTACACGCTCACCGTTACCGATGATTTCGGGTGTACGGCGACCTCCTCTGTCACGGTCCAGGTGGCAGCGGCTCCCTACCTGCGTGTCCAATTCGCCAATGGACGGGAGACCAATTTCGTACTCAATAATGTGGCACGGCTCACTTATGTGGACGGAGACCTCTATGTGGTTCAGCGCAATGGTCAGGTGAATTATTGGAACCTCTCCATCATCGACCATTACGAGTACATCATCCCGAACAGCGTGGCACCGCATACGCTGGAAGTGCGGGCCCTGTTGGGTGGTGCATACAACGGCGCCGTCGGGCTCATGACGGATTCCCTGCGGGTCATGGCGCTGATCCCCGCTGCCGAACCCTACGAAGGATCTGCCGGTGTGCACGAGCCTTCCGCTCAGGTATCCCTGGACGTGCTGCAGGTCACAGGTCCTGATGCCATCGTGGATTGGGTCCTGCTCCAGCTTCGGGACGCCATCGCCCCCGACCGTATCCTTTGGTCACGGTCCTGCCTGATCCAGCGCGACGGTGATATCGTTGCCACGGATGGCACCTCGTCCATTACGGTCCCCTTCATCGGACACCCGGTGCATGTGGCCGTGCTGCATCGCAATCACCTGGCTGCCATTACGGCCGGGGCGATCGAGCTGGGGCCGGGGCAGAACACCATGGACCTTACGGATCCTTCGGCCTGCCTGCCCGGTTCCATGGATGTGGTGAACGGCATGGGGGTGATGCCTCCGGGTGATGTGAACGGGGATGGGCGCATCTCATACACCGGGCCATCGAACGACCGTGATGTGGTCCTTTCCAGGATCGGCGGTGCGGTACCCACGGCAACGGCCACAGGGTATCTCATAGAGGATGTGAACATGGATGGCCGTGTGCGTTATGTGGGCGCGGCCAACGACCGGGATGTGATCCTGCAGACCATTGGAGGTTCTGTACCCACTGTCGTACGCCAACAGGTGATACCATAGGCCATGGAACGAAGCAACCTGCTCCTCTGCGCTCGCTGCATGTTCCTCGCCATGATGAGCGTTTGCATGTACACGCAGGGTATGGCTCAGCCGGGGATACGGGTGCACATGCACGATGGCACCCGGATGGATGTTCCCTTCGCCGCCATCGATCGCGTGACGCATGGCCAGGACCCGGTGACCGAGCTTCCTGAGCTGCCCGCCATTTCCATCTCCATGACCGCGCCGCGCCATTTCCGTGTGGCGGCCCCCGCAGCCAACTCCAACGGAAGCCTCGTCTTCGCGCGGGGTATCTGTTGGGCGCGCAACCGCGATCCCGAAGCACGCGATAGTGTGCTGCAAACCGCGGTGGACGGTTCGCTGGTGGATACCCTCTTCATCAACGTGGAGAGCACCGGATTCCGGTTCCGCAGTTATGCCATCGGCAACGGAACGGTGCATTATGGGCCCGTTGCAGTGTTGCAGACACCGGTCTATCCCCCAGGCTCGGGGGTGGTCGATGTGGATGGCAATGCCTATGCCACTGCGCAGATCGGTGCGCATGAGTGGATGCTCGAGAACCTGCGTGCATTGCGCTATGCCAACGGCGGATCCATCACCCGGATGGACGCTGCGACCGACTGGCAATATGCCGATGAAGGGGCATGGAGCTACCCGCAATTGGATGCACAGGGTCAGGCTGCGGTGTACGGTCCCCTGTATAACGGGTATGTGATCGATGATGCGCGTAATGTCTGCCCCACCGGCTGGCATGTGCCCAACGAGGACGATTGGAGGTCCCTGGAGCAGGCTGTAGGGGTGCCCGAGGCCGAACTGGGTAACATCGGTGTTCGGGGTGATGCGCAGGGCGCAGGTGGTGCACTGAAGGCCGTTCCCTATTGGTCCCCCCCGAACTCGGGCGCCACCAACGCCTCCGGATTTGGTGCCAGGCCGGGTGGTCTGAGGGCCAGCTTCGACGGGGGCTTCTATGACGATGGCTACAGCGGCTTCTTCTGGGTGGACACGGGGGCAGGGCTGCCGATGGTGCGGTCTTTGGCCCATGACAACGCTGGTGTGAGCAGGGTTCAGACCAACGTGCGCTCAGGTGCCAGTATCAGGTGTGTAAAGGATTGATGCCATGACCCACGCCAAGCCCACCCTCTCATTCGTGCGTGCACTGGTCGTTCTGGTCGTTGCTGTTCTTTTCATGCAACAAGCCCAAGGCCAGTCCAACGTGATCATCCGTCGCCCATCGGCGCCCCCGATCGTGGTGCCGGTCGTGGCCGTGGACAGCATCGTTCATGAGCTCAGACCCGGTGATGGTGCCACCCCGCCCGTGCTGTCGCAACTGGAGGCGGATAACTGCTGCTCCTATGTCTTCGACCTCACCTCCATGCACTTCACCTTTGGTACGGTGCTATCCAACGGAGGCGCGCCGGTGATATCCACCGGTATCTGCTATTCCCGGCAGCCATCGCCGCAGGTAACGGACAGCTTGCATTACACCTCCACATCCCTGGAGCTCACCGCATTGCCGTTCGGCACCACCCTCCATGCCCGTTCCTTCGCTGTGAACAGGGTGGGGGTGGGCTACGGCCCCGAAATGGTCCTCACCACCGCGTCGGACCCCACACCGGTCGTAACCCTGGACAGCATCCGGCAGGTGACCTCACGCACGGCACGCGTGCATGGTGCGGTCGCTGCCTGGGGCCAGCCTGCTTCCCAGTCCGGCCAGTTCCAGCGGGGCTTCGAGTTCTCCACGCAGCCCTGGCCTACGGACCCGTCCAATGTCCAGATACTCGTTGTGGCCGGTGTGGATTCCGGACACTATGCGCTGGACCTTTCCGCGCTGATGCCGGAAACGCGCTACTACGTGCGCGCTTTCGCGCAGAACTCCCTGGAGCGGTCGACCAGTGATACGGCCAGCTTCGTCACCAGGTGCGCCGACTTCTTCAACGATGCGCTCGGCTTCGATCAGTGCTGTTTCGAGGAGTTATTCTGCCCCGAGGGCACCAACTGTGTGCCCTGCAGCAACTACGGTTCCCTTGTTGACATCGACGGGAACGTATACAAGACGGTGTGGATCAACAATGCCCGCTGGATGGCCGAGAACCTCAGGACCACGCGCTACGCCGACGGCACGCCCATCAACCACATCACTGACAACGGACAATGGTCCGGTGCATCACAGGGGGGCTGGTGCACGCCGTACAACAGCACGGACCCGTATGTGATCCGAAGTCAGGGCCGTCTTTACAATTGGTACGCTGCCACCAGCTGGCGCAATCCCTGTCCCAACGGCTGGCACGTGCCCACCGATGACGAATGGAACGGGATGTTGGACTCGCAGCCCTTCGATGACGATGGCAACAGCGAGGCGGCACGCACCCTGAAGACCGCGGCCCAGGGCTACTGGACCCCCACCGGCAATTCATACTACGATGGGGTCAATTGGACGGGCTTCTCCGCAATCTCCACTGGTTCCCGCCAGGATAATGGGTCCTTCAGCGGTCAAAACGAATGGGGCTGGTGGTGGACCTCCAGCGTGGACCAATACAACCTGGCCATCGGGCGCGGCATGGGTTATGGGCAGTTGAACGTGCAGGCGGATAACACGGACAAGACGAAGGGCTTCGCGCTGCGGTGCATGCAGGACCCTACACCCACGTTCGACCTGTACCAAGTGGGGCCGGGCGTGGATGATGTGGATGGCAACCATTACCCCTCGGTGATCCTCAACAATGGCCAGGAGTGGATGGCCTCCAACCTGCGCACCACTCATTACCGGGATGGTGCGGTCATTCCCGAGGTCACGCAGAACCAGGGGCAGGGGGGCTGGTGGTACAACAACCAGCCGGCCCGCTGTTACTGGCAGAACGACCCTGCGAACGCCGGTCTGGGGGTGATCTACAACGGCGCCGCTGCCCGTGAGCCGAGGGTGTGCCCGGCCGGTTGGCATGTGCCCACGGACGGTGAATGGCATGCTTTGGCACTGTTCCTTGATCCTGGCGCGGTCAGCGACATTACTGTACCGGTGGAAAGCCCTTCAGCAGGTGGCAAGCTGAAACGGTTCGGTACGTTGGTCTGGACCTCACCGAACGTGGGTGCGGACAATGCGGCCGGCCTCGATATCCTCCCCAACCCGACACGGGATTTTATGACCGGGAACTTCTCCACTTCCTTCGGCAGTGCTGCATGGCTGTGGGCGCGTGACCAGATCGGATCGAGCGTTGCGGATTCGCAATATGCGCGGCGCCTGCTTTTCAACAACGCCCACCTGGAGCGTTATCAAGAGGATCCGGCGAACGGGTACATGATCCGGTGCGTCCGCGATTGAGTGGTTCGTCGTATTGTTCGTAGCTTTCGCTCGTAGCATAGCGAGCGCCATCCGGAACATGATCGACCGCATCAAGACCCATTTCGAACAGCAGGCCTTCGGCGTTTGTGAGTGGTGGGCGGGCAAGCTCAACATCAAGGCCGAGCAGGTCCGGCTATCGTTCATCTACCTCAGCTTCATCACGGCCGGTGTGCACTTGGTGGCCTACCTCGTGATGGCCTTCGTCCTCCAGCACAAGGAGCGCATCAAACAACCGTTCAAGCGCCGCAGTACGGTGTGGGACATCTGAGCTGCACCACGGGCCGACTTCATCCACGGCCAGTGTCTCCCTCGGAGCATTGAAAAGCCGCATGTCGAGCTCATTTCCGTTGTCCGCCTAACGGTGCTCAGGTCCACCATCTGTCGGGCCGATTACCTTTCGGCCAACCAAAGTGGCCTTCCAACTCCATGATGCAGGGCGCATTCAAGAAGCTGTTCATCGGGCGGGGCCAGCGCTTCGAAGAGGTGAAGTATTCCACCATCGGCAGGCGATGGGAGAACCTGCGGGCCATTTGGAACAACACCTTTGAGGAGGACGCCGGGCTGGAAAAGATCGTTCGCCTGCTCTTGGCCGCCAGCCAGTTCCTATTCCCGGGTATGTACATCAAGCATTTGTTCTGGCGCAAAGGCCCCTTGTACCAGGATTTTGCCATTGAACTGTTCATTCTGTTGAAGACGACCCTTCCGGTGGTGGTGCTCGCCATGGGCTGGGAGCGGCATCCACTGGCCCTGTTCGTGGTGCTTTGGTTCATGATGGAGACCATCATCTACATACCGACATTGATCTTCGCCTCCGATAGCTTCTCGTCACCCCGTTCGTACAGGCGATCCAAGCTGCTGATCTTCCTCAATTACCTGGAGGTGGTCTTCTCCTTTGCGGTCATCCACATGGCCGGGCAGTACATGAACCAACCCCTCACGCTTTGGACGGATGCCGTCTATGTGAGCTTCATGATCACCAGCACCATTGGTTTCGGTGAATACCACCCCATCACTGGCCTGGGCAAACTGGTGGTATCGCTTCAATCGCTGTTCTACCTCAGCTACATCGCCCTGTTCATCAGCTTCTTCAACCTCGGCGGCAACAAGGGCTACTTCGAAGGCTTGGGCAGAAAGTGACCGCGATCCCACGGCGTTGTGTTCCTTCGCGGTCGATGAAGATCCTGATCACCGGAAGCAACGGGCTGCTGGGCCAGAAACTGGTCGCCGCCCTTCGGAATGACCCCGAAGTGCAGCTGGTCGCCACCAGCCGCGGCGCGGACCGTACGCCGATCCCCTTGGGGCCGCAGTACCGTTCCATGGACATCACGGTACAGGCTGAGGTGGACGAGGTGTTCGCGACAACTATGCCTGAGGTGGTGATCCATACGGCGGCCATGACCAATGTGGATGCCTGTGAACTGGACCCCGCCGCCTGCCAATTGCAGAACGTGACGGCCACTGAACACGTGGTGCAGGCCGCCAAACGACACGGCTGCCACTTCATCCACCTCAGCACCGACTTCATCTTCGATGGGATGAACGGTCCCTACGCGGAGGATGACGTACCTGCTCCGCTCAGTGGTTACGGCCACAGCAAGCTCGATTCCGAGCGCGTGGTGATGGAGGCCGGGCTGGCGAAGTGGGCCATCGCACGCACCATCATCGTGTACGGCATCGCGGAAGGACTGAGCCGCAGCAACGTGGTACTTTGGGCCAGGAGCGCCCTGGAGAAGGGTCAACCCATCAAGGTGGTGGACGACCAATGGCGCATGCCCACCCTGGCCGAGGACCTGGCCGATGGCTGCATCCGAATTGCCAAGCGGGGGGCCACCGGGGTCTATAACCTGAGCGGTCCCGATGGGATGAGCATCCTGGAACTCGTGCAGCGCGTGGGAGCGTTCTTCCACCTCGATACTTCGGTGGTGACGCCTGTGAAGAGCGATTCCTTGGGCCAGCCGGCGAGACGTCCGCCACGCACCGGGTTCGTGCTGGACAAGGCCCGCCGTGAACTGGGCTATGCGCCTCACGGCTTCGAGGAAGGACTGGCCGTGCTGCGTGCACAGCTGGGTCCGGCGTAGTGGCTGGAGGTGGTGGAATTTCGTTCCGAAAGGGGGGAGGTTCTGTGCGCGGCTGTACTTTGATGGGCACCTTTCCCCTAAGCTTCTATCTTCGGCGACCGTTATTCGGAGCACATGTCATTGACACAGAATGAATCCTGGGGCACCCGCGTGGGGCTCATCCTCGCCATGGCGGGCAACGCCGTGGGCCTTGGCAACTTTCTGCGCTTCCCGGTGCAGGCGGTGAACAATGGGGGAGGTGCCTTCATCATCCCCTACCTCATCTGTTTCCTGCTGATGGGCATTCCCCTGCTCTGGATCGAATGGAGCATGGGTCGATTCGGGGGGCGTAGCAACAACCACAGCACGCCCTTTATCCTGGATACGATGACCAAACGGGCGTTCTGGAAGTACTTCGGGGTGTTCGGCATTTTCACCAACATCGCCGTGGCGGCCTACTACTGCTACATCGAGAGTTGGACCATGAGCTACGTGTACCACAGCATCGTGGGCACCTTCGATGGACTTTCCCAGACCCAGGTCGCAGCCTTCTTTACATCGTACGTGGACATCGGCCACAGTACCACTGGCATTCCGTACGAAGCCGTGGTGTTCTACATCCTTTGTCTGGGCCTGAACACCTGGATCCTCTCCCGCGGCCTTGCCGGGGTGGAGAAGGCAGCGAAGATCGGCATGCCCTTGCTGATCCTCTTCGGTGTCTTTCTGGCGCTGCGAGGACTCACGCTCGGTACGTCCGGTGCCAGTGCGGAAGTGCCTACTGCCAGTGCCTGGGACGGCCTCAACTTTCTGTGGACGCCACAGTTCGACAGCCTGAGCAACCCCAAGGTCTGGCTCGCGGCAGCTGGACAGATCTTTTTCACGCTGAGCGTGGGCATGGGCACCATCCATTGCTATGCGGCCTACGTGAAGAGCAAGGACGATATCGCCCTGAACGCCGTGAGCGCGGGCTTCATGAACGAGTTCGTGGAAGTGGTGCTGGGCAGCCTGATCGTGATCCCCATCGCCGCAGGTTACCTCGGGTTGGACTGGGTGAAGGAGAACGCCGGGTTCGGCATGGCGTTCCAGACGATGCCCTTCCTGTTCGAAAAGTGGGGTCCCGTCCTGAGCGCCGTGGCCGGTGTGATGTGGTTCGGCCTCCTGTTCTTCGCGGGCATCACCTCCAGCCTGGCCATGGGAACGCCTTGGATGGGCTTCATGCGCGATGAGTTCGGCTGGGGACGGATCAAGGGTTCCTTGAGTTTTGGGCTCATCGTCCTGGTGCTGGGTCTACCCACCGTGATCTTCTTCCAGGAGGGGGTGTTCGACGAGTACGATTACTGGGCCGGCACCGTAGCCCTTGTGGTGTTCGCGCTGGCAGAGACCATCCTGTTCTCCTGGGTCTTCGGCATAGACCGGGGGTGGAAGGAACTGATGTCCGGATCGGACCTCAATGTGCCCACGATATACAAGTTCATCATCAAGTACATCACACCATTGCTGCTCCTGCTGGTTTTCCTGGGAGCATTGTTCACCCCGTTGGGAAATGAATGGACGGTGGCGTTCCAGAGCTTCTTCAGTGGTGGAGGTTGGCCGTTGGACAACAGCTCGATCATCAAGACGATCGCGAACACCGGCTTGCACCAACAGCTGGCCGCTGCGACAGACCCGGCCGAGGTGAACCGACTTCAGGATCGCCTGTTCTACACCAATTTCGCCCGCGTGGTCCTTACCTTGACCTTCGCCGGTCTGGCACTGTTGGTCTATATCGCCGCACTTCGCCGGATCCGGAACACCTCAACGACCGCCGCATGAACACCTCCGCGCTGATCCTCATGGTCGTGACACAGGTCTCCGTGATCGGCATCACGGGTTATTTCTTCTACCTCGTGTTCACCACCCCTCCACGTTCCGAACCCGACAGTTTCACCGAGAACGACCCCTCCTGATCGGTGATGTACTGCAGTGGGCGCCATGAAACGGAGGGGCACACATGGCGGTTGGAAGGAGCAGGTGAAGGACCTGCTGCATCTGCATCGCAGTGAGCGTCGCGGCACGATCCTGCTGGTGGGGCTCCTGTCCCTGTTCATGGCCTGGGTGATCTACGAGCAATGGCTCCGGGTGCCGCCACCCACTGATGTGGAAGCACTTCGTGCCAGGGTGGACAGTTGGATCGCGGCCCGGAGGGATACCACGGTCTCGCTGGACGCCATGCCCGCGCCCTTCCCCTTCGACCCCAATCTGCTGGAACGCCAGGAATGGCTCGCCCTGGGCCTGAGCCCGCGACAGGTGGATGGCATCGAGCGCTACCGCTCCAAGGGTGGCCGCTTCCGCACCAAGCGCGATCTCGCTCGCATGTACACCATTCCTCCGGAGCAATACCAGCGATTGGAGCCGTTCATCCTGTTGCCTGATAGTGCACCTGCCCGACAGCAATACGAGCGCAGGGATGCGCCCAAGTATCCACGTTATGAGACGCGGGAGAAGGCATCGCCCAAGGCCGAGCGCTCATGGACGCCCCGTGCATTGGTGGAGGTGAACACCACCGACACCACGGCGTTGGTCGATCTGCCCGGCATTGGTCCCGCCTTCGCCCGCGGCATCGTGAAGTTCCGCGATCGCCTGGGAGGCTACCATCACCTGGACCAACTGGCCGAGGTGTACGTCCTGAAGGATAAGCCCGATGCCGTTGAACGACTGAAGGAACTGTTGATCGTGGACACGCTGATGATCGTGCGCATACCGATCAATACCTGCACGGTGGAGGCCCTGGCGGCGCATCCCTATGCCGGTTGGAAGATCGCGAAACCACTGATCGCCTACCGCAAACAGCACGGGCCGTTCCGGAACGTGGCCGACATTACGGGCTGCGCGGTGGTCGATGAGGCGGTCTTCCGTAAACTTGCGCCCTATCTGACCGTGGAGTGAACCATTCGCTGGAGCAAAGGCTCAAGTACGCCATCCGAGATGTGCCGGATTTTCCCAAGCCGGGCATCCTGTTCCGTGATATCACGCCCGTGCTCGAGGACCCGAAACTGTGCCATGCCGTGGTCGATGGTTTCGTCGATGCGCTGCAAGGGAAACAGATCGATGCGATAGCCGGCGTCGAAAGCCGTGGATTCCTCTTCGGCCTGCCGCTTTCCATGCGATTGGGGGTGCCCTTCATCACCGTGCGCAAGAAGGGTAAGCTGCCTTACCGCACAGTGAGCTATAGCTATGACCTGGAGTATGGCAGTGCGGCCATCGAGATGCACCAGGATGTACTGCACCCGGGCATGAACGTGCTGGTGCATGACGACCTGCTGGCCACCGGCGGCACCGCCGCGGCCACAGCTGAACTGATCCACATGCAGGGCGCGCGCGTTGCTGGCTTTGCCTTCCTGATCGAACTATCCTTTTTGGGCGGTGTTGAACGCTTGAAGCCTTATGGCTCCGACATCACGCGCCTGGCGACCTACTGAAGAACATGGAATTCCACACCACCGACAGTCAGACGATGATCGCACAAGCCGTGCGTGACCTGTGCGAACGAGAGCTGCGTCCCCACATCATGGAGTGGGATGAGGCCCAACACCTGCCCATCGACCTGCTGAAGGACCACTTCGGTCCGGCGGGAATGCTGGGTGTATTGGTGCCCGAGGAGTACGGTGGTGCCGGCCTCGGCTATTTCGAATACATCACCACCATCGTGGAGGTGGCCAAGATGTGCGGCAGTGTGGGCCTCAGCGTGGCGGCGCACAACAGCCTGTGCACGGGTCACATCCTGCAGTTCGGCAACGATGAGCAGAAGCGCCGCTGGCTGCCGAAACTGGCCAGTGGTCAGTGGCTGGGCGCCTGGGCGCTCACCGAACCCAACACCGGCAGTGATGCCATGCGCATGAAGTGCACGGCCCGCAAGGAGGGGAACGAGTGGGTGCTGAACGGTACCAAATGCTGGATCACCCACGGCAAGAGCAGCGACGTGATGGTGATCATCGCGCGCACCGGTGAGCTTTTGGACAGCAAGGGCATGACCGCATTCGTGGTGGAGCGCGGAACTGCCGGACTGAAGGCCGGCAAGAAGGAGAACAAATTGGGCATGCGGGCCAGCGAGACCGCCGAGGTGATCCTGGAGGATTGCCGGATCCCCGCTGAGAACGTATTGGGCCAGGTGGGGGAGGGCTTCCAGCAGGCCATGAAGGTGCTGGACGGTGGCCGCATCAGCATCGCTGCGTTGAGCCTGGGCATCGCCAAGGGCGCATTCGAGGCCAGTGTGAAGTATGCCAAGGAGCGGGAACAGTTCGGTCAGCCCATCGCCAACTTCCAGGCCATCGCCTTCAAGCTGGCCGACATGGCCACACGCATCGAGGCCGCCGAGCTCCTCACCCTGCAGGCCGCCGACCTGAAGAACCGCCACAAGAAGATGACCACGGAGAGCGCTATGGCAAAGTATTATGCCAGCGAGGTGTGCGTGTGGGCCAGCAATGAGGCGGTCCAGATCTTCGGGGGATATGGCTACACCAAGGATTTCCCCGTGGAGAAGTTCTACCGCGACAGCAAGCTCTGCACCATAGGCGAAGGCACCAGCGAGATCCAGAAACTGGTCATCAGCCGCAACGTCCTCAAGGGCTGATCGAAAGAAAGCTGCCCTGGGTCCGGAAGTTTCCCACACAGCCTTTGGAAATTCCAGACCCCTTGCTATATTTGCGCCCCCGAAAGAGAAAACACGACCATGCTGATCATCCCGGTTAAGGAAGGCGAGAGCATCGACAAGGCGCTCAAGAAGTTCAAGAAGAAGTTCGAGCGCACCCAGACGATGCGTCAGTTGCGCAAGCGCCAGAGCTTCACGAAGCCCTCGGTGTCCCGCCGCAAGGAGATGATCCGCGCTGCGTACAAACTGAACATGCAGACCGAACAGGAATAATCCCGTTCGTTCCACGTTAGGAAGGGGAAAGGTCCACTGCGGACTTTTCCCCTTCTTTGTTGTTGATGCTGGTCGAACGCTTCCTGGAACACCTGGCCTACGAGAAACGCTGCAGCGCCCATACGGTGCTGGCCTACAAGCGTGACCTGGAGCAGTTCAGCGCCTTTCTGGCGGCCCACGGGGGGCTGGCTCCCGAGCGCGCCTCGGACAAAATGGTGCGCACCTGGATGATGCAGTTGATGGAGCAGGGCACCGGAGCGCGTTCCGTGAACAGGAAGCTCAGTGCCTTGCGCGGTTTCTACCGATTTGCCCGCGTCACCGGCACGATCACCGTGGAGCCAACGGCCCTGATCGACCCGCCCAAGACCCCCAAGCGACTGCCCGAATTCGTGGAGGAGGTCCGTATGGACAGGCTCTTCGCGGAGCTCACCTGGCCGGAAGGCTTCAAGGGGCGCACCCATCGCCTGGTGCTGGAACTGCTCTACGGCACCGGCATGCGTTTGGCCGAGTTGATCGGTCTGAGGGTGGGCGATGTGGACCTCAGGCGGGCATCGCTGCGGGTGCTGGGCAAGCGGAACAAGGAACGGATCCTGCCTTTGGGGGATCATTTGGTGGCGCTGCTGGCCGAGCACCTGACCGAGCGTGCGGTGGTGGCGGGCACCGCGGCCATGTCCGATCAACTGCTTGTGGACGAGCGGGGCGAACCCTTGGCGCGAAGAAGCGTACAACGGCTGGTGGTGTATTACCTTAGTGGTGTCACCTCCCAACACAAACGATCGCCGCACGTGCTCCGTCATACGTTCGCCACACACATGCTGGAGCACGGCGCCGACCTCAATGCGGTGAAGGAATTGCTTGGCCACGCTGGCCTTGCGGCCACCCAGGTGTACACCCACAACACCGTTGAGAAACTCCGAAAAGTCCATGCCCAGGCACACCCGCGAGGGGGTGGGGGCATATCGTTGAACCCATCAAAAGAACCGTAGTACCATGAACCTGAACGTGCATTCGATCCATTTCGACGCTGATGGCAAGTTGGTCAGCTTCATCCAGGATAAATTGGGCAAGCTCAATCAGTTCCACGATAACATCCTGAGCGGGGAGGTGTTCCTGCGCTTGGAACACGACGGAGAGAACCGGGAGAACAAGGTGGTGGAGATCCGTCTGGCCGTTCCCGGCCGTGAACATTTCGCCAAGCGCCATGGCAAGAGCTTCGAGGAGGCGGCCATAGGGGCGGTGGACGCACTGCGCAGTCAGGTGGAACGCACCAAGGAGCGGCTCCGCAAGGCTTCCTGAACCGTTCCTCAGAGGCTCCGGGACCCGCTTTCCGGCAAGCCAGGCAAGGCCACGAAGAAGTTCGTGGCCTTGTTGTTTGGTGGGGATCGGTTTCTTGCTACATTTGCAGCCCCTTTCCGGCCCATCGGGTCGTGGAGGGTATGAAAACAGCGTTCTTTTTCGTGTTGTACAGGCCAATGTAGCTCAGCTGGTAGAGCAGCTGATTTGTAATCAGCCGGTCGGGGGTTCGAGTCCCTTCATTGGCTCCAATGAGCCGATCAAAAGGGGAGATACCCAAGTGGCCAACGGGGGCAGACTGTAAATCTGCTGCTTCACAGCTTCGTAGGTTCGAATCCTGCTCTCCCCACCACTCGTTCGGAGCCCGTTCCCACCGCTTCCAGGTAGGACCGGACCGTGAAGGACGAAGACCCAGGACCGGCACTATGCGGGAGTAGCTCAGTTGGTAGAGCATCAGCCTTCCAAGCTGAACGTCGCGGGTTCGAGTCTCGTCTCCCGCTCTACACCTTCCACCACCAAGCGTTACCCGGTGATGGAAGTGAACACCGGCCCTTGACCCCAAGGACCGGAGAATTTTAAAAGCCTTTGTAGCTCAGGGGTAGAGCACTTCCTTGGTAAGGAAGAGGTCCCGGGTTCAATTCCCGGCAAAGGCTCCAGTTGCGGAGTATTGGCTAAGCTGCATCCGAGCGATCGGAAAGGCCCTGTACAGCACAGTGAAGGACTGAACAGAACACGAACAACAAACGATCGACATGGCAAAGGAGACATTCCAACGCACCAAGCCGCACGTCAACATCGGTACCATCGGTCACGTTGACCATGGTAAGACCACGTTGACCGCGGCCATCACTTCCGTACTGGCCTCGAAAGGGCTGTCCGAGAAGCGCAGCTTTGATTCCATCGACAATGCACCCGAGGAAAAAGAGCGCGGTATCACCATCAACACCGCTCACGTGGAGTATTCGACGGCGAACCGTCACTACGCCCACGTTGACTGCCCAGGCCACGCTGACTATGTGAAGAACATGGTGACGGGTGCCGCCCAGATGGACGGCGCCATCCTCGTGTGCGCTGCCACCGATGGACCCATGCCCCAGACCCGCGAGCACATCCTGCTCGGCCGTCAGGTAGGCGTGCCCAAGCTGGTGGTGTTCATGAACAAGGTGGACATGGTGGACGACGCCGAACTCCTCGACCTGGTCGAAATGGAGATCCGCGAACTGCTGTCCTTCTACGATTACGATGGTGACAACACCCCTGTGATCCGTGGTTCCGCTTTGGGTGGATTGAACGGAGAGGAGAAGTGGGTGGACACCATCATGCAACTGATGGATGCCGTCGACACCTGGATCCCTGTTCCCCCCCGCGAGATCGACAAGCCTTTCCTGATGAGCGTGGAGGACGTGTTCTCCATCACCGGCCGCGGTACCGTGGCCACCGGTCGTATCGAGACCGGTGCCGTGAAGGTGGGTGACAACGTCGAGATCATCGGCATGCAGGAGGAGAAGATGAACAGCACCTGCACGGGTGTGGAGATGTTCCGCAAACTGCTCGATCGCGGTGAAGCTGGTGACAACTGCGGTCTGTTGCTGCGCGGTATCGAGAAAGACCAGATCCGTCGTGGAATGGTCATCGCGAAGCCCGGTAGCATCACCCCGCACACCGAGTTCAAAGGCGAGATCTACGTACTGAAGAAAGAGGAAGGTGGCCGTCACACGCCCTTCCACAACAAGTATCGTCCCCAGTTCTACTTCCGCACCACGGACGTAACGGGCGAGATCACGATGGAAGCTGGACGTGAGATGATCATGCCCGGTGACAACGTGACCATCACGGTGAAACTGATCGTTCCGATCGCCATGGACAAGGGTCTGCGTTTCGCCATCCGCGAGGGTGGTCGTACCGTGGGTGCCGGCCAGGTGACCGAGATCATCAAGTAAGGATCAACATACCAACGGTGGCAGGGCCGACCCGGATCTCCGGGTCGGCCTTCGCCGCCGAAAAGAGACAAGTTCCAGATACTCCTACGGGTGTAGCTCAATTGGTAGAGCGAAGGTCTCCAAAACCTTAGGCTGCGGGTTCGATTCCTGCCACCCGTGCCCAAAGCGAAACAACAACGTGGCAAGCTTCAAGACATACCTGGCCGAGAGCTATAACGAGCTCATGCACAAGGTGAGTTGGCCTACCTGGAAGGAACTCCAAGGCAGCGCCATCGTTGTGCTTGTATCCGCACTGCTCATCTCGGTGATCATCTTCCTGATGGATTACATCTTCGGGGTGCAGAACATGGGACCGGGCGATACGAATCCTTGGAAGGGGATGCTCGGTTTCATCTATAAACTCATGAACTGAGATGGCAGCGGGCACCAAGAAGTGGTACGTCATCCGGGCCATCAGCGGCAAGGAGAAGAAGGTGAAGGAGATGGTGGACATGGAGGTGTCGCGCTCGAACATGGGGACGCACATCTCACAGGTGCTCATTCCCATGGAGAAGTTCTACCAGATCCGCGAGGGCAAGAAGGTGAGCAAGGAGCGCAACTTCTTTCCCGGCTACGTGTTGATGGAGGCGGACCTCACCGGTGAGATCGCCCACACCATCAAGAACATGCCCAACGTGATCGGATTCCTCGGTGCGGAGAAGGGGGGAGACCCTGTTCCCTTGCGCCAGGCTGAAGTGAACCGCATCCTGGGCACCGTCGATGAGCTCGCTGATGCCGAGGCCACGAACCACAACCCCTACCATGTGGGAGAAGGGGTGAAGGTGATCGATGGTCCCTTCAACGGGTTCAACGGCGTGATCGAGGAGATCAATGAAGAAAAGAAGAAGCTCAAGGTCATGGTGAAGATCTTCGGACGGAAGACCCCCTTGGAACTGAGCTTCATGCAAGTAGAGAAGGAGGTGTAGGGACAAGACAGGTCCCTGTAGACCGACGACCGATAGGAACAACAAGTAAACACGTCCGAGCCGACCGATAGGAAGGCGTGAACAGGACACAAACCAAGAACAATGGCAAAGGAGATCGCAGCGTTGATCAAGCTGCAAGTAAAAGGAGGCGCGGCCAACCCGTCGCCCCCCATCGGCCCCGCACTGGGTGCCAAGGGCGTGAACATCATGGAGTTCTGCAAGCAGTTCAATGCTCGCACGCAGGACAAACCGGGCAAAGTGTTGCCCGTGGTGATCACGGTCTACGGCGATAAGTCCTTCGACTTCATCATCAAGACCCCTCCTGCAGCCGTGCAGATCATCGATGCCGCCAAGATCAAGGGTGGTAGCGGTGTGCCCCACAGCAAGAAGGTGGGCAGCATCACCTGGGATCAGGTCAAGGCGATCGCCGAGGACAAGATGCCCGACCTGAACTGCTTCAAATTGGAGAGCGCCATGAGCATGGTGGCCGGTACGGCCCGCAGCATGGGTGTTACCGTGAGCGGAGATAAACCCTTCTGAACCCAGCAGCCATGGCAACCCTGACCAAGAAGCGTAAGACAGCGCTGGCCAAGTTCGACACCACGAAGGTGTACACCTTGGATGAAGCGACGCAGATCGTAAAGCAAGTGAGCACGACCAAGTTCGACGCCACGGTGGACATCGCCGTTCGTCTGGGCGTGGATCCGCGCAAGAGCACTGAAATGGTGCGTGGCACCGTGAGCCTGCCCCACGGGACCGGACGCACGGTGAACGTGCTGGTGCTGGCCGACCCCGCCAAGTGCGAGGAGGCCCTCGCCGCCGGTGCCGACATGGCCGGTCTCGATGACTACATCGAGAAGATCAAAGGCGGTTGGACCAACGTGGATGTGATCATCTGCACGCCTGCCGTGATGGCCAAAGTGGGTGCCCTGGGCCGTGTGCTCGGTCCCCGCGGCCTGATGCCGAACCCCAAGACCGGTACCGTGACCATGGACGTGGCCAAGGCCACCCGCGAGGTGAAGGCCGGCAAGATCGACTTCAAGGTGGACAAGGCCGGAATCATCCACGCGGTGATCGGCAAGGCCTCCTTCGAAGCCGCCAAGTTGAGCGAGAACGCCAACGAGATCCTGCAGACCCTGGTGAAGCTGAAGCCCAGCACCGCCAAGGGAGCCTACATCAAGAGCATCAGCATCAGCAGTACCATGAGCCCCGGCGTGCAGGTCGATACCCGCACCGTAACGGTCTGATAACAGCGCACAACAATGGCAACCCGTAGCGAAAAAGACCAGGCGATCAACGTCCTGGTCGAAGAGATCAAGGCCACCAGCGTGCTGTACCTGGCCGACACGACGTCCATGGACGCCGAAGCCACCTCCAACCTGCGCAGGGCCTGCAACAAGGCCGGCATCCGCATGAAGGTGGTGAAGAACACCCTGCTCCAGAAAGCCATGGAGCGTGTGGAAGGCCGCGACTACAGCGGTATCATCCCCACGCTGAAAGGCCAGACGAGCATCCTGTTCGCCGACAAGGGCAACGCTCCTGCAAAACTCATCAAGAACTTCCGCAAGAAGGACACCAAGCCTGCGCTGAAGAGCGCATGGATAGATGAGGCCGTGTTCATCGGGGACGACCAGCTGGTGATGCTGAGCGACCTGAAGGGCAAGGAGGAGCTCATCGGCGATATCATCGCCCTGCTCCAGAGCCCGATGAAGAACGTGATCAGCGGCCTGCAAGGCAGCGGTGCTCACAAGATCGCCGGCCTGGTGAAGACCCTCCAGGAGAGGGCCGCTTAAAAAGACAACGTCAAGGGCGACGTTCGCGCCGCCCCGACAAACGCGTTACGCACTTCCCGATAGCTTCTCTACAACCGAAAGTAACAACCCCCGCAAGATGGCAGACATCAAATCCCTGGGCGATCAGCTCGTAGGCCTCACCGTGAAAGAGGTCAATGAACTGGCCCAGTACCTGAAAGACGAGTACAAGATCGAACCCGCAGCAGCCGCAGTGGCCATCGCAGGCCCCGCCGCAGGCGGTGGTGGCGACGTCGCTGAAGCCAAGACCAGCTTCGACGTGATCCTGAAGGCCGGTGGCCAGAACAAACTGGCTGTGGTAAAGCTGGTGAAGGAACTCACCGGACTGGGACTGAAGGAGGCGAAAGATCTCGTGGACGGCGCTCCCAAGCCGCTGAAGGAAGGTGTGTCCAAAGAGGACGCCGAGAGCCTGAAGCAGCAATTGACGGAAGCCGGCGCTGAAGTTGAGGTCAAGTAAGAACCTCACTGCGCCTGCATCACAGCAGCACGGAAAGGCCCCAAGGCGGGCCTTTCCGGCTGTGCTGTGATCGCTGTATTTTCAAGTCACCCCAACGGCACCCCGATCCAGTGCCCGCGGTCATCCCGGACAAGGTGGATCCCTTTCATTAGGTCGTCTTCCGTTCCCTACATACGCACACATGGCCCAGGCGAAGACCAGCTCCAAGCGAAGTAAGCGCATCGATTTCGGCTCCAGCGCCCTCTCGATCGACTACCCCGATTTCCTCGATATCCAGCTGAAGAGCTTCGAGGAGTTCTTCCAGATCGAAACCCTTCCCGAACACCGCGAACAGGAAGGTCTCTTCAAGGTGTTCTCGGAGAACTTCCCGATCACCGATACCCGCAACCAGTTCGTACTGGAGTTCCTGGACTATTTCATCGATCCGCCGCGGTACAGCATCGATGAATGCATTGAGCGCGGGCTCACCTACAGCGTTCCGCTGAAGGCCAAACTGAAACTCTACTGCACCGACCCCGAGCACGAGGACTTCGAGACCATCGTGCAGGACGTCTATCTGGGGCAGATCCCCTACATGACCCCCAAGGGCTCGTTCGTCGTGAACGGCGCCGAGCGCGTGGTGGTCAGCCAGCTGCACCGCAGCCCGGGCGTGTTCTTCGGCCAGAGCCGACACGCCAACGGAACCAAGCTGTACAGCGCCCGTGTCATCCCGTTCAAGGGTTCGTGGATCGAGTTCGCCACGGACATCAACGGTGTGATGTACGCCTACATCGATCGTAAGAAAAAGCTGCCTGTGACCACGCTGCTGCGTGCCATCGGCTTTGAAAGTGACAAGGACATCCTCTCCATCTTCGACCTCGCCGACGAGGTGAAGGTGACCAAGGCCAACATGAAGGAGGCCGTGGGACGCAAGCTCGCAGCCCGCGTGCTGAAGACCTGGGTGGAGGATTTCGTGGACGAGGACACCGGTGAGGTGGTGAGCATCGAGCGTAACGAGGTGCTCATCGACCGCGAGACCGTGATCGAGGACATGCACGTGGACCAGATCGTGGAGAGCGGTGCGAAGACGATCATCCTGCACAAGGAGAGCATCAACGCCGCCGACTACGCCCTGATCTACAACACCCTGCAGAAGGACACCTCGAACTCCGAGAAGGAGGCCGTGGAGGTGATCTACCGCCAGCTGCGGAACGCCGAACCACCCGATCTGGAAACGGCCCGTGGTGTGATCGACAAGCTGTTCTTCAGCGAGCAGCGCTACGACCTCGGTGAGGTGGGCCGCTACCGCATCAACAAGAAGCTGGGCCTGCAGAGCGAGCTCAGTGTGCGCGTGTTGACGAAGGAGGACATCATCTTCATCATCAAGTACCTGATCGAACTGGTGAACTCGAAGGCCGATGTGGATGACATCGACCACTTGAGCAACCGTCGCGTCCGCACCGTGGGCGAGCAGTTGCACGCCCAGTTCGGCGTGGGTCTGGCCCGTATGGCCCGCACCATCCGTGAGCGCATGAACGTGCGTGACAATGAGGTGTTCACGCCCACCGACCTGATCAATGCCAAGACCCTGAGCTCGGTGATCAACTCGTTCTTCGGAACGAACCAGTTGAGCCAGTTCATGGACCAGACCAACCCGCTGAGCGAGATCACCCACAAGCGCCGCCTCTCGGCTCTTGGACCCGGAGGTCTGAGCCGTGAGCGCGCCGGTTTCGAGGTGCGTGACGTGCACTACACCCACTACGGTCGCCTCTGCACCATCGAGACCCCTGAAGGACCGAACATCGGTCTGATCAGCTCGCTCTGTGTGTACAGCAAGATCAACAGCCTGGGCTTCATTGAGACCCCGTACCGCCCGGTGGCGAACGGCAAGGTGGATGTGAAGGCCGCGGTGATCTACCTGAGCGCCGAGGAGGAGGACAACAAGATGATCGCCCAGGCGAACGCCGGGATGAACGAGAAGGGCGAGTTCACCACCAGCCGTGTGAAAGCGCGGATGATGGGCGACTTCCCCGTGGTGGAGCCCAAGGAGCTGCACCTGATGGACGTGGGACCCAACCAGATCGCATCCATTGCGGCCTCGCTGATCCCCTTCCTGGAGCACAATGACGCCAACCGTGCCCTGATGGGTTCGAACATGATGCGTCAGGCCGTGCCGCTGCTGCGTCCCGAGGCGCCGTTCGTGGGCACCGGTCTGGAGGAGCTCGTGGCCCGCGACAGCCGCGTGCTGCTGACCGCCGAGGGCGAAGGAGTGGTGAAGAGCGTGGACGCCGACCGCATCGTGATCGAGTACAAGCGTACCGACGAAGAGCGTATCGTCAGCTTCGAGGGCGATGAGAAGGAGTACAAGCTCACCAAGTTCCTGAAGACCAACCAGAGCACCTGCATGAACCTGCGCCCCATCGTGCGCAAGGGCGAGAAGGTGACCAAGGGACAGACGCTCTGCGAGGGTTATGCGACCCAGGATGGCGAGCTCGCCATCGGCCGCAACCTGCAGGTGGCCTTCATGCCTTGGAAGGGGTACAACTTCGAGGATGCCATCGTGATCAGCGAGCGCGTGGCCAGTGAGGACATCTTCACGTCCATCCACATCGATGAGTACATCATGGAGGTGCGCGACACCAAGCGTGGCCTGGAGGAGCTCACCGCCGACATCCCGAACGTGTCCGAGGAGGCCACCAAGGACCTGGACGAGAACGGTCTGATCCGCATCGGTGCCGAGATCAAGGAAGGCGACATCCTCATCGGCAAGATCACGCCGAAAGGGGAGACCGACCCCAGCCCGGAGGAGAAGCTGCTGCGTGCCATCTTCGGCGACAAGGCCGGTGATGTGAAGGATGCTTCATTGAAGGCCCCGCCCAGCATCAAGGGTGTGGTGATCGACAAGAAGTTGTTCAGCCGTGCCGTGAAGGACAAGAAGGCCAAGACCAACGAGAAGGCCATCCTGGAGCAGATCGACAAGGAGCAGGACAAGGAGCTGGGTACCCTGAAGAACGAGCTCATCGACAAGATGATGCAGCTCCTCAACGGGCAATCCAGCAACGGCGTCTTCAACAAATACAAGGAGGAGCAGATCAAGAAGGGCGTGAAGTTCAGCGTCAAGGTGCTGCAAGGCATCGACTTCGTGACCGTCGATCCCACCGAGTGGACCGTTGACAAGAAGACCAATGAACTGGTGCGCCAGCTCATCCACAACTACAACATCCGCCACAGCGACATCAGTGGTGTGTACAAGCGCAAGAAGTTCCAGGTGAGCATCGGCGACGAGCTCCCCACGGGCATCATCAAACTGGCCAAGGTGTACCTGGCCGCCAAGCGCAAGCTGACGGTGGGCGACAAGATGGCCGGCCGCCACGGAAACAAGGGTATCGTGGCCAAGATCGTGCGCGATGCCGACATGCCGTTCATGGAGGACGGTACTCCGGTGGACATCGTTCTGAACCCGCTGGGCGTGCCTTCCCGAATGAACCTCGGGCAGATCTACGAGACCGTGCTGGGCTGGGCCGGCAAGAAGCTGGGCCGCAAATACGCCACGCCGATCTTCGATGGTGCGACCCACGACCAGATCAATGCCGAGACCGACGAAGCGGGCATTCCGCGGAACGGCAAGACCTACCTCTATGATGGCGGTACGGGTGATCGTTTTGACCAACCGGCCACGGTGGGCGTGATCTACATGATCAAGCTCGCACACATGGTCGACGATAAGATGCACGCCCGTTCCATCGGCCCCTACAGCCTCATCACCCAGCAGCCGCTGGGCGGTAAGGCCCAGTTCGGTGGCCAGCGTTTCGGTGAAATGGAGGTGTGGGCACTGGAGGCCTTCGGTGCCGCCAACATCCTGCAGGAGATCCTGACCGTGAAGAGCGATGACGTGATCGGCCGTGCGAAGGCCTACGAGGCCATCGTGAAGGGCGAGCCGCTCCCACAACCAGGCATCCCTGAATCGTTCAACGTGCTGCTCCACGAATTGCGTGGCCTGGCCCTGAACGTCTCCCTGGAGTGATCCAAGGGAAGCGCAATTGAACGTCGAACGGAAGCAAGCAACGAGAGCACATGAAGAAGGAAGTGAAGCTGAACAGCAACTTCAACAAGATCGTCGTCAGTCTGGCCAGCCCCGAGCAGATCCTCGAGCGCAGCCATGGTGAGGTGATCAAGCCGGAGACGATCAACTACCGCACCTACAAGCCGGAGCGGGACGGTCTCTTCTGCGAACGGATCTTCGGTCCGGTGAAGGATTTCGAGTGCCATTGCGGCAAGTACAAGCGCATCCGCTACAAGGGTATCGTGTGCGACCGCTGCGGTGTGGAGGTGACCGAGAAGAAGGTCCGTCGTGAGCGCATGGGGCACATCCAGCTGGTGGTGCCCGTGGCCCACATCTGGTACTTCCGCAGCCTGCCGAACAAGATCGGCTACCTGCTGGGACTGCCCACCAAGAAGCTCGACCAGATCATCTACTACGAGCGTTACGTGGTGATCCAGGCCGGCACCGCCCTGAACAAGGAAGGTGTGGCCGTGCAGTACCTCGACTTCCTCACGGAAGAGGAGTACCTGGACATCCTGGACGCGCAAGGCAAGGACAACCAGTACCTGGACGACAGCGATCCCAACAAGTTCATCGCCAAGATGGGCGCGGACGCGTTGCACGATCTGCTGAAGCGCCTGGACCTGGACGGACTGAGCTATGACCTGCGCCACAAGGCGAACACCGAGACCAGCCAGCAGCGCAAGAACGAGGCCCTGAAGCGCCTCAACGTGGTGGAGGCCTTCCGCGACGCGAACACCCGCCGTCCGAACCATCCCGAGTGGATGATCGTGAAGGTGGTGCCCGTGATCCCGCCCGAACTGCGTCCGCTGGTGCCTTTGGACGGTGGCCGCTTCGCCACTTCCGACCTGAACGACCTCTACCGTCGTGTGATCATCCGCAACAACCGCCTGAAGCGATTGATGGAGATCAAGGCCCCCGAGGTGATCCTGCGCAACGAAAAGCGCATGCTCCAGGAGGCTGTCGACAGCCTCTTTGACAACAGCCGCAAGAGCAGTGCGGTGAAGAGCGAAAGCAACCGTCCGCTGAAGTCACTGAGCGACTCGCTCAAGGGCAAGCAGGGCCGCTTCCGCCAGAACCTGCTCGGTAAGCGTGTGGACTACAGCGCCCGTTCCGTCATCGTGGTGGGACCCGAACTGAAGCTGCACGAGTGCGGTCTGCCCAAGGACATGGCCGCCGAGCTCTTCAAGCCCTTCATCATCCGCAAGCTCATCGAGCGCGGTATCGTGAAGACGGTGAAGAGCGCCAAGAAGATCGTGGACAAGAAGGAGCCCGTGGTGTGGGACATCCTGGAGAACGTGCTGAAGGGCCACCCTGTGCTCCTGAACCGTGCACCCACGCTGCACCGCCTCGGCATCCAGGCCTTCCAGCCCAAGCTGATCGAGGGCAAAGCCATCCAGCTGCACCCGCTGGTGTGTACCGCCTTCAACGCTGACTTCGACGGTGACCAGATGGCCGTGCACCTGCCCTTGGGCAATGCCGCCATCCTGGAGGCCCAGCTGCTGATGCTGGCCAGCCACAACATCCTGAACCCTGCCAACGGTGCCCCGATCGCGGTACCCAGCCAGGACATGGTGCTTGGCCTGTACTACATCACCAAGGGCCGCAAGACCGATGCCGAGCGCACCATGAAGGGCGAAGGGCACACGTTCTACAGCCCCGAGGAGGTGATCATCGCCTTCAACGAGAAACGCCTCGATCTGCATACCTGGATCAAGCTGCGTTGGATGGGGGCCGATGGCAAGAACCAGATGATCGAGACCACCTGCGGTCGCACCCTCTTCAACGAGGTGGTGCCCAACGAGTGCGGTTTCATCAATGAGGTGCTGACCAAGAAGGCGCTCCGTGACATCATCGGTCGGGTGATGAAGGAGACCGGCGTGGCGCGCACCGCCCAGTTCCTGGACGATATCAAGGAACTCGGGTTCATGAGCGCCTACCGCGGCGGCCTGAGCTTCAACCTGGACGACGTGGTCATCCCCGACGCGAAGGAGAAGCTGGTGCAGGCGGCACAGGCCGAGGTGGACGAGGTGACGGGCAACTACAACATGGGCCTGATCACCAACAACGAACGCTACAACCAGACGATCGACATCTGGACCCACACCAACAGCAAGGTGACCTTCACCCTGATGGAGCGGATCAAGAACGACCGCCAGGGTTTCAATTCCATCTACATGATGATGGACTCCGGTGCCCGTGGTTCCAAGGAGCAGATCCGCCAGCTGAGCGGCATGCGAGGCCTGATGGCCAAGCCGCAGAAGAGCGGTGCCGGCGGAGGACAGGACATTATCGAGAACCCCATCCTCTCGAACTTCAAGGAGGGCCTGTCCATCCTGGAGTACTTCATCTCCACCCACGGTGCCCGTAAGGGTCTGGCGGATACGGCTCTGAAGACCGCTGATGCCGGTTACCTGACCCGTCGTCTGGTGGACGTGGCCCAGGACGTGGTGATCACCGAGGACGATTGCGGAACGCTCCGTGGTCTGGTGGCCACCGCGCTGAAGAAGAACGAAGAGATCGTGGAGACCCTGTACGACCGAGTGCTTGGACGTACGGCGGTGCACGATGTGTACCATCCGCAGACCGGCGAGCTTCTCGTCAGCAGCGGGGTGAACATCAACGAGGACATCGCAGCCGCGATCGCCTCCAGTCCGATCGAGGAAGTGGAGATCCGCAGCGTGCTCACCTGCGAAATGAAGCAGGGCGTATGCGGCAAGTGCTACGGTCGTAACCTGGCCACGGGCCGCATGGTGCAGCGCGGCGAGGCCGTGGGTGTCATCGCCGCCCAGTCCATCGGTGAGCCGGGTACACAGCTTACCCTCCGGACCTTCCACGTCGGTGGTGTGGCCGGTAAGATCACCGAAGAGAGCGAGATCCGCGCGAAGTACGACGGCGTGTTGGAGATCGACGAACTGCGCACCGTGAAGCGCAAGGACCGCAAGGGCCAGGACGCCGAAGTGGTGATCAGCCGGAGCACGGAGATGCGTATCGTGGACACCAACACCGGCATCGTGCTCACCACGAGCAACGTGCCTTACGGTGCCTTCATCTATGTGAAGGGCGACCAGAAGCTGAAGAAGAACGACCTGATCTGCACCTGGGATCCCTACAACGCGGTGATCATCTCGGAAATGGCCGGTAAGGTCGAGTTCGAGAGCATCGAGGAGAACGCCACCTACCGCGAGGAGATCGACGAACAGACCGGCTTCGCCGAGAAGGTGATCATCGAGAGCCGCGACAAGCGCAAGAACCCGACGATCAAGATCATGGACACCAAGGGCAAGGAGGAGCTGAAGAGCTACAGCCTGCCCGTGGGTGCGCACATCATCGTGAGCGAGGCCCAGAAGATCGAGGCAGGCGACATCCTGGTGAAGATCCCCCGCAGCTCCGGCAAGGGTGGTGACATCACCGGTGGTCTGCCCCGTGTGACCGAGCTGTTCGAAGCTCGTAACCCCAGCAACCCTGCTGTGGTGAGCGAGATCGACGGCATCATCTCCTACGGCAAGATCAAGCGCGGTAACCGTGAGATCATCGTGGAGAGCCGCACAGGCGAGCGCAAGACCTACATGGTGCCCCTGAGCAAGCACATCCTGGTGCAGGAGAACGACTTCATCAAGGCCGGTGCGCCGCTGAGCGATGGTTCCATTGCGCCGGGAGACATCCTGGACATCCAGGGGCCGACCAAGGTGCAGGAGTACCTCGTGGACGAAGTACAGGAGGTGTACCGCATGCAGGGTGTGAAGATCAACGACAAGCACTTCGAGGTCATCGTCCGCCAGATGATGCGCAAGGTGGAGATCGAGGATCCCGGAGACACCCGCTTCCTGGAGCGCCAGAGCGTGAACAAGACCGAGTTCATGGAGGAGAACGACGGCATCTATGAAAAGATGGTGGTGACCGAGGCCGGTGACAGCAGTGAGCTGAAACTGGGCCAGATGGTCTCCATGCGTAAGCTCCGTGATGAGAACAGTGTGCTCAAGCGCAAGGACGCCAAGGCCGTGGAGGCCCGTCCGGCGAAGCCCGCCACGGCGCGTATCCGCCTGCAGGGTATCACCCGCGCTTCGCTGCAGACCGACAGCTTCATCTCTGCGGCCTCCTTCCAGGAGACCACGAAGGTGCTGAACGAGGCTGCCGTGAACGCCAAGGAGGACCACTTGGTGGGCCTGAAGGAGAACGTGATCGTGGGTCACCTGATCCCTGCCGGTACCGGTGGTCGCGCTTATCGCCAGACCGTGGTGGCCAACAAGGACGAGTACCAGCGCCTGATGGCCGGTAACATGGAGACCCAGGCGATCGACGAATAAGATGAACCCGTCGGTCCAGGAACAGTGACCGAGCGGCAAGTCCATCAGGGCTTGCCGCTCGCCGCTTATGCCCCGACATCAACCGAACAGTACCATGGCAGACCAGAAAGAACAACCCCGACCCAACCAGCTCAACATCGAGATCAGCGAGGAAGTGGCTGATGGCGTGTACAGCAACCTCGCCATCATCACCCACAGCAACTCCGAATTCGTCGTCGACTTCGTGCGTGTGATGCCCGGTGTGCCCAAGGCCAAGGTGCGCGCACGTATCCTGCTCACGCCACAGCACGCGAAGCGCCTGATGCGCGCGCTGGCTGACAACATCAGCAAGTTCGAACAGGTGCATGGCCCCATTCGGGAGACCGAGATGCCGGAGATCCCCATGAGCTTCGGCGGACCCACGGCCCAGGCCTGAACTGTACATCACGCATGACAAAGCCCCGGCAACACCGGGGCTTTGTCCGTTCTTCGGGTCTTGGTCACGATCAGAGCCGCAGGTGCCGCAGGCGATCGATGGTGGCCGCATCGGCGCACACCTCCTTCAGTCGGCGCTCCACATGGCGCTCATAGCTTTCCGTGGCATAGCCGTGGTTGATCAGGTGCAGGTCCAGGACGAGTTCGTCCACCAGTTCCCAAGCATCCCGGTCCACCAGGTGGGCGTTCGGGGATCGTTCCAGTTCACCCTTGACCTGTTCATATCGGTCCAGCAGTTCCATGGTGATCGTCGGGGTCATTCCTGCGCCTTTTGGTTGAAGAGGATGTAGCCGAAGTTGAGGCTCCAGGCCCAGGGTTCCTGCAGGCCATCGAAATAGCTCAGGTTGAACCACACCGGACCCAGTGGGCTCTGGTAGATCAAGGAACCCGAACCGATGTAGTAGCGTTCTGTGAAGGCGGCTGCGGTCATCCCCTGGTCGTCCTCGCCGCGTACGATGGGCTCATAGGGCTGGAAGATGTATCCCTCCAGCCGCAGGTCGAACTTGTTTCGGGCCACCGCGATGATGGTGCGCAGGCCGCCGGCGAGGTACTTCGGCGCCCGGAGTTCCGGTATGAAGTAGGTCCTGCTCTCAGGCGTGGGCTGGAACGCCGGGGAACGGATGATGCTCGCCGTATAGTTCTGGAACATGGGCATGGTGCTGTACACCCCTTCCAGCATGTAGCCCAATCGCACCGTACCTCGGGGGATGAGATACTGGTCCACGCAGCCGCGCAGCACCAACCATTCATGCGCCGAGCGGTATTCCTCCCGCCCATCGGAGCGCGTGGATCCCGGGTCCGTCAGTTCGTCCCCGTTGATGTACCGCAGGCTCACCTGTAGGGCCTCTCCGGCGTTGGGGTGCTGCTTCCGGTTCAGCGAGTAACGCATAAGCGAGACGCCCACGTTGAACTGCCGGAAATAGGTCACATCCGCAGTGTCCGAACCCGTGAACTCGGTGGTCTGGTAGTAGCTGTCCTTGGTCTCCGCCAGCTTGGCATCCAGCCGCAGCAAACCCTTGTTGCCGAGGCCCATGCCCACGTTGGCGCCGCCATACACCTCGTTGATCACCACATAGGAGGGCTTCACCTCATCGAAGAAGGTGCTGAAGCTGCGGAAGTGGTCCCATCGGTGGATGGTGAAGAGCGGTTCGATGTAGATGGGCTGGTGGGTCGAAAGGTCGGCCCTGATCCGAAGCTGCCCGGCGCTATAGAACTTCCCGAAGTAGGAGTTCGCATCGATGTGGGCGGAGGAACGGCCGAAGAGGTTGTAACGCAGCGCCACCATCCCGGTGTTGATGGGACGCGAGGAGAACATGCCCCCGAAACGCACCTCCAGGTCCTTTTCCTGCTTCACATGCAGGTCCAGGTCATAGGTGCCCCGCTCCTTGAAGTACGTGGCCTTGGGGTATACCAGCGCGATGTTCTTGTCCGCATAGAGCCGGAAATAGGTGGGCTTCAGCTCCTCGGCCGTGAGCGTGCCGCTCTCGTGATGCAGGGTCCTGGAGATGTACAGCGATTGCGCGCGGTTGGCGCCGTGGATGCGGATGTCGCTGAAGACAAGGGGTGGGAAGGTGGCCCGGAACGCTGCCCTGCGCACCTCCAACTCGCTTTGGGATACGCGGCGTTGCATCTGTGCCTTGATCTCCGGCATGCGCGCCATCGTCTCTCGGTAACCTTCCTGGATGGCCTGTGCAGGGTTGGAGAAGTCGAAGAGCGAAGTGGGGGTGCGCGGCTCGATGATCACGCCGTTCTCGCAGATCACCGAGAAGTTGGTGGGCTCCTGCATCATGGCCCGCAACTGGCTGAGCAGGTCGTCCTCATCAGGCGGGGTGGAGTTGCTGGAGACGTTGCTCCCGATGATCACGTCCGGGAAAAAGTCCTCGTACATCACATCGCTCGGGAAGTTGTTGTAGAGCCCACCGTCCATCATCAGGTGACCGTTCACGCGGATGGGCTTGAAGTAGAACGGATAGCTCATGCTGGCACGCACGGCCTGCGCCAGGTCGCCTTTCCGGAATACCACGGAGCGCTGGGCGGTAATATCCGATGCCACACAGCGGTAGGGCACGAACAGACTGTCCATGTCATAGCCTGCTGCGGCCGACGCCGGCGCGAATCCGCGCATCTGCTCGAAATCCAGCAGTACCGGGCTGCGCAGGTTGGTGGGCAGGGAGGTCTGCAGGGTGGTGTCCAGGTCCAGGCGCACATTGATGAGCGATGCATCAGCGGGGGCCTGTTTGAAGAAGTAGTTGAACTCGGGCTCCAGACCGCCTTCGGCCATGATGCGGAATTTTTCCGTGCGGAAGAGGGAATCGATCTGCCAGGGGGAAAGCCCGGCAGCGTAAAGCCCGCCGACCAAGGCGCCCATGCTGCTGCCCGCGATGTAGTCGATGGGGATGCCGTTCTCCTCCAAGGCCTGCATCACCCCGATGTGCGCCATGCCCGATGCCCCACCGCCGCTCAGTACCAAGCCCACCCGCTGCCCCATCGCCGAAGGCGACAACGCAGTGAAGAACAGGAGGATGAAGACGATGGAACGCATGGTGGACGAGGTCGAGCAAAAGTAGCGCCGGGTCTTGCGCGGCCCTAACCGTTCAACCCTTCAAGATCCCACTGAAGTAGGCCGGTGACCGCAGCAGCCGGCTGCCGTACCAGCTGAACAGCTCGCCGTCCACGATCCGGACCGGCGTCCCGGGGCAGATCATGTTCAGCTCCTCGATGTGCTTCTCCTTGAACGGATAGGGCTCGGAGGAGAGCAGGATGATGTCGGGGTCTGATTCGGCCAGCTCCTGGGGCGTGACCTCCGGGTAGCGCGCATCGCCCTCGTCGAACACGTTCTGCAGGCCACAGCGCATCAGCATGTCGTTGATGAAGGTGCCATGGCCGGCCACCATGAAGGGCTCGCGCCAGATGAGGTAGGCTGCGGTATAGCTCGGGTCCAAGGGGCGAAGGGTGCTGAAAGCCTGGGAGATCTCCGTTACCAAGGACGCGGCTTTTAAGGGTGAGCCGGTGAGCTCGCCCACGCAAGTGATCATGTCCAGCGCACCGGGCAGGTCGCGGATATCGCTCATCCACACCGGGAACTCCTTGGCCAGGGCTTCGATGTCCTTCCGCTCGTTCTCCTCCTTGTTGCCGATGATCAGGTCGGGCTTCAGTGCGCGCACCTTGTCCATGTCCACCTTCTTGGTGCCACCCACGCGGTGCTTGGTCTTGAACCAGGTCTCCGGGTGCACGCAGAACTTGGTGATGCCGACCACGCGTTCGCCCAGGCCCAGGTCGTAAAGCAGTTCGGTCTGCGAGGGCACGAGGGAGATGATGCGCTGGGGGGCGGCAGGCACGTTGATGGTGCGGGCCATTTGGTCGGTGGAGAGCATGGTCGCTAGTTTTCTTCCGCCTTGAATAGCCTAAGCACGCTGTCCACTTTGAATACAAGGCGGTCGCCTGTTAGAGCGGCACGCTCGTCACCGTGGGGGATAACAGCTTTCAGCCGTGAACTGAATACACGCATCACCGTGTCGCAGGGATACACTTCGGAAACGATGGCCTGTTCTCCTGCGAGGTAATAAGCCCATTGGTCGCGTTCTCTGGCAGTAAGCAGATCCATCCATGCAGAAAGGAACTCCTCCGGCCTCTTGAACAGGTAGGAGGTCCCCATGTTGCCCACGCCTTCCGAATAGTACCCATCGGACCATTTCAGCGTTCGTGAGACAATCCAGAAGTAAAACCAGCGTGTTCGCGAATCGCATCCGTTCACCATGCTATCCAATAGCATCAGGGCCTCCGCGTCCTTGGAAAGGTCAGGCTTCCCCCCATCCGCAATGAGGCGTGCCATGGGTGGAACATTGTGGTCGAGCATGTAGTCGGCGGCAAGATCTTCGGCGGTGACCGGTATGCAGCAGTTCAAAGCGACCTCGGTCAGCAAGGTGTCCGCAGCGGCCACCTCGCCCTTCGCCGTACCAATCCCGACCGTGTTTTCCGAACTATTATTCTGGGGTTTTTCAACACAGCCCACAAGGAACACAACGAACAACCCCAGCACGACCAGGACCGCCACACCGACCCACGTGTTGTCCCGTGAACGCGATTCTAACATGAGGCTGTGGTTCGAGCGTACAGCAATGTGCCGAGGATTGGCAACCACCTCGACCGTGCGACCCATTTGGCCAGTTGGGGGGCGCATGGTCATCGCCAGTTCTTCGGGTTTTCAGCGATGTACAGCGCGATACGTCCCCATTCGCCGTTGTGTTCGCGGATGGCACGTTCGTAGAAGTTTGGCTGCCACAGCGATCTGGCAGGTGTGCCGTTCAACCGATTGACCCGTTTTGTGGTTTCTGATTTGAATGCCCCGATGATCGCCGCCAATGAACCGCGTCGCGGTCCATGCGCGATGCGGCGGGATCCGCCCACGGCATCCGTAGATCCGCCCACGGCATCCGTAGTAGCGACCCACTGGGTCGCCGCTACGGTGCCGTTGTTTGATGTGCCGGTCAGTTCAATGATCGCATGTAAATGGTCCGGCATGATCTGCATTTCATGCAGCTGCACATGGGGGAAATGGTCCGGAATGGCACGCCAGCATTCATCAACGATACCACCGACAGCGTTCAGGTCCATGCGTGCGGTGGCATCCGTTCCGACGATCCGTCCGAACACATGCCTGCGCGGTCTTGTACCCAACGTCACGAAATAGGCGCCCTTCGTGTAGTCATGGTCGGGTAGCCGGATGTGTTTGCGGTAACGCAGGGGCATGGGGCATCCGTTGTGGCTGCTGACAGGTCAGCGTGGCATTTGCATTGGGCGACCCGGTGGGTCGCAGGTGCAACGTCATTTCAATTTCCCGATGATATCCTGCTTCGTCAGGATCCCATACCCGTTCGGCTGTTCCACCAGTACGGCAGGACTGCCGTTCCCCAGCTTGGCGGCCACCTCTTCCAAGGTGGCGTCCAGGCCGATCACCGGCAGGGCGGGGCCCATCACGGTGCGATTCTTCTGGTGGCGCACTTCGGCATCCTCCAGGATCGCATCGAACAGGCGGGCATCGGTGATGGTGCCTACGGGCTTCCCGTGCTCCATCACAGGCAATTGGTCGATGTTGTGCTTGCGCATCTTGTCGATGGCGATCAGCACCGGCTCATCGGCCTCCACACTGAGCAGTTGCAGGTCCTTGCCTTTCAGCAGGTCGCCGGCCGTGGGCTTCTCTTCGACCAGGAAACCGCGCTCGCGCATCCAGTCGTCGTTGAACATCTTGCCCACGTAGCGCGTGCCGTGGTCGTGGAAGATCACCACCACCACTTCGCCTTTCTTGAAGTTGTCCTTCAGCTGCAGCAGGCCGGCCATGGCGCTGCCCGCGCTGTTGCCCACGAAGATGGCCTCTTCCTTTACGATGCGGCGCGTCATGATGGCGGCATCGCGGTCGGTGACCTTCTCGAAATGGTCGATGAGGTCCATGTCCACGTTCTTGGGCACGAAGTCCTCGCCGATGCCCTCGGTGATGTAGGGGTAGATCTCGTTCTTGTCGAAGATGCCCGTTTCCTTCAGCTTCTTGAAGACGGAGCCGTAGGTGTCGATGCCCCAGATCTTCAGGTTCGGGTTCTTTTCCTTCAGGAATTTACCCGTGCCGCTGATGGTGCCGCCGGTGCCCACGCCCACGATCAGGTGGTCCACCTTGCCGCCGGTCTGCTCCCAGATCTCGGGGCCCGTGCTTTCGTAGTGCGCCTGCGAGTTGCTGAGGTTGTCGTACTGGTTCGGCTTCCAGCTGTTGGGCACTTCGCGCTCCAGGCGCGAGGAGACGCTGTAGTAGCTGCGCGGGTCCTCGGGGTCCACGTTGGTGGGGCATACGATCACTTCAGCACCGAAAGCGCGCAGGATGTCGACCTTCTCGCGGCTCTGCTTGTCCGTGGTGGTGAAGATGCACTTGTAGCCCTTGATGATGGCGCCGATGGCCAGGCCCATGCCGGTGTTGCCGCTGGTGCCTTCGATGATGGTGCCTCCGGGTTTCAGGCGACCGTCCTTCTCTGCATCCTCGATCATCTTGATCGCCATGCGGTCCTTGATGCTGTTGCCGGGGTTGAAGGTCTCGACCTTGGCCAGTACGGTGGCCTCCACGTCCTTCACCAGACGGTTCAACTTCACCATGGGCGTGTTGCCGATGGTGCTCAGGATGTTCTCGTGGATCTTCATTGCGGATGCAAAGGTACCCGTGTAAGCCGGAGGGTAGTGGATCTGCCGGGTTACGAAAATCGGATCGCCCTGGCCGGAGCGATCCGCGTGACGAGCATGCTGGGCAGGATGAGGGCTGCGATGCAGATGATGAGCGTGCCGAGGTTGAGCAGCACGATGGGCCACCATGCCAGGTCCACCGCCACCACATCCACGTAGTAGGTCTCCACGGGCAGCGTCACCAGGCCGAACTGCTGCTGGACCAAGGCCAGAGCGATCCCCAGCAGATCGCCGAGCACGATGCCCGCCCCCAGGATGTAGGCCCCGTCGATCAGGAAGATCCGGCGGATGGCGCCGTTGCTGCTGCCCAGTGCCTTGAGCACACCGATCATGGTGGTGCGCTCCAGGATGATGATGAGCAGGGCCGAGGTCATATTGATGATGGCTACGATGATCATCAGCAGGATCACCACCACCACGTTCTTGTCCAACAATTCCAGCCAGGCGAAGATCTCCGGGAAGCGGTCGCGCACGCTCAGGCTGCGGAGGTTCAAGGGCAGGTGGTCGCGGTACACGATGTCGTCCATGAGCATCAGGTCCTCGAAGCGGTCGATGGTCACTTCGAAACCACCGCAGTATCTGGTATGGCTTCCCCCGCTTCCCCCGCGTTCAATGGACACAGCACCCGACGGGAACAGACCGCCGCTGCTCGTTTCATCCTTGGGCATGGTGATGCGGACCCAGGCCGTGTCAGGGATGGTCTTGTCGTGGTCCGACACGATCAGTGTAATGGTCGTATCGCCCCTCAGTTCCACGCGGTGCGGCCCTTTGCCCTCCAGATCGGTCCCCGGCCAGGTGTAGGTGTAGTAGTGGTCACCACCATAGGCCATGCCTTCGATCGCGATGGCGGAGGATCGCATGCTGTCGCTGACCATGATCTCCGCCTTCAAACCCCACTGGGCGAAGCGTTGGATGTGCTGGATATCCGTGTACACCAGCGAATGATCCATCTGTTCGAGACCCGTTTCGTACAGGCCGCAGACCCGGAACTTGCGTGGCCGGATGTCGTCCTTGCCGCGGATCAGGTACACGGTGATGGTATCGTTCACCCTGATCACCAGGCGTGCAGCCATCCAACGGGAGAGCAGCATGTCGATCGGACGGGTGGGATCTTCGATCGAGGGGAGCACACCCTCCACCAGATGCTTGCGCAGGAAGGTCCAGTCGTGGTCGGATCCAACGCCTTTGACCACGACACCTTGAATGTCCTGCTCCGTTTCGATGATGCCGGGTTTGGTGGCATGGATCTGGATGTGCGCAATGCCGGGTACGGTGTCCAGCGAGGGATAGAAGGGCTGGTCGATCGGCACGCGCGGCGTTTCCTTGGGGTCGGTCTGCTGCATGGCGCCGATCTGCAGGTGCCCCCCGGCGCCGGTTACCTTCGCCCGCACCTCCCGTTGAAATCCCTGGGTGATCCCCAGGGTCAGGATCATGACCGCCATGCCCACCACGATGCCCCCCACAGCGATGCCCACGATCGGACGAGAAAGCCGGTCCCTGCGGTCCTTGTCGAACAGGATGCGGCGGGCGATGAAGTGTGCGAAGCTCACGGATGGCGCTGCATTGCAGCAGGTGGCGAAGATAACGAGCGCCCTTGCGCTGCTGGTGGCCGTAAGCGGCTGTGATGCCCAGGAGCCGGTGGCCACGCTCCCCCCGCTGCAAATGCTGCACGTGGGTGCCGAACGCACGGCCAGCTACCTGCCCCTGCTCGCCGGAAAGCGCGTGGCTGTGGTCACCAACCAGACGGGTCTCATCGGCTCGCGCCACCTGGTGGATTCCCTGCTGGCATCGGACATCCACGTGGTCAAGGTCTTTGCACCTGAGCATGGCTTTCGTGGAGAGGCCGATGCCGGTGAACACGTGAAGGACCAACGCGATGTCAGGACGGGACTGCCCCTGGTGTCGCTCTACGGCGCCAACAAGAAGCCCACACCCGCCCAACTGGCCGATGTGGATGTGCTGGTGTTCGACATCCAGGATGTGGGGGTGCGCTTCTATACCTACATCGGAACGCTGCACTACGTGATGGAAGCAGCCGCCGAACTGAAGAAACCGGTGATCGTGCTGGACCGCCCTGACCCGAACGGCAATTACGTGGATGGTCCAGTGCTGGACATGGCGCACCGCTCGTTCGTGGGCATGCATCCCGTTCCGCTGGTGCATGGCATGACCGTGGGCGAGTTCGCTCGCATGATCAATGGCGAAGGCTGGCTCAAGGGTGGCATCACCTGCGAGCTGACCGTGGTGCCTTGCGAGGGCTATGATCACGCGATGGACTATGACCTGCCGGTGCGACCATCGCCCAACCTTCCCAACGCTGCTGCCGTGCACCTGTACCCTTCGCTCGGCTTGTTCGAAGGCACCATCGTCAGTGTGGGGCGTGGAACGGACCAGCCTTTTCAATGCATTGGTCATCCGGGTTCACGGGTAGGGGACTACCGCTTTACACCGAGGTCCATGCCAGGGGCTAAGGACCCGCCGCATAAAGGGGTGGAGTGCATTGGCATCGACCTTCGGGAATATGGCGCGTTGCACGCACGGCAGGATCGTTCCTTCCGGCTGCACTGGCTCATCGCCTTCTATCGTGAAGCACCGGATCGCCCCGGTTTCTTTTTGGCCAATGGCTTCTTCGACAAGCTCGCTGGTGGTCCGGACCTTCGGCAACGCATCATCGCTGGTGAGGACGAGGACACCATCCGTGCCTCCTGGCGACCAGGGCTGATGGAGTTCCAGCTGAAGCGCCGGAAATACCTGCTGTACGAGGACTTCGTTCCATGATGAAGACCGGATGGTCGGCCTCCCTGGATCCGCTCCGATAGCATGAACGCAGAACGCCCCGGGCCGACAGGCCCGGGGCGTTCTGCATGGTTCAGTTTTCCCTTACGGCTGGATCACCAGTCGCTCGGTGTAGGTGGTGTTACCGGCGATGACGTTCACCAGGTACATGCCTGCGGCGAGCTCCCCGTTGAGGTCAAGGGTGGTGTTCACGTTGCCACCGGACACGGCGATCGTGCGGGCGCTCATGCGCTTGCCGGTCAGATCGTAGATGTCCACGGTCACGGTGTTCACACCCTCCTCAATGGCGCTGAGGCTGAAGGTCAGCACATCGCCACGGTTCGGGTTGGGGAACATGCGCAGTTCGGCATTGCCGCCCGCGGCTGCGAAGTTCTGGTTGCCGCTGCCGGCAGGGGTCTGGCCGATGGTCACCGAGCAGATGTTGCCCCATGGTTCGCTGCTGGTGCACCAGGTGAGGCCGCCATCCTTGCTCACGCGCACATCCACATCGTAGGTCTTGCCGTCCCGCAGGGGCAGGCCGGTGGCGGCGTTCCAGTTGAGCTGGAGGGTATAGGTGGTACGGGTGATCACCACCTCGAAGCCCTCGGCAGGCAAGCGTAAGCGGAATTGGTAGCGGTTGGCACCGGACACAGGACGTGCAGCGATGATGCTGTTGCTCAGACCCCACTGACGGATCACGCCGCAGCTGAAGTACTGGTTATCGGGCTCGTCGATGAGCTTGGTCAGCGGGCATGCAGCACGCACCGGGTCGATCATCAGGCGGCAGGCAGGGCCGAACTCACCGTTCACACCGTTGACACGTGCACGGACGCGCACGTTCATCAGGTCGAAGGCAGGCACCTGGCTGGCCACGGCCCAGTTGTTGAGCTTCATGTGGCAGGCACGGGTGGCGCCCACGCTGGCGAAGCCGTCGCTGACGTTGTGGCTGCGGAACCTGCGGAAGCTGTAGCCTCCGTTGGGGTCGAAGATCCAGAACTCGTAGCCGCTGTTGTTGTCCTGCACGCTGTTGGCACCGCTCACGATCCACTCGGCACTCACGGCCTCGTTGGCTGAGGCGACCACGTACTGGCCGTTGATCCAGTCCAGCTTGTCACAGCTGGTGAAGAGCACCTTGTCGTTGCTCAATGGCAGGCAGAAGCCCTGACCACCACTGATGGCGCTGATGGAACCGGTGTTGAAGTTGTTCTGGTTGTCGATGATGCGCTGGTTGGTACCCTGCGTGCGCAGGATGTAACCGCCCGTGGTCATGCCATCACCGCCCGCATCAAGCACGCGGAGGGTGTAGCAGCCGTTGGGCACGCAACCGCTCTCGGTCTGCACACCGAATGGAGCCACCAAAGGTCCACCGCTAGTGGCTACGACCGTTCCGGCCGCGTTGCGGATCTCCCAGGTGGTCTCGAAGGGCGTTGCATCGGTCTGGAACTCCATGGTGAGGCCGTTGGCCGCGCAGTTGCTGTTGTTGCTGCCGCAGCTGGTGGTCAGCGTGAAGTTGCCGGACTCAGAACCGAACCCGGTCACGTAGATGTAGTACGTGGTGCCGCTGGTACCCGTCCAAGTCACGGATGGGTCGTTATCAAGGCACACGGTGAAGTCATCGTCCTCGCCGATCACGCAGGTGAGCGCGCCGCAGCTACCGGTGAACACACCGATCTTGGTGTCGAAGCTGCTGCCGCAGAGCGAAGCGGTCATCGGACCATCCCAGCCGGCGATCGTGTACCACACACCACCAACCGTGTTCAGCGCGGTGCCGCAGAGAGCGGGAGCATCCGCGTTCGTGCTGCCCGCGGTGCTGCCCTCGGTGACACTGTTGCAGGCCACGGCGATCGCGCCAGCGCACAGGTCATTGAGCGGAGGCGTGTTGAAGGACACGGGACCGATCCAGTTGCTGAAGCCGTTGGCATCGCAGTCGGCACGCACATAGGCCTGGAAGGCCGTTCCACCGGCGAGGCCCGTGAGGCTGGCACTGGCCGTTGTTGCGCTAACCGTGGTGCCGGTGCCCAGCGTGAAGCCTGACAGGCCGTATTGTACCTGCCATGCGGTCTCCGTGCAACCAGCCGTCCAGCTGAGGGAAGCGGTGGTGGCCGTTACGGCACCGGCCGCTAGGCCGTTCGGTACGGGGCAGGGGGGCGGTGCGGATACCGTTACGTTGTAGTCCTCCGTCTCCCCATAGGCGTAGCTGATACAGGGGTCGATGGTGTTGCCTGCAGTGGCGAACACGTTGCGCACACGCATGCGCTTGACACCCGGCGTGGGGTTGCAAGGCAGGGACAGCGTGAAGGCAGCGGTTTCGAACGAAGACGTGCTGGCGGCGGTGGTGAATCCGACACGCTCGCCCGGGGTCTCAAACACGCCGTTCTCGTTGAAGTCGATCCACACCGCACAATGTTGTGATGCGAACGAACCGTACGTGATCTGGATGCCGTAGCTGGTTCCAGCCTGGAGGGTACCCGTATGGTTGGGCAGCGTGTTGAAGAAGGTGAACGCCGGGTTCACAGGATCCGTGCCCGTGTTGTTGCTCAGCGTGGTACCCGTGATGGCCACATTGCTGATCAGATCACCGTCCGTTTTACCGAACGTATAGGTCGGCGTGCAGAGGCAGGCGATCGGATCGTTGTTGAGGCCCACGAACACCGGGGTGCTGTTGCCCGTGTTGGGTCCGGTAACGCAGGTGGACGCGCAGTAGTACCAGCTGGCCGCGCTCTGGTTGGTGGTGGCCGTGGTGGCCGTGGCACCGCTGATGGGCGTCCAAGGACCAGCGTCAGAAACGGTGCTCACGAACCACTGGTGCGTGATGCCCACGCCGGTGGGCGGGGTGGTGAGCGACAGGTTGAAGTTGGTGAGCGGGCAGGCCGTGGCCGCAGAGCTCAACGCAGCACCGGGCGACGGGGTTCCGCTGCAGGGAGCGGTGAGGCTCCAGGCCAGCGTGAAGGTGCCAGCGTTGCCCGCGACGGAGTAGCCATCCTGCACCCAGTAGAGGCGCTGCGTGGAACCCGTGTTGTTCAGCCAGTTGGTGTTCTGGATGTCCGGATCGTCGTAGCAGGCCAGCACGTTGGTGCCGGGGCATGCACCGCCCCACGCAACACGGTTCTCGCTGTCGTAGCCGTTCACCGTCTGCCCGATGGTGATGGAGAACAGGTTCGGGATGTCGATGAAGAAGACGCGATCAGGCGAGGTGTTGGTCTGGCAACCCAACGGAACATCGTTCACGAAGCCCGTGGTGGTGCTGCTGAAGGGGCTGGTGAGCGTGCCCAGGTTCTGCGCGCTGAGGCAGTTCTCGCTCAGCGGCGGGCAGGTGTTGTTGTCCGTGAAGGTGCCCAGGCTCCTGTTGCACAGGGGGTCCGTCTCGTGCAGCAACTGTACGGCCACCTGATCGTCCACCGTGAAGGGGCCGATGTTGGCGATGTCCAGATCCACCAGGTTGGGGACCACGGTGGCGGCGCCGCCGTTCACCGTATAGCTCACCGAGGTCGTACCATTCGGAGCGTCACCGGTGAAGAGCACTTCCACGGCGATGCTGAAGCTGTAGGTGGAGCAGTCGGTGGTCACCGTTACGGAACCATCGGGGTCCACGCAGCCAGGGGTGCACTCCACTTCGAAGGTCCAGCTGGACTGGTTGCCGTCCTGACAGCTACCTGCGGGGTCACTGTCCACTTCCATGTACAGATCCGGTCCGGTGGAGGTGGCCGTCAGGCCTGCCAGGCTGTTCACCGTGCTGGTGGCCAGCAGGGTGCCCGAGTTGTTCAGGCCATCGTAGATGCGAACGATGTCCGTGTTCTCATCGATGGTACCGCTCACGAAGGAGAGGGTGACGGTCTCACCCGGAGAGGTGGTGCTGAACGTCCACGACTTCGTGTCGTTGTTCTTGTAGCAGTAGTTCACCGTGGTGGTGGTGCCGCAGGTGATGCCGATGGGGCAGTTGGAGCTGAAATCACCGAGGCTGGCAGCGCATCCGAGCGTGCCGTTGTTCACCGATACGTTCACGATCTGCGTGGTCTGGAAGGGACCCACGCTGGTAACGCCGAGGCCCACGCCGGAGACCGTGGTGGGAGCACCACCGTCCACCGTGTACACGATGCTGGCCGAACCGGCACCGCCGAGGTCGGTCACATCCACATCGATGGCGTACTGGTTGTTGGCGCAGTCATCCACCACCGTGGCGGTAGCTGCCACCGGCGTGCCGGCGCAGTTCACCACGAAGGAGAAGTTACCGAAGGCCGTTCCGAAACCGGTCACGTAGATGTAGTAGGTGGTGGCCGCATTGGCGGTCCAGGTCACGGTGCTTTGTGCGCCGCAGCCGTCATCGTTACCGCCCACGCAGGTGAAGGCACCGCAGCTGCCGCCCATCACGAAGAGCTTGGTGTCGAAGCTGGAGGCGCAGAGGCTGGCGGTGGTGCTGCCGCATACGCCGGAGATGGTGTACCATACACCGCGGGCAGTGGCATCACCCGTGCCGCAGGTGCCGCCGAACACCGGAGCGCCTGTGTTGGTGGCGAATTCCGTGGTACCCGTATACGTTGTACCGCAGGTGGCTGCCGTGGCGTTCGCGCACAGGTCGTTCGCAGGCGGGGGCGGGCAGGCCGTACCACCGGTGAACGAAATGTCGTAATCGCTGGGCGGGTTGAACCCATCAGCGGTGAACACCGGGAAGTAATACGTGCCGGCGGAGAGCTGGCCGTACACGATGGTGAGGTTGGCATCACCGCAGGTGGTGGTGTTGGTGGTTCCGTTGGCGAGCACTTGGGTGCCCGTGCAGTTGCTGTACAGCGGGCCGTAGTAGAGGGGCAGCACCGGGGTGGTTCCGCACATGCTCACCGTCAGTGTCTGGAGGCACTCCGTGAGGGTCACCGAGTGCCACACAGCGGCGACGGGGGTGGTGCCAGCGGTGAGGCCTTCGTTGGCCGTGGCACCGTAGGTGAAGCCGCTGGAGGTGGCCGTGGTGCCTGCGCTCACGGTGGAGGCTGTTGCACTTGCGCACACATCGTTGGCCGGGTTTGCAGCGAACAGACGGGGACCTACCCAGCTGCTGGTGCCGTTACCGCCACAGTTGGCGCGCACGTAGTACTCGTACAGCTGGCCTTGGGCGAGGCCCGTGGCGGAGAAGCTGGTGCTGGTAAGACCAGGGTTGGAGGGGGTGGTGGGTGTGCCACCGCCTGCGTTCTGGATGTGCAGGTCCCATACCGTTTCGGCGCAGCCGAGGGTCCAGCTCAGGTCGGCACTGTTGGCGGTGCTGTTGCCTGCGGTGAGGTTGACCGGTGCGGGGCAGGGGTCTGCTGCGGAGATGGTCACCACATAGTCCTCGACCTCTCCGTAGGATGCATTGTTGCATGGGGTGATGGCGGAACCGGCCGTGTTATAGATGCAACGTACGCGCAGGCGGTGCGTACCCAGCGGGGGGTTGCAGGCGAGGGTGATGGGGAAGGTGGCGGAACCACCAAGCTGGCCCACCACACCGCTGCCGGGTACGGTAGCCAAGGTGAAGCCGATGCGCTCGGTCAGGTTATCAAAGGTGCCGTCGTCGTTGTAGTCGATCCACGCGGCGTAGCCCTGGCCGTACTGGCCGGCAGAGACGGTGCATCCATAGGATGCGCCTGCCTGCAGGGTAGTGGTCAGTGCGGGGTTGGTGGTGTAATTGCTGTAGCCCAGCGTGCCACTGGGGCATCCGGTACCGGAAACGTTGTCCAGCGTGTTCAGCTGCACACGCGCGATCACGTCACCGTCGGTGCAACCCGCGGGAACCGAGGGTACGCAATAAGCCCCACATACGGCAACGCCGCTCAATGCGGTGACCGTTACAGGGTTGCTGGTGCCGCTAAGACCGCTGTTGGTGCAGGTCACCACGCAGCGATACTGGGTGGTGGCCGCCTGCGTTACACCGGTCTGCGTAGAGGCGCTGGTGCCGAAGGGGATCCAGTTGGCGCCGCCATCGGTGCTGCGCTGCCAAGCGTAGCTGATGCCCGAACCCGAGATGGAGTTCTGGAGGGAGAGGTTGAAGGTGGTGGCCGAGCAGGCAGCGGCTGCGCTGGAGAGCGTGTTGCCGGGCGCAGGCGTGCCGGTGCAGCCGGATGCAGCCGCTTGGGTGATGACCACGTTGTCGAAGTTCAGATAGTAATCACCGGTCTGCCAGGTGGCAGACCAACGGATGAAGAGCGCACCGGCCGGGGGCGTGAACGTGTGCGATTTGCTGATGCACGGGTTGCCCAACTGGGTCTCGTTCGTTACCGTGGCGAAGGTCGTCCAAGGGCCGGTGGCGGTGGCGCCATACTGTACTTGGAAGTTACCCCAGTTGGCTTGTGCGACATTGTTGGCACTCCAAACTGCCGCCTTGTACGAGTAGGTGATGGTGGCCAGCGCGCCGCTCGATGTACCGGTGCTGGGCGAGATCAGCTGGCCGGTGGTTGCACCGCCGTACAAGTTGCGGCGCATGGCACCGCCAGTACCTCCGCAGGCGGTGGTGCCTGTGAACCGGACTAAGTTTCCGGTCCAACCGGTTGAGTTCACATCGAAGTTGAAGCTGTAGTTGACCTGTCCGAAAGAAGTGTCCGCAAGCAGCAGGATGAAGGCTGTCGCCAGCATCTTCCACCACCGCAGACCGCCCATGTTGGGCCTTGGCGTAGTTCGACTATTCATGTTGATCGGGTTAGGGTTTTGGGAGTTGGGATCGATGCTGTAGCCGGTCATCTCCGGTGGGTACGGCCAGCGGCCGGGCGGTTGTAACTTATTGGTGTTGCTCTTCGTTGGATGAGGGCGGAGGTCAATATTATTTGATCGTGATGTAAGGAGCAAGAAAAAATTTCTTTTCAACACGAGGCAACTCATTTCGGGTTGCTGCGTACCGTGTTCTCAACATTCGGTGAACGCGTTCGTAATGTATGTACATCTGTGACGTGTTGTCAAGGCTCAACGGAAGTTTTTGCCGGAAGCGGTCGGTACTGGTGGTCCCGGTTGTGTTTCCAGGGTGTGCCCGTGATGGCTTCCGGGTGCGCGCCGGTCCGGTTGTGCAGGGCGCCGTGATCTTCCCCCACCGGTCATTCGTGCATCCCGGAGAACGCATCAACATTCCCGGGTCCCACTCTGGAAAGTGCTCATCGCTGCACCTCGCCAAGGTGGGTCGCAGGTCAACCATTCGCAACAGGAAGAAGCGTTTGCGCCGTTGTGCACATCGGGCACACCTCCACTGGTCTTCATTCGTGGTCCGGCCCGGTGTATGCCCATCCCCGCAGTGTTCCGGCCAGGGGTGCACCGTTCGCACCTTCGCGAGGGGGGCTTCCGGCGAAGGAGGGCCACCTGGGGGAAGTTGATGCGGCGCAGTGTCCCATGGTGGAGACACAGCGGAGGTCCGCGTTCGGATGAACCATCACCGCAATGCGCTCACCGTTCCCGGCTCCTTGGGGCCAGGTTCACGTTCAAACGCAGAACGCCCCGGACCATTGGTCCGGGGCGTTCCCTTTTCGTGGCGATCGACAGGCGCTGCGCCTGCGAACGTTTTCCTTACGGCTGGATCACCAGTCGCTCGGTGTAGGTCTTGTCACCGGCGATGACGTTCACCAGGTACATACCTGCTGCCAGTTCACCGTTCAGCGCGATGTTGGTGTTCACGTTGCCACCGGACACTGCGACGGTGCGGGCGCTGACGCGCTTTCCGAACAGATCGTAGATGTCCATGGTCAC
>CAMCAZ010000009.1 GCA_945872795.1 Chryseobacterium gleum
GATCTCATACTCCTTCACACCGGGCTTGAGGAAGCCGCACACCCGCTGGAATGCCTTGCCCGTGATGGCCACCGCCTTCCGCATCTGCGCCACTTCTTCGGCCGTCTTCACACTGCGGATGCGGTGCATGATCGGTGCGCTGCGCTTCAGTTCGTGGAGCGGGTAACGCTCGCGCAGCACCTTGTTCAGGCGTTCTTCGCGCGTCTCCACCTCGTTGCCCTGGCGCAGGTGCTCGTTGCTGTTCAGGTAGAGTTTCTCGGCCTGCGGCATCAGCCGTTTCACCGTGGCCTCGTAGGCGCTGGTCCACAGCACGGTGGCGATGCCGCTCAGGTCCGTGGCTTCCTTCTGCGTGAACTTGGCGCCCTCCCAGATCGCGATGTGCTCGTTGGTCTCGCGCACAAAGAGGATCTCGCGGTCCTTCGCATCCACCGCATCGGGGAAGATCAGCAGCACCGTCTCCTCCTGGTCGATGCCCGTGAGGTGCAGGATGTCCGTGGCCTGCTTGAACGGCAGGTGCCCGTCGGCGCTGGTGGGCATCACGTCGTTGCTGTGGAAGATGGCGAGCCCGCCTTTCTCCATCTGCTGGCGGAAACGGGCGCGGTGCTCGCGGTAGGTGGCGGCGGAAAGGGGCTGGTAACGCATCTGGGAAATGGATGAAGTGCGAAGGTAGGAGGGTGAGTGCGGTGAATGCGGTGAATGGCGAATGGGAGTTGGTGAATTGGGCGTGCCGGCGCCAAATGCGCGCCGTCGGGCTATCCGCAGTAGTCCTCGCTCGCAAAGCCTCGCTGTGGGCTACTTGCTGCTATCCCTCACGCAGACTTTAGGCCCGTTCTCCGGTCAGAACAACTCCGAACAAGCCCTGGTTAACGCTTCGTTTCCTTCCCAACGGCCCACCCCGTAAGTTTGCGGCCGAACGAACATCCCCCGTTCGCTGTTAAACGGTCATGGCACGATCAGCTCTACTCGGTTCCTCCCTGGCAAAGAAATACTGGATGGCCCTGACGGGCCTTTTCCTTTGCGTCTTCCTGATCGCCCACCTCGCGGGGAACCTGCAACTGTTGGATATGAGCCCCGAAGGGCAGCTCAAGTTCAACGCCTACGCCAAGTTCATGACCACTTTCCCCTTGGTGAAGGTGGTGAGCTACCTGCTGTACGCCAGCATCCTGTTCCATGCGTTCGACGGCTTCCTGCTGACGATCCAGAACCGCAAGGCGCGTCCGGTGAAGTACGCCTATGAGAAGCCCGGAGCGAACAGTGCTTGGTACGCACGCCAGATGGCCCTGCTGGGCACGCTGATCCTGGTGTTCCTGGTGATCCATATGAAACATTTCTGGTATGAGATGCATTGGGGTGAGCTGGGCATGGACGCCGATGGCAACAAGGACCTCTACACCCTGGTGGCGGCAGCCTTCACCCAGACCTGGTATGTGGCACTGTACGTGGTGATGATGGGCGTCCTGGCCTTTCACCTGCTGCACGGGTTCTCCAGCTCCTTCCAGTCGTTGGGCCTGAACCACCCGCGCTACACGCCGATCATCAAGAACGTGGGCGTCTTCTTTGCCGTGATCGTTCCCATCTTCTTTGCCCTCATCCCGGTGTGGATGTTCATCAATGCGTAAGCATCGGCCCGCATCCACGCGCATGTCCAGCGCACGCCATCTGTACGATGGACGATGTCCGATGCGGAGCGCGCATTCGGCATTGGACATCGGACCTAAGACCATCCTGCACTCATGAGCACCCTCGACAGCAAGATCCCACCCGGCCCCATCGACAAGAAGTGGACGGATCACAAGGGCCACATCCGCATCGTAGCACCAGCGAACAAACGCCGCATCGACATCATTGTGGTAGGCACGGGCCTGGCCGGTGGTGCCGCCGCGGCTTCCCTGGCCGAGCTGGGTTACAACGTGAAGGCCTTCTGCTTCCAGGACAGCGCCCGGCGGGCACACTCCATCGCCGCGCAGGGCGGGATCAATGCCGCCAAGAACTACCAGAACGATGGTGACAGCACCTACCGTCTGTTCTACGATACGGTGAAGGGAGGCGATTACCGTGCGCGTGAGGCCAACGTCTACCGACTGGCCGAGGTGAGCGCCAACATCATCGACCAGTGTGTGGCGCAGGGTGTACCCTTCGCCCGCGACTACGGCGGATTGCTGGACAACCGCTCCTTCGGCGGTGTGCAGGTGAGCCGCACCTTCTACGCACGTGGGCAGACCGGCCAGCAGTTGCTGCTGGGTGCCTACAGTGCGCTGATGCGCCAGGTGGGCAAGGGCGCGGTGAAGATGTACGATCGCCATGAGATGCTCGATGTGGTGGTGGTCGATGGCAAGGCGCGCGGCATCATTGCCCGCAACCTGATCACCGGCGAGATCGAACGGCACGGTGCGCACGCGGTACTGCTCTGCACCGGTGGCTACGGCAACGTGTTCTTCCTGAGCACGAATGCCATGGGCAGCAACGTCACCGCAGCGTGGAAAGCACATAAGCGCGGTGCCTACATGGCCAATCCCTGCTACACGCAGATCCATCCCACGTGCATCCCGGTGAGCGGCACACACCAGAGCAAGCTCACGCTGATGAGCGAATCGTTGAGGAACGACGGCCGCATCTGGGTGCCTGCCAAGTTGGAGGATGCCAAGGCGATCCGCGACGGCTTGAAGAAGGGCGGCGACATCCCCGAAGCGGACCGCGACTACTACCTGGAGCGCCGATACCCGGCCTTCGGGAACCTGGTGCCACGCGATGTGGCCAGCCGCGCCGCAAAGGAGCGTTGCGATGCAGGTTACGGCGTCAACAAGACCGGCGAAGCGGTGTATCTCGATTTCGCTGCGGCGATCGAGCGCTACGGAAAGCTGGAGGCCAACGTGAAGAAGGTCGACAACCCCAGCAAGGAGCTCATCTGGGAACTGGGCCAGAAGGTGGTGAGCGAGAAGTATGGCAACCTCTTCGACATGTACGAGAACATCGTCGGCGAGAACCCTTACATGGACGCCATGAAGATCTATCCGGCCGTGCACTACACCATGGGCGGTCTATGGGTGGATTACAACTTGCAGACCACGGTCCCCGGCCTCTTTGCGTTGGGTGAGGCCAACTTCAGCGATCACGGCGCCAACCGCCTCGGTGCCTCAGCCCTGATGCAGGGTCTGGCCGATGGCTATTTCGTGATCCCCTATACGGTGGGCGACTACTTGGCCGATGATATCCGTACCGGACCGATCGACACCAAGCGTCCGGAATTCGATGCTGCCGAGAAGGATGTGAAGGACCGCATCAACCACTTCCTGAACAACAAGGGCACAAAGCCAGTGGATGATTTCCACCGGGCCTTGGGCAAGGTGATGTGGGACAAGTGCGGCATGGCCCGAAACGCCGAAGGCTTGAAACAGGCGATCCGGGAGATCCGGGCCATCCGCGAGGATTTCTGGCAGAACGTACGCGTTCCCGGCAGTGGCAACGCCTTCAACCAGGAGCTGGAAAAAGCAGGTCGTGTGGCCGACTTCATCGAGCTGGGCGAACTGATGTGCATCGACGCGTTGGACCGCAATGAAAGCTGTGGAGGCCACTTCCGGGAGGAATACGCGGAGATGGATGGTCCACAAAAAGGCGAGGCCAAACGCGATGATGAGAACTACGCATACGTCGCCGCATGGGAATGGTTAGGCGAGGCAGGAAAGGCACAGCTGCACAAGGAGCCGCTGGTATTCGAGGAGGTGAAGTTGACGCAACGTTCGTACAAGTAAGATCGAAGCACCTGTAGCGTCGACCCACTGGGTCGACCAGCTACCAACAATAGGCAGATGGGCAACATGAAATTGAACCTGAAGATCTGGCGCCAGAAAGGCCCGAACGACAAAGGTCAACTGGTGACCTACCCGGTCAACAACGTCTCGGAGGACATGTCCTTTCTGGAGATGTTGGACGTGCTGAACGATGACCTCGTGCGCAAGGGCGATGACCCCGTTGCGTTCGACCACGACTGCCGCGAAGGCATCTGTGGTTCGTGCAGTTTGTTCATCAATGGCGAGGCGCACGGCCCCGGTCGGATGATCACCACCTGCCAGCTGCACATGCGCAAGTTCAAGGACGGCGACACCATCCATGTGGAGCCCTGGCGCGCCGAGGCCTTCCCGGTGATCAAGGACCTGGCGGTGAACCGCAGCGCCTTCGACCGTATCCAGGCAGCAGGCGGCTTTGTGAGCGTGAACACCAGCGGTAACCTAGTGGATGGCAATTCGGTTCCCATTCCCAAGGACGACGCCGACAAGGCTTTCGATGCCGCCACCTGCATCGGGTGCGGTGCCTGCGTGGCCACCTGCGTCAACAGCAGCGCCATGCTCTTCGTGGCCGCCAAGGTGAGCCAGTTCGCACTGTTGCCCCAAGGCCGCCCTGAGGCCAAGCGCCGCGTGCTGGCCATGGTGGAGCAGATGGACAAGGAAGGCTTTGGCAACTGCAGCAACACCGGTGCCTGTGAGGTGGAATGCCCCAAGGGTATCAGCCTGGAGCACATCGCCCGCATGAACAGGGAGTACCTGGCCGCGAGCGTGACCAAGGAGTGACGACCCCGTCAGGGTGTCGACCTCGATCCTTTTCCGGTGTGAGTAGAAAGCGGATAAGGGCTCGGTTGAACGCGTCAGGCTGTTCAACGTTGGCCAGGTGAGCCGCATTGGGTAGCACGACCAGATGTGCGCCCTGCCAGTGTGCGGTCATCTCCAAGGCCATGGAAGGCGGTGTGGATGGGTCCTGCGCGCCCACCAATACCATCGCCTGATGGCGGAGAATCCCAAGTTGATCCACGGTATCAACCTGGGCAACGGCTGCGCAACAGCCCGCATAGCCTTCGGGGGGGGTGCTTGCGATGATGGCGCCGATCCGCGCCATGAGTTCCTGCTCGCGATGACGGAAGGCATCGGTGAACCATCGACCCAGCGTGGGCTCCACAAGAACGGACATGCCGGTCTCCAGCGCTGCCTGTCCGCGTTCAGTCCAGGTACGTGCCAGATTCGCAGGGAGCCGTGCGGTCGTGTCAGCGAGCACCACCCGGTCCAGTCTCGTTGGGCTTTGGATGGCGAGCACCTGCCCGATCATACCACCCATGGAGAGCCCTATCCAGTGTGTGCGTTCAATTCCCAGATGGTCCAACAGGCCCAGGGCGTCCCGGGCCAGTTGCTTCAGTGTGTAGGGGCCTGCCGTGGAGGTGGTGCCGCCATGTCCTCGCGTATCGTAGGTGAGCACTGTGAAGTGCTCGCGTAATGCGGCCACCTGCGCTTCCCAGATGACGGATGACGCGGCCAGTGAATGGGAGAGCGTGACCCACGGCCCATGCCCCTCGATGGTGTATGCGACGGTGATGTCCCCGATCTGAGCTTTCATCCGATGTTCCTACTTAGGTCCTGCGAACATAGGGCAATGCATGGCCCTAGGGGGTGGTCGGTCTTCGCATACGGTCGATCGGTCGAATGCCCCAGGGATTAGCTTCGCGGTCTATGCCCATCACGTCCAAGCTCCCCCACGTCGGCACCACCATCTTCACGGTGATGAGCAGGCTCGCTCACGAGTGCGGTGCCATCAACCTCAGCCAGGGATTCCCGGATTTTCCCATCGACATCAAGCTGATCGAGCTTGTGGACAAGGCCATGCGCGCAGGCCACAACCAGTATGCGCCCATGCCCGGTCTTACCCCCCTGCGCGAGGCCATTGCGGCCAAGGCGCTGCGGCTTTATGGCTTCTGCTACGACCCGGAGACGGAGGTGACGGTAACGTCGGGTGGTACACAGGCCATTTTTACGGCCATCGGGGCGGTCGTTCATCCCGGCGATGAGGTTATCATCATCGACCCTGCTTACGACTGCTACGCACCGACAGTTGAGCTCTTCGGTGGCGTGCCGGTGCATGTGCGTCTGGGGCGTGACATGAAGTTCGATGCCGATGCGGTAAGGCAGGCCATCACGCCACGGACGCGCATGCTCATGATCAATACGCCGCACAATCCGGCGGGGACCATCATCCGTGATGCGGACATGAAGCACATCGCGGACATGTTGCGGGGGACGGACATTCTCCTCTTGAGCGACGAGGTGTACGAGCATCTCGTCTTCGATGGTGAACCCCATGCCTCGGTGATCAACTACCCTGAGCTGCGCGATCGGGCCTTCGTGATCTTCAGCTTCGGAAAGGTCTTCCACACCACCGGTTGGAAAATGGGCTATGCGCTCGCGCCCAAGGCGTTGATGGCGGAGTTCCGCAAGGTGCACCAGTTCAATGTCTTCAGCGCGAACACGCCGATGCAACACGCGCTGGCGACATACATGCAGGACCCTGCGAACTACGAGAACGTGCCCTCCTTCTACCAGACCAAGCGGGACCGTTTCGCGTCCGGCATGAAGGGTTCGCGCTTCACCCTGTTGCCCTGCGAAGGGTCCTACTTTCAGGTGGCGGACTACAGCGCCATCAGCCACGAAGCGGACCGTGTCTTTGCCGAGCGGGTGGCTCGGGAGTTCGGTGTGGCGGCCATACCCTTGTCGCCGTTCTACAAGGCCCCCCCTGCGGACCAGCACCTGCTCCGCTTCTGTTTTGCCAAGCAGGACGTTACCTTGGACGCAGCCATCGAAAAGCTATGCAAGATCTGAGGGTGACGTTGGTACAGAGCATGCTCCACTGGGAGGATCCGGCGGCGAACCGGGCGATGTTCGCACAGAAGTTCCTTCCGCTCAAGGGTGCCACGGACCTGATCGTCCTGCCGGAGATGTTCACCACCGGGTTCAGCATGCGCGTTGAACTGGCCGAAGCGATGGACGGCCCCACCGTGCAATGGATGAAGGAACAGGCGGGGATCTTGGATGCGGCCATCTTCGGCAGCCTCATCATCCGTGAAGGCCACAAGGTCTACAACCGGGGGGTGTTCGTCACACCTGACGGCCGGGTGGATCACTACGACAAGCGGCACCTCTTCCGCATGGCCGAGGAGTACCGGCATTACACCTGCGGCACACGCCGGGTGGTGGTGGAATGGCGCGGCTGGCGTTTGCTGCTGCAGATCTGCTACGACCTCCGCTTTCCGGTGTTCTCGCGCAATCGGGAGGACTACGACGCGATCCTGTATGTGGCCAATTGGCCGGAGCTGCGCCGTTATCCCTGGAGCCAGTTGCTGATCGCACGCGCCATCGAGAACCAGAGCTATGTGATCGGGGTGAACCGCGTGGGCATGGACGCCATGGGGCACCACTATTCAGGCGATTCCGCGTCCGTGGACCCCCGGGGAGATGCGGATGAGATGGAGCCCTCCAAGGAAGGCATGCTCCAGACCGTGCTCCATCGCCTGGCGCTGGATGACTTCCGTTCGAAGTTCCCCGTGGGACTGGATGCCGACCCCTTCGAGCTGAAGGACTGAAGGGCTTCAGTGCAGCACCTGGATCTGGCCGATCTGGCTCTGTTCCATGCCCATCGTACCATCCTCGTCGGTGAAGAACGTGTAGGTCATCCGCCAGACGTACATGTCGTTCTTGACCAGCTCTCCGCGGTAGGTGCCGTCCCAGCCCGTTTCCAGGTCGTTGCTCTGGAAGAGGAGCTCGCCCCAGCGGTCGAACACACGGAACTGGATCTCGGCGATGCTCTTGCCGACCGGAAGGAAGAGGTCGTTCAACCCATCACCGTTCGGGGTGAAGGTGTTCGGCACGAAGACCGTGGCCGGGCAGAACTCATGGACCTGTGCCGAGTCCCTGACGGAGCAGTCATACTGGTTGGTGACCTGCACATAGTAGGTGCCGTAGGCGCCCGCCTTGATCACCTGGGAGGAGGCTCCGGTGGACCAGTCATAGCGTGAGCCTGGATTGCCGGCATCGAGCACGACATAGCGCGGTTCATCGTCCAGGCAGGTATGGAACTCGGTCACGGCCATCCGTGCCGGAGAAGGGTTGAAGAACACAGCGATGGAATCGCTGCGCACGCAGCCGTTGTTGACCGTCACCGCATAGGTTCCCGTCTCCCGCACGTTCACCTGTCGCGTGGTGGCTCCCGTATTCCAGAGGTAGGAGGAACCCGGGTTGCCGGCGTTCAGTTGAAGCACTTCGCCTTCGCAGAGCACGGTATCCGAACCGAGCTGAACGACCGGCGGCAGGGTGAGCTGCACAACGGCATCGTATGTCGCTGTACAACCACTGCTGCCCGTGATGGTCACACTATAGGTGCCACCGGTGCTGACAGGCAGTGTGGCCGTGGTGGCGCCGGTGTTCCATAGGTAGGTGCTGCCGACGTTACCGGCATTGAGGACAAGGGGGATGTCGATGCACTGTGTGACGTTGGTGAGCACATCCACAGGTGCTGCGATGAGCGCGACCTGAACGTCATCCGTCACGGTGCAGGGTCCGTTGGTGACCGTGAGGCTGTAGGTCCCCGCTTGGTCGACAGTGATGGTGGGAGTGCTGGCCCCAGTGCTCCAGAGGTACTGCAGGCCCGCGCCAGTAAGGGCCCCGACCAGTTCGATCGAAGTGCCTGAACAGATCGCTGTGTCGGGACCAAGTTCCACCACCGGAGGTTCGACCAGAGCGACATCGGCCGAAGCGGTGCTCGAGCAGCCCTGTGCCGAGGTGATGGTCACGGTGTACGTTCCGCTGGTGCCCACCTCCACCGTCTGCGAGGTGGCTCCGTCGTTCCACAGGTAGGTCGATCCCGGATTCCCGGCATCCAGCATGACCGGAGCAGTGGCGCAGGCCGTAACATCCTGCAGCACATCCGTGGGTAGGGAATTGAACACCACGTTCACGGCATCACTTGCCGCGCAGTTGTTGATGTTGGTCACCAGCACGCTGTAGGTGCCGTTGTTGGTCACGGAGATGGTCTGCGAGGTGGCTCCGGTGCTCCAGAGGTAGCTCGAACCGCTGTTCGCTGCGTTCAGCACCTGAGGCGTGGAGCCGCAGATCGCCAGATCGGGTCCGAGGTCGATCACGGGCAGCGGGTTGAGCAGCACGTTGAACGTGGTGAAGGCCTCACATCCCTGTGCATCCGTCATGGTCACAGTAAATGCCCCACTGGCGCTCGGTACGATGCCCGCAGTGGTCGCACCCGTATTCCATGCGTAACCGTCCGCCGTTGCAGGGGCCGTCAATGTGGGTGGTACGTTGGCGCAGGCCACCATGGATTGTTGGGTCGGCACGTTCTCGAAGGCGCGGGTCGCGGTGATCTGGTCCATGGCCGAACAGCCGTTCACATCGGTAACGGTGACCGTGAGCACCGTGCTTTCATCCACCAGGATCGTCGGGGATTGGATGTTGGCCGCATTCAGGTGGCTTGCCGGCGTCCAAGAGTAGGTCGGGTTCGGGATGTTGTGCGTCACGTTCAGCTCCTGGCCCAACAAACTGCATTCGCTCAGGTCCGGTCCGGCGTTCACCACGTAGCCCGTGGTGACAACGATGGTGGTGGAGCCGGAAAGGGAGCAGCCACTGGCCATGTGTGTCACCGTGCAGGTGTAGGTCGTGGTGGCGTTGGGTTGTGCAGTTGGTGTCGCCGAACCGGGGTTGCTGATCGTTCCACCGGTCCATGTATAACTCAGGCCCGTGCCACCCGTGGCGATCGCAGTGAGGGCAACGGACTGTCCCTGGCAGATGGTGTCCTGATCGGCGTTGACCACCAGGTCCAACAATTGTCCCACGGTGATGGTGATGGCGTCACTGTCCGCGCAGCCGCTGGCCGTAGTGGCCTGCACGGTGTAGGTGGTGGTGGTCTGCGGCGTGGCGATGGTGGTACCCGAGGTGGTGCTGCTCAGCGACCCGTTGTTCGGTGTCCAACTGTAGGTGATGTCCGTGGCGAAGGAGGGGATCGCTTGCAGGGGCATGCCGTTCACCGCGCACAGGGTCGTGTCGTTCGGAAGGCTGATCGAGAACGCCGGGTCGACATGGATGTAGATCGAATCCGAATAGATGCAGCCTGCCGTGGGGTCTGTGCCGGATAGGGTGTACCAGCCTGATGTGGTGGGGGTGGCCGATGAGGTGAACGCAGCCGGGGAGGCGACACCGGTGCCCGACCATGCATAGCTGAGCCAGGCGCTGTCGTAGCGGGTCACGAAGAACTCATCGATCGCCCAGTTGTCCTGGTCCACACCGGAGTTGGCGAGCTGGCGGATGCGGAACATGGTGTTGCCGCTCTGTGCCGGTGCGGGGATGACCGCTTCGATCGGCGTGAAGGCGCCATAGCCGTCCTGACCGAAAGAGGCCATGTTCGACCAGTTGAGCCCGTTGTTGGTGGAGTATTCCAGCACCACCCCTTCGCCGGGGTCGGCATTGTCGCAGGGGGCGGTGCCTTGTGCGATCATCAGGCGGAACCGGACCTCGCCACCTCCGCTCGTGTTGATCCCCACGGTCTGTGCATAGCGTGCACCATTCCCATTGAAGCGCAGGGCGAGGCCGCTGTGGCTTCCGCAGATGTTGGAGGGTGTTCCTCCCTGAATGGCGGTCCAGGTGGGGGATGACCCACCATCGAAGTTGTCGGAGGCCATCACCCGCAGGGCCTGACTGTTCAACTGCGCCGATGTTCCCTGGCAGATGGTGTCGGGTGTGGCTGTCACATCCAACTGGATGATCTGCGCGGGTGCGACGGTAACGAGGATGCTGTCCAGCATGGTGCCGCAACCGCTGGGGCTCGTCACCGAGACCTTGTACCAGGTGGTGGCCTGTGGGGTGGCGATCGGGGTGGTACTGTTCGGATCGCTCAGTGAACTGGCCGGCCACCATTCAATGTCGAACCAGGCCGGATCGGGCGGCGGGTCCAGCGCGAGCTGAACGGCCTCATATTGGCAGACGGAGATGCTTGGCTGGTCGTTGGCGGTGAGCAGCGTGGGCAGGGTCAGCGGGATACCTACGTGAAAGGTGAACGTACGTGGACAACCGCTCACGGCCAGTTCGCCGCTGACCACATAACTATCACTGGCGGTCGGGGTCACTGTTAACGAGAGGCCGGTACCGATGACGGTCCCTGGATCGCTCAGCACGGTCCAGGTGGCGTTGTTCAAGGGGATGGGTGCCTGCAAGGTGATGCTGCCACCCCCGCAGACGATGGAGTCCTGCTGCACCGGGGGGGCGCTGATGCTGTTCACCGAGCTCGCGTAGCTCTCCCCATAACCGATGCCGAAGAGGTAGGCCTGGAAACCAGCGGGTGATGCCAGGCGATGAACGCCCGAGCCCATCGGGATCTTGGCGTGGGACCGGTCGGTGCAGCCGGCATAGGCTTGGAACAGGGACGAGCTGACCACCGTTCCGTCCAGCGTCAACTGACCGATGCTGTTCGTGGGGACGACCACACTGACGCTGTACTGGTTCACCTGGGCTGTTCCCGAGGCATGGAAGGAGGCCGTTCTCGAAATGCGGTCCGCGGGAGATAGCACCATCAGCGATGGGTCGCCGTTGCCCGCACAGAGGTAGCCCTCCAGCAGTTGCACCACACTGACCGGCGCGCTGGCCTCGATGCAGACGGGAACATTGCTGCCGTTCACTTCGTGGCGCTGACCGGCGTTCAGCGTCACGGTCGTGTTGCCGTCAATGGTCACGGTGGTGTTGTCCACATCGGCCATGATGCGGTAGGTGGCGGTGATCACGCCATTGATGGGCACGGTGAAATAGCGCGTACCCCATGCGGACCGGGGCAGCAGTTGGTCGAAGATGGCATCACACGCCGAGCAGCTCCCCGGGGCGGAGGCGCACATCGATCCACCGATGACGACGAAGGGCCTGCAGGCGCCACTGGCCTCTGTCGCCTCCACGGTCGATCCCGTAAGGTCGGCAACGTCCAAGGCGGCCTGCACTTGGTAGCTCTCTCCGGCGTTCAGGTCCACGGTGAACGGCACGTTCGCGGGCCTACCATCGGCGGTCAAGGCCGCTGGGGTGATCCTTACCTGGGTGCCGTCAGCCGTGGCCACCACCAGGAATTCACTGCGGTGCAGGTTGTTGAAGTTGGGAAGACCCTGATAGGCGTCCACGCGATAGGATGATCCCAAGGAGGTCTCCGGCAGCAACTGGCTGAGGTCGTGCGTGTAGTTCTGGAAGCTGCTCGAGTACAGGTCGATGCTGTCCTGACTGGTGACCAGGATACCCTTGGCCGCCACTACACCCGATCCGGCGCTTTCGGCGAATAGGGGGACATTGATGACGGAAACGGAATTCGCCCCCACCGTGAAGCTCGTGCTCCAGCCATTGCCGGGGATGCTGATCGTCCCCTGCGTGGCCACGGTGCTCATGATGTGGAGCTTCAGGCTCTGTGCCCCGAACCCGTTCTGCATGAATCCGGTCCAGAACCGGGTTCCGCGCGTGGGCAGCGAACCATCCTGGGCATGGACGGTCGTTCCGCACAGGGCAGATACCAGCAGGAATGCCAGGACGGACAGGAACTGTGGGGCCGGTTTGATCGAGCGTTCTTGCATGGGCCATCACCTCCGGAGCAGGGGAGGTGGCGACCGTTCTACGGCACGAATGAAGCCAGGGTTCCGGTCGATGGATCGGCGACCCGCAACGACGAAGGCAGGGCTACGGAAGCACCCAATCCACGCGGAGGTCCCAGCCGGCCCGCACGTTCACCGGTTCCGGATGTCGAAAGACCATTTCCGGCATGCGCCGCGCGGCCAAGGACCCTTCATCCCAACGCCCGTTCAGGTCCGCATCAGCGATGCATCGCACCTCGTAGGTGCCTGGTGGAATGCGTTCCCAGGTCAGCGTTGTTCCCCCGTTGCTCAGCACATCGCTGCGCACCGCACGGCCTTGAGCATCCATCAATGCCAGGATGTAGGAACCGGAGGTTTCAGTAGGCGTGACGATGGCGATCCGGAGCGTTCCGGTCGCTTTATCGGCTGCGCGGCCCAAGGAGCTGACCAGGGTGTCGTTGCTCCCACCATAGATGTCGCGCACCGCCTTGGGAAGCAGCGTCAGGCGAGCGTTGTCACCGGCCCGCAGGGCACTGCGGAGCTTGAGGGTACGCTGGTCAACACTGTCCCGTTCCACGGTGAAGGCGAGGGGAACACTGTCCACGCTCAACGTCATGCGCGCGGTGTCATACGAGACGATCGGGCGGGAGCTGATCATCTTCACCAGTGCATCCCTGCCCTCATCGATGGTGCGCACACGCACAGAGGTGTTGAACGGCATCCTGCCCAGGGGTCGATAGCGCAGGGTATCCACCGCCACCCCATCAAGGGCGAGCTCATAGTTACCCTCCTTCAGCGCCGTGGTATCCGAAGGCCACAGCATCACCGTATCCCTGCGGGTGCTCCATTCCGTTGTCCAGTTCAGGGAGCCGCCTGTGCGAGCGATATCCCGCAACTTGGCCTGCTGGGCTGGCAAGGCCAGGGTCACCCGAAAGGCACCATCCGGCTCCACCCGGTATTCCCGGACACGCTGTGTGGTACTGGGTTCCGGAAAGAGGCGTAGAACGTGGGCGGTGATGGTGCTGTCCAGCGGACCGGAGACCACTGCACGATCGAGCAGTGCGATCTCCTCGTTCGGCAGGTCATAGCGGTAGTTCGTGTTCTGATCACGCAAGGCATGAAGCTCATAGCTCCCAGCGCGCAGGTGCCGGAGAACGAACTGCCCCAGCTGGTCCGAGCGGGTGGCATACAAGGGTCTGCCGCTGCGGAACGAGGCGGTATCGCCTTGGAGGTAGGCGACCACGAGCGCGTCCTTCTCCGGTCTGCCACTGAAGGCATTGAGCACGGATCCCGCGAGGTTCAGGCTGTCCAGCACATCGCCAGTAGAGAACACGAGGTCAAGGCCCGATGCCTGGTTCCCTTCCGTGAGGTCCTTCACGGCCTCACCGATGCTGAAGGTGTAGGTCCGGTCCTCCTCCAAGGGAGCGTTCAACAGGATCTCCACGGAACGAGCCCCGGATAGACGCACGGTCGGGGCGGTGCTCAACGGTGGGGAGACCAGCAGGCGGTCCCGGACCCGGTCCAGTTGGATCCGTTCATCGAACTCCAGCAGGATGCGGTCGCCGCTGAATCCGGTACCGGCCTGCTCGGGGATCGAGCGCAGCAGGCGGGGTGCACTGCTGTCCTTTTCTCCTCCGCTCAGTTCGCCCACTTGGGCGCAGGCGGTGAGCAGGAGGGTGGGGATCAGCAGGCGGGCTGTGGCGCGCATGGGGTCACAGCAGGGTTTCCAGTCGTCGGCATAGGGCTGCGAGCTGCTCGGCATCGTCGTGGTCGAAGTCGTTCAGGTGTGCGCTGTCAACGTCCAGTACGGCTTCCACCTTGCCCGCTTTACCGATCAGGGGGATCACGATCTCCGAACGGGAAAGGGCACTGCAGGCGATATGTCCGGGGAACAGGTCCACATCCGGCACCACCTGGGTGCGCCCTTCGGACCAGGCCGTTCCGCAAACACCCTTACCGAACGCGATACGGTTGCAGGCCACCGGCCCTTGGAAAGGCCCAAGGACCAGTTCCTCACCGATCACCCGGTAGAAGCCCACCCAGTGCCAGCCGAAGGCTGTGTGCAAGGCAGCGGAAAGGTTGGCCATGGCGGCGATCGCGTCGGTCTCTCCCGCCATCAGCGCCTCCACTTGGGGGAGCAGTGCTGCGTAGCGTGATCGACGGTCGAGCGCCTCGGGGATGATGATGGTTCCGGACATGGGGGAGCGCGCAAAAGTACCCCCTCAGGCACACGCCGCAGTGAACAGGCTGATCCGGATCCCCGGAACCCCGCTCAAGGCCTTCACGCAACCCTCGATGGTGGCACCGGTCGTCACCACATCATCCACGAGCAGCACATGGCGGTCGCGCAGGGCCTCCGGGTCGGGCAGATGAAAGGCCTCCTTTACGTTCATCCAGCGGTCCATGCGGCCGCGCCTGGTCTGTGATGGGGTCTTCACCACGCGCATGAGGTCGCGACCGGCCACTTCCAAGGGCCACACCTCGCACATGCCGTCCACCAGCACCTGGCTTTGGTTGAATCCCCGTTTGCGCTCCTTTTTGGGGTGCAGGGGCACAGGCATGAAAGTGTCCACATCCTGGAAGCGGGTCGACTCGCGCAGTTCCTGCGCCATGAGCTTCCCCAGGAAGAGCCCCACCTTCCGGTCCTGCGCATATTTCAGTTGGTGAAGCATGTGCTGCACCTTCCCGGAGCGTGAGAACTGCAGGAACGCACTGGCGGCCACCAGCGGCACCTTGCCCCAGAAGAGCTGTTCCACCTTGTTGTTCGGGTCGTCGTGGAAGCGCGTGCGGGGCAGGTCGGAAAGGCAGTTCAGGCACACTACCTCCTCGAAGCCCATCAGGGCATCGTCGCAGCCGGGACAGAGCCGGGGGATGAACAGGCCGATCAGGTCATCGACCCAGGTGGCAATGGTGGCCTTCTGCGGGTTCAATACTTTGTTGATAAGCGCCCCGTTCCTTGGGATGGGGCCGGAATGGTGCCCGTAATTTAGCGGACCCAACCGATATCTCGACCCATGGACCAGAACAGCAGCACCAGCCCTCAGGGTGAAAAGAAGAACCGCTCGAACACCGGCCTGCTCCTCTTGGTGGTATTGCTGTTGATCAGCAACGTCGTCATGCTGTGGATGTTGATGCAGCGCGGCAAGGAGGTGGAGCAGACCCAGGAGCAGGTCCAGGCCATCTCCAGTGAGAAGGACAATGTGACGCACCTGTTGGAGAACATGCTCGCCAGCTACGACACGCTGAAGACCGAGAACGACCAGCTCACCACCGAGATGGAGGCCCAGAAGGCCCAGATCGGTGAGCTGTTGGACCGTGTGAAGCGGGGCAACTACGACCTCTCCAAGGCCAAGAAGGAAGCAGAGACCCTGCGGAAGATCATGAAGGGCTATGTGGCCACCATCGACTCCCTGAACCAGGCCAACCAGCTGCTCACCGCAGAGAACCTGACCATCAAGCAGGAGCTGGGCGAGGAGAAGGCCCAGAAGGACGCCCTCACCACCCAGAAGCAGGAACTGGAGGGCAAGATCTCCAAGGGCAGTGTGCTGCACACCACCACCATCAACGCCGGCGCGCTGTTCATGCGCAACAATGGCAAGCAGGTGGAGACCGACCGCGCGAACAAAGCCGAAATGGTGAAGTGCTGCTTCACCCTGGGCGAGAACCGGGTGACCAATGCGGGCGACAAGACCTTGTACATGCGGGTGATCAGCCCCGATGGCACCGTGCTGCCCGCTACCGACGGCGACAATCGCTTCAAGTTCAATGGGGTGGAAGGGGAGTTCAGCGCCCGGCGTGAGGTGAACTACCAGAACCAGCCCGTGGATGTGTGCATCTTCTGGACCGGCACCAGCGAACTACGCACCGGCCAGTACATCGTGGAGGTCTATGAGGCGGGAGCCCTGGTCTCCAAGGCGAACTTCAATCTGAAATAGGATCAGGTTTCAGAAGAAGGCCCTGACCTGTGCACCACCCACGTGGATGATGGGCACATCGTCCGATCGTCGACCGTTGTAGGTGATGTCCACCTGGAGGTTGTTGCTCAGGTTGCGCTGCACGCTGAGGCTCCAGGTCATGTTGGTCCCGGGCTTCAACCCTCCAAGCAGCTCGTTGCCCAAGGGCGAGTTGGCCTCTCCTTCGAAGGTGATGTCGACATAGTTCACTGTTCCCAGTATGCTGCCTTTTCCGGCGGTATTGTAGCGCAGTTCCACCCCCAGGTCCTGCAGCGTGGCCTGCTCGTTGCCGAACTCGGGCCGGTTCTGTTTTTCCGTGTACTTGAAGGTCAGGATGGCTCTTAGCGAGGTGTTCGGCTGCCAGGTGAGCTTGGGTTTCAGGCCCTCCTGGTCGATGGCATAGGTGCGTCCCGCCAACAGGTCTGAGCTGTTGCTGATGCGTCCACGTTCGCCCTCCATTTCGAGGGTCCACTGGCGGGTGGTGTTCCAGCGGACGTGCACCGTGTTCAGGTTGCGCGATCGCGATTCGTAGCCATTGAGCAGCAACGATCGGCTCTGGTCACGTTGCCAGGCGTGGTCGATGCTCCAGTTTCGGCTGGTCCGGTCGTAATAGAAGTTGTTCCGTGCGGATGAACTGTAGGCCGTGAGTGCAGTGTCCAGAATGTCGGCGATGAAGGGGTTCAGCGCCGTGCCCACCTCCGATGTGCCGGTGCGGCGGTCCACGCGGAAGGACGCCAGGTCGGAGAACTTCCCGATGAAGCGCCGCAGTCCCTCCGCATCGGCCCAGATCACGCCCGGCCTCAGGTCCAGCGCACTGCTGAACTGGTTGCTGAACGAGCGCACATAACTGTTGCTGGGAACGAAGACGCGCAGGTAGTTGGCCTCATAGCTGAAGTTGGCCAGTTCGAACTCGTTCAGGTCCTTGATGCCGTTTCCGTTGTAATCGTTCCAGATGTAAAGCCCCTGGCCGCTGGGCACTTCCACATAGATGTATTCCCGCCGTTGTTCCAGCCCCGACCCGAACTCATAGAAGAGGTCGAAGACCGCCACACCTTTCCACAGGGTGGCATCGTAGTCCAACTGCACCAGGTAGGTGTTCTCGGGCTCTTGTGCGGTCAGTAGCGAGTCCAGGACCTCCAGACGCCGGTAGGTGAAGCGCGTGGCCACGCGGTTCCGGGGGTCTTTGCCCAGGCCCAGGTCAAGAGCGTACGCGGTGGCCTCGGTACTGGGCGCCAGTGCTCCGTTGCTCAGCGCCTGCTCATAGCGCTGTCCACCGCTCAGACGCCATCGGTTCCGGGCACTGTCGGGGCTCTGCGCGAAGGCCTCCCAATCGTGAAAACGATAGCTCCCTGGGAGGAGCACCGCGCTGGTATCCGGCTTGAAGCGGTTGTACTCATACTCGTCCAGGAACCCCAAGGTGACCTTCTTGAACCGCTGCCTGATCTGCGCCTTGTGACGGATGAAATCACTGGCACGATCGCCCGAGGTGAGCAGTCGACTGGCCTGTCCGGTGAGGTCGGTGTGCTTCCAATGGAGATCGCTTTGGGCCTGCTGCATCCAACCCTCAAAGCCTTCGCCGATGTACAGGGTGCCAAGGCCGATCCGCGCACTGCCGAGCTTTTTCCCGCGGATGCCCGCATAGGTGCTGGCCAGCAGTTGGTCACCAGGCAACGTCGCACCCAGGATGTTCCAGTTCCGCTCGAACTCCACGGGCCGGTAACGCTCCACGAACTGGAAATCCCGGCTGATGGCCTCCACGTCACCGTTGATGGTCCACTGCAGGGTGGTATCGCGACCTCCAGTGGGAATGGCATGCTCGAAGCCGGCCATGAAGCCAAGGCCCTGGTCGTCGGCCTCATCCAAGGCGCTGAAGGTGTTCCTGTCGTTGTTGCTGAAGGCCACCTCAACCCTGGCCTTGGTGCGGTCGCTGAAGCGGTGGTCCGCACCGAGCGTGATCAACTGCTGCGAACGGGGGGCGATCAGCACCCGGAGCGGCACATGGTCGCCGCGTCGCACGATGATGCCGTTGATCGTATCCGGCGCCACCCACCGGAAGACCCTTCCGTTCGGGGTGAATTCCTGCTGCACATAATCACCGTTCCCCGTTCCCACAGCGGTGAACGTGATACGCAGGTAGGCACTGTCCGGCGAGGTGGAATAGACGTACACCGGGGAATAGCCCAGCGAATCCCGTTGTCCGTAAAGCACCTGGTCCGTGAGGAATCCCGTGCTGTCGACGCCGTTCACGGTGGCGGCGAGCGGATCGTCCCCGGCCAGACGCAACACTTCGCGCTCCTCCTCGCTCAACTGTTGCTGCAGGGGCTGGTTGCGATGGTCCTGCTCGCTGAACAGGTTGAAGCGGATGGTGCTCTTCCCGATCTCCGTATCGCTGTTGACGCGGACCATGGACCGGGCGTAGTTCTTGTCCGAATACTGGAACTCCACGGTGATCCGACGATCCTTGGTGATCAGGCGTTTGGCCGTGAAGGTCAGCTCCGCGGTGTTGTAGTCGATGACATAGTCGTTCTCCTGTCCGCGGATAAGCAGTTGGCCATCGACGAACACGCGCTCGGTGCCGGAAAGGACGATGACGAAGAGCTCGCCCTCGTTGCCGCGTAGCCGGTAGGGGCCCTGGACGCCCTCGACGCCCTGGATCACGTTGCGGGCGAATTTGCCCTTGCTGATGGCGATGCTGGTGCCGGCCTTGCCCGTGGCCTTCCCCATCCTCGTCCGGCTGTCGAAGCTCAGGCCCTTGCTTTTCTTGAGGTAGGTGAGGAAGTGACTGGTCGGACGTTGGAGAACGAAGTCCCCCGCGATCAGTTCCCAGGCATTTCCCGGGGCGCCTTCCTGCTCCTCGAAGAGCTTGATGAAGACCTGGTCGAAGTCCTGAAGCTCGGCCGTATTCCCCCCGGCCTGGATCGGAATGTTGTTGTCCGTGACGGAGGCCACCACCCCGATCCTGTCGCTCAGTCGACCGCTCAGTTCAAGGTTCAGCGTGGAGTTCACGGACAGGTCCTGGTTGTTCCCGAAAAGCACGCCGCGCGAGATGCTGCCGGATCGCTGCAGGCCGCGCATCCCGATCAGGTCGTCCGTGGCCTTGGGAGGTTCGTACTTGAAGGGGTCAATGCGGTCGGTGCTCTGGGTGAGCAGTCGGTTCGGGTCCTTATGGTTCCGCACACCGCCCAACAACAAAGGCATCACCCGGTACCGGATCAGCACCGAATCCGGGGCGCCGGGCCATACCACCATGGAATGGTAGGAATCGGTCCAATAGGTGTCGGGGTCCACCACCGAATCGCCGTGCATCAGCTGAACGCTGCCAGGGACGAGGCTCAGCGTATCGATCCGCAGGGTGTCCCCTTGCGGTCGCACCCATCGCTCGCGCAGGTTGGATGGCTGTTGAGCCCATAACAGGGGGGCCATCAGCACCCCACATGCCATGGTCCATATCCTGATCCAGTTCAAGACGGATCGGGGAACCATCACACGTGGAGGAACAAAGCACACATGGGACATACGGAGAGGGAGCGCGAAAATTATCCGAAGGGCACCCACCGGTCGAGCTTCTTCACCAAAGGGTTGTTGATGGTCCACAAGATACCGGTGGGAGCCACATCCGGGCTCCGGATACATTTACCCCTCAGCCATGGGCATGCACACAAAGGGGGTACTGGGAATAGTGTTGATGGGCCTCCTTCCCGCGGCCTGCACGGAGGGCCCTGTCGAGGTCCGGTCGCGCGAAGGCGTTGGTGGAAAGACCTACGGCGGGGTGTTCAACATCAACGAGGCCGCCGAGGTGAGAGGGTTGTTCCCGCTGAGCCTGACCCAGTTGCCGGCACACCGCATCGGTGCCCAGATCTTCGAAGGGCTCGTGCGCCTCGACCCCACGGACCTCTCCATCAAGCCAGCGTTGGCCACCGAATGGGAGGTGGATGTCACTGGTACCCGATACACCTTCACGCTGCGGAAGGGGGTGCGTTTCCACGATGATCCGTGTTTCGTCAATGGCGAAGGTCGGGAGGTGAAGCCGGAGGACATCGTTGACTGCTTCACGGCCTTGAGCACGCCCGGCGAGATGAACCTGTTGGATTGGCTCTTTCAGGATCTCGTGGTGGGTGTCAGCACAAGGGTCAATGCCGTGGCCCGCGGAGAGCCGGCCCCACCGGTGAAAGGCCTGGAAGTGACCGATGACGGGCGGGTCCGCATCACATTGAATTCCCCGACCCCGGGTTTCCTTCAAGTGCTTGCCCACCAAGGTTGTTGGATCTATCCGGCGGAGATGGTGGCGCACTATGGCAAGGAGGTCCCATGGCACCCCGTGGGCACAGGCGCCTTCCGGGTGAAGTCCTTCAAGCATGGAACATCGTTGATCCTGGAGCGGAACGAGCGATACTGGGGCAGTGATGAACTGGGTAACACGCTCCCTTTTCTCGACGCGGTGAGGTACACCTTCGAGAAGGACAAGAACGTGGAGCTGGATGGGTTCGAGAAGGGGCGCCTGTCCATGGTCAGCGAGTTGCCGGTTGAACGCACGCAGGTACTGGATACTTACGCCGACGGTCGTTACGTGGTGCAGTCCACGCCGGGCTTGTCCGTACAGTTCTATGGATTCAACCGACGGATGGCACCTTTCCAGGAGCTCAGGGTACGCCAGGCGTTCTCCATGGCCATCGACCGGCGGACCTTGGTTGACAGCGTGCTCAATGGTCTTGCGGTGGCCGCGGAGCATGGGGTGGTGCCTCCGGGATTCGCCGATTATCCCTACGATTCCGTCCCCAGGACCGCCTATGACCCCGAAGCAGCGCGGTCCCTATTGGCGGCTGCCGGATACCCCGATGGCAGGGGCCTTCCATCGGTCTTCCTGCAGGTGAACAGTGATGGTTTTGGTTACGTGCGGGTGGCGGGTGTGGTGCAGACCATGTTGGAGAAAGTGCTGGGTGTCAGTGCCGTCATCACCGTGCTTCCTGCCGACCAGCATTTCGAACGGGTAGATCGCTCACAGTCCCAGTTCTGGCGGGAGGGATGGGTGGCGGATCATCCGGACCCTGAGAACTTCCTCGCCATGTTCTATGGACGCAATGCGCCGGCGGACAGTACGGCACCTTCCTACCTCAACAGCACCCGTTACGCCGACGAACGCTTCGATGCCTACTTCGCCAAGGCCCAGATCACTGCGGACCGCACCGAACGAATGGGCCTGCTGGCCAAGGCCGAGCGCCAGCTCATGGAGGATATGGTGGTGATCCCGTTGTACCACGAGCGGACGGTGCGTGTGTTGCAGCCCTGGGTGCGGGATCTGCCGATCAACGGCATGGATTTCATCGAACTGCGTGGTGCCTGGTTCGACCGGTCCGTCATGGGCTCGCAGAAGAACCTGCCGTAAAGACCTCATAAACCCGTTCCTTGGCCAAGGGAATGAACGTTTCCATGCAGGGCAGGGGGACCGGACATTCCAGCGCGAAGGTCGCGGCCAGTGGGAGATGATGGTGGCCACGGAGCAGTTCGCTGCGGATGTGCTCGTAGGAACAGCTCAGCCCCAGTGGAAAGGTGCTGACATAGTTCGTTCGCACGGCCTGCTGACCATCCCAGCTGGTGGTGGCCTGTACCCAGGGGATCGTATAGGCATATACGCGTACCTCCTCCAATGTCCGCATCATCAGCCAGCCTGTACGCAGGTCCAGCGGCTGTACCCCGATCGGGACAAATTGGATCTGTTGGGCGAGCTCCTGGTGCAATTGCACGCCCCGCGTCAGGGATCGCTCCAATTTCGGGATGGCCAGGTCAAGTATGTCATCGATCACCTTTAGCGGCACCTCGTCTTTCAACCGTTCATGTTTTGGAGCGCCTGTCTCCGGATCGAATCCGATCAGTGCACCTTGAAGGGCCCATTGCATATCGTCCTTGCTGCGGCGCAAGGCCACCAGTTCGGCATGTCGTTCACGCAGGTCCTGCAGGTAGGGGTACAACTTGCACTGGCCAAAGTGTTCCTGCACGCGTTTCAGATACCCCAGGAGGAGGTATCGTTTGAGTTCGAGGTCGAATGCGGGCATGGTGGCCCAATCCTTGGAAAGTCCTGTTGGTCCCATGGCCGTCCGTCTCTTCAATAGGCTGAACGCACTGTTCAAAAATAATGTTGCGTTGCGCCCTCTGGTCCGGTGACCACCGCCACCTTTGATCGTCCCACTTCAACCACGTTCCTCAATGGCCTCAGCATCTCGCACACTGCCCACATTCCTGCTCCTGTCCATCACACTGATGGCCTGCGTCCCGGCCCGTAAGTTCCAGGAGTCCGAGAATAAGGTCCGCGCCATGCAGGCCGAAGTGGATGCCTCCAATGCCAGGGCGCGCGATGCCCAGTCGGCCATGGACGAGATGAAGGCCCGTGATGAGGCGAACACGAAGCGGGTGGGCGAGCTCATGCGAGACACGACCGTGCTCGGCGGGTCGCTGCGCCAGATGACCGTCCAGTACGACAAGATCAACCTGCTGAACAATGAGCTGCTGGACAAATACAGCAAGCTGATGGCGGGCGATCGCAGTGAGAACAGGAAGTTGCTCACCGACCTGGAGGCAGTGCGCCTTGACCTGATGAACAAGGAGGATTCCTTGAGCGCGCTGGCTTTGGAGATCAGTGCGAAGCAGGCTGCCTTGGCCGACCGCGAGGCACTCCTGGCCGAACTGCAGGCCGAGCTGGCCGCCAAGGATGCGGCCATGAAGGCGCTCAAGGAACGGGTCAGTCAGGCCCTCACCGGCTTCGAGGGCAAGGGCCTTACGGTCGAGCAGCGCAACGGTCGGATCTACGTGAGCATGGACAACAAGCTCCTTTTCCCCAGCGGCAGCTATGCGGTGGATGGCAAGGGCCGTGAGCTCATCGGCAAATTGGCCAAGGCGGTCGAGAACGAGAAGGACCTGAACGTCCTGGTGGAAGGCCATACCGATACGGACAAGGTGATGTCCTCTGGTGCCGTGAAGGATAACTGGGACCTCAGTGTCATGAGGGCCACCAGTGTGGTGCGCATCATGCAGGAGACCAGCTCGATGGACCCGCTTCGGATGACCGCGGCCGGACGCAGCGAGTACATGCCGGTGGATGCAGCGGACAAGTCCAAGAACCGGCGTATCGAGATCATCCTCGCACCCGACCTCAAGGAGCTGTACAACATGGTGAAGGACTGACCCCGGCGGTCGGTGGACCCTGACCAATGATCAGGACAGGGAAGGCTGCGGTGCCGCGGTGGTGAGCCAGGCCCGGGCATCCGCGACCTCCAGGAACACCGCTGTGGGATGCGGTTGCGGATGGTAGCGGAAGAAGAGGTTGGCCATGCGCTCATTGAACGGGCTCTGAGCCGCGAAGGCCAAGCGGCGTGAATGCCCGCAGGTGTGGTACAGCGCTTCGCCCTTGTTCCGCTTTGCGCCATGGTGTGAATGCAGCAGCACTGGGATAGCTTCGCCGCCATGACACAGGTGGCGATCATTGGCGGTGGACCGGCAGGCCTCATAGCTGCGGGGGCTCTTGCGGCAATGCATGAGGTGCACCTCTACGAGCAGGGCCGTCTTTTGGGCCGAAAGTTCCTGGTGGCCGGTGATGGTGGGCTGAACATCACCAACCAGGCGGTGGGAGAGGAACTGTTCGATCACTTCACACCGAAGGCGTTCATGCAGCCCATGCTGGAAGCCTTCGGGTCTGCGGACCTTCGGAAATGGTTGGCGGAGCTCGGTGTTCCCACCTACGTGGGCAGCAGTGGCCGGGTGTTCCCCGAGCGGACCATCAAGCCGGCCGAGGTCCTCGCGGCCATGCGCGAACGCCTGGAGAAGCGTGGTGTCCAGATCCACCTGCAGCACACCTTCGTGGGCTTTGACGAGCAGGTCCGCCCGTTGGTGGAGCGAGAGGGGGAACGGATCCCCGTCGAGGCGCAGGCAGTCCTGTTCGCGCTGGGTGGGGCCTCATGGCCGAAGACCGGTTCCACGGGTGGCTGGCGTGCCCACTTCGAAGCCATCGGTGTCAGCACTGTACCCTTCGTCGCCAGCAACTGTGGTGTGGAGTGCCAGCTGCCGGGTTCCCTGCAGCCGCATGCGGGAAAACCCTTGAAGAACGTGGTGTTGCAGACCGCAGGGCGCACCGTTCGTGGCGAGGTCACCATCACCGATCACGGTCTGGAAGGCAATGCCATCTATCCGCTGGTGCCAGCGCTGCGGGAGGCCCTGGCGAAGGGGCGCGCGGAGCTTTTCATCGATCTGAAACCCGATCTGTCGGAAGAGCAGATCGACCGCAAGATCAGCGATGCGGCGTGGAAGGAGCGCCCTGCCGCGTTGCGCTTGGACCGCCCGGCCCTTGCGCTCTTCAAGGCCTTCACACCGCTGGACCGCTATCTGGACGGACGCACCTGGGCGCATGATATCAAACACGTCCGCATTCCGATCACGGCCCTTCGGCCGTTGGACGAGGCCATCAGCACGGTGGGCGGCATCGCGCTATCCGAGGTGGCTCCGGACCTGTCATTGGTGGGGCATCCGCATCTTTTTGTTGCTGGAGAAATGCTGGATACGGATGCTCCTACGGGAGGCTTCCTATTGCAGGGTGCTTTTGCCATGGGGCTGTGGGCTGCCCGTGGCATGGAGGCACGGGTGAGCCAAGCGTGATCCCATTGAGCGGGGAACCGGGGCGGTTGGTCGGAATTCCCCCCGATCGGACAGAACCATGCATTTGCCGGACAAGGCCGGGGCACTTCCCGATGAATCGGCCAGATGGCCCGCTGAAAGGTGCTCAATAGCTAGTCCCGCAAGGGTTTTGGAGCATTTTGCGGGGCTCGCAATGCGGAACTTTGGTTCTCACCAGGTACTCGGACAGACTTCCACGCATGAACGCATCTTCCCTGAACGACTCTTTTCCGGATCGTCGCACCGGCTCCGTTCACCCAAGCAGGCCCGCTCTTCCGTTCTCACGTGGCAAGGGTCTCCTCTCAGACTTCCATTCGGTCCTTCAATGGTCCACCTTCCTGGTGGTCTTCCTGTTTTCAGGAACGGCGTTCGCACAGACCAGTTCGGAACGGGCGGCGGTCCAGTTGTCGGCAACGGTCCAAGCGTCCCCTGCGCGGATCACGATCAATTGGACGAGCATGGCGAGCACCAGCTCCATCACGATCTACCGAAAGACGCTGGCCGCCAATACCTGGGGTAGCGCCCTGGCCACCGTATCCTCGACGGCCACGCAGTACCAGGACAACGGTGTGTCGGTCGGCACCGCCTACGAATATCGTGTCGTGCGCGTGGCAGGTGGCGTCACGGGCAATGGATACATCGCCACGGGCATCGAAGTGCCGGCGATCGACCATCGGGGTAAGATGGTCCTGTTGGTGGACAATACCGTGGCCTCCTCGCTCTCCAGTGAGATCCAACAGTTGGAGCGTGACCTGCGTGCCGATGGCTGGTCCGTGGTCCGGACCGATGTGAGCCGCACCGCTTCCGTGAGCAGCATCCGCAGTATCGTGGCGGGCCACTACAATAGTGACCCGACCAATGTGAAGGCCCTCTTTCTGTTGGGTCACGTTCCCGTTCCCTACTCCGGCAACCAAGCTCCCGATGGTCACTCCGAGCACACGGGCGCCTGGCCGTGCGATGGGTATTACGGAGAGCTGAACGGCACATGGACGGACAATACCGTGAACAACTCCGCCGCCCAGCGCGCAGAGAACCGTAACGTGCTGGGTGATGGCAAGTTCGATCAGACCCAGTTCCCGTCAGACCTCGAACTGCAGGTGGGTCGCGTGGACATGTATGACATGCCGGCCTTCGGTCAATCCGAAGTGGAGCTTCTCCGGGCATACCTGAACAAGGTGCACAGCTTCAAGGTGAAAGGCTTCACGCCGCAGGAGCGCGGCCTCGTGTTCGACAACCTGCAATGGGTATCGAATCCGCTCGCGGCCAGTGCTTGGCGCAATTTGGCGCCATTGGTGGGGTCCTCCAACATCACTACTGCCTATCCCTATGGTGAAGCGTTCCACACCTATGTGAACGGACAGAGCTACCTCTGGACCTATTCGAGCGGTGGCGGTTCACAGGCTTACGTGGGCAGCACGCTCACCTTCAACGGCGCCAATAACGTGGCCACTACAGAGACCTATGCAGGTGGCGTACAGAATAACGGCGTGTTCAACATGTCCTTCGGAAGCTATTTCGGTGATTGGGACAACAAGAACAATTTCCTGCGTGCACCGCTGGCCAGCGGTCAGGCACTGACGAACTGCTGGGCGGCCATTCCGGCGTGGTACTTCCACCACATGGGCATCGGCCAGAACATCGGCTACAGCGTGCAGCGCACCATGAACAATGCCAGCCTCTATACGCCGCTCACCGACGGATGGCAGGGCTCCATCGGACGGGTGCACCTGGCCCTGATGGGTGACCCCTCGCTCCGCATGCAGATGGTGGCTCCGCCGACCAACCTGGCCGTCAACAATGTGGGTGGCACAGCCTCCTTCTCGTGGAGCGCCAGCCCTGAAACGGTCGCTGGTTATTACCTGTATTCCATCGATGCCACCAGCGGTGTAGCCACCCGATCGGTCACCTCGCCCGTGACGGGCACCTCCTTCCAGGACGGATCGATCCCCTATGTGCAAGGGCGCCAGTACATGGTGCGTGCGGTAAAGCTCCGGGTGACCCAGAGCGGCAGTTATTACGATCTCTCTCTGGGCGCCTTGGCCACTGCTTCGGCATCGGGCTCACCCGTGCTGGATTGCGCCGGAGTTGCCGGAGGCAGCGCTCTTCCAGGCACAGCCTGTAACGATGGCAATGCCTGCACGACGAACGACGTCTACAATGCGAACTGCCAGTGCGCAGGTACCGCCGTAACCAGCACCGTGACCATCACTGCAGCAGGAAGCACCGCGTTCTGCACCGGTGGAAGTGTGGTGCTGAACGCGACCACGGGTGCGGGTTCCTCCTATGCATGGTACCGCAATGGTACCGCCATCAGCGGAGCCACGGCCGCGAGTTACGCGGCCTCCCTGGCAGGCAGCTACACGGTGCAGCGCACCGTCAGTGGTTGTTCAGCGAGCTCCAGCGCGGTCACGGTCACCGTGGGTTCAGCGCCGACCGCTTCGATCTCGGCGGGTGGTGCCACCACGTTCTGCTCGGGCGGCAGTGTGGTGCTGAATGCCACCGCAGGTTCGGGTTCATCCTACGAGTGGTATCGTAATGGTGCCGTGATCAGTGGCGCCTCCTCCGCCAGTTACACGGCCACGTTGGCCGGTAGCTACACGGTAAGGCGCACTGTCTCCGGGTGTGCGGCCACCTCCAGTGCGGTCTCTGTCACGGTCACGGCCGGTCCATCGGTGTCCATCGCGGCAGGTGGTGCCACCACGTTCTGTTCCGGTGGCAGTGTGGCATTGAGCGCGTCCACGGGAACAGGGTCGACCTATGTGTGGTACCGCGACGGTGCAGTGGTCAGTGGAGCGACCGCCGCCAACTATACCGCATCCCTTGCAGGAAGCTATACTGTCCAGCGGACCGTTTCGGGTTGCTCGGGGACGTCCAGCGCACTGACGGTCACGGTCACTGCGGGACCAACGGTGTCGATCACTGCCGGTGGACCCACGGCATTCTGCAGTGGTGGTAACGTAGTGCTGAATGCCACCACGGGCACCGGGTCCACCTACACGTGGTACCGCGATGGTGCAACGATCTCGGGCGCCATATCCTCCAGCTACACGGCTGCGCTGGCTGGAAGCTATACGGTGCGTCGCACGGTCTCCGGTTGTTCCACGACATCCAGTGCCGTGGCAGTGACGCTCGGTACGGCTCCAGCGACCACGATCACACCGGATGGCCCCACATCGTTCAACCAAGGGGGTAGTGTTCCGCTCTATGCGACCTGGACCAACGGTTCCACCTTTGTTTGGTACCGCAATGGAACGGCCATCACCGGTGTCACCGGATCGAACACGATCACAGCCACAACGGCTGGAAGCTACACGGTGGTGCGAACGGTCTCCGGTTGCAGTTCCACTTCACCGGCGGTGAATGTGGTCGTGGGAGGAACCACGGCTGTGACGATCAGCCCCAACGGGCCGACCACCTTCTGTTCCGGAGGAAACGTTGTCCTGACCTCCAGTACGGTCAGTGGAGCCACCTACCAATGGCAACGCAACGGTACCGACATCACTGGTGCGACATCAACGAGCTACACGGCAAGCCTTGCAGGAAACTACACGGTCCGTCGCACACTTTCGAATGTGTCGACCACCTCTGCAGCTGTTACGGTCACCGTTTCCGCTCTTCCTGTTCTGACCATGAGCGCGTCTCCGGCCAGCGGTACGGTCTCGGTCTCCGTATCGGGCGGAACCGCCCCTTACACCTACGCCTGGAGCACCACCCCGGCCCAGACGACGGCGACGGCCACGGTCACCGCATCCGGTTCCTATAACGTATCGGTCACCACCGCCACTGGATGTCGCTCGAACGGTACGGTGAGCATCACCTTGCCCACGACCGTTGTTTGCACAGGGATCCGTGGCGAATCGCAAGGCTCATGGGGCGCCGTATCCAATGGTTATGATCCTGCGGCTTACATGAACAGCAATTTTGCCGCTGCCTTCCCCGCTTCCACCTACCTCACCATCGGTTGTGGAAGCCGCTTGATGCGATTGTCCAGCGCATCGGATGTGGCTGCATTCCTTCCCACCTACGGCAATGTGGCGGTGTTGCCCTCAGGAACGCTCACGAACCCCGGGACAAGCTATAGCAACACGCTGGCCGGCGAGTTGGTCGCGTTGAAACTGTCCATCCGGTTCGATGAACTGAATGCTGCCTTCAGCCCTGCATCCGCGCTGTTGAAGAACATGGTCATCGCTTCCGGGGCCTTCGCCGGATGGACCGTGCAGCAATTGGTGAACCAGGCGGACCAGGCGATCGGTGGGTGCTCCAGCGCGTACGGGATCAACACCTTGAACGATGCGCTCATGACCATCAACCTGAACTATTACCAAGGATCCCCAGGCAACGGTTACCTGGTCTGTCCGGCTTCCGGAATGCAGGTGGAAGTGCCCGTTGAAGAGGATGCGGACATCCTTCTGGAGGATGCACTTGAGGTCACCGTGTTCCCGAACCCTGTCATGGATGCAGCCACCATGGTCCTGACCGGTCTTTCGGAGAACGAAGCGCTGAGCGTGACACTGATGTCCCTGGACGGCCGGACAGTATCAACCGTGCAGGAGAACATGATCACGGAAGCCACTGAACTGCGCTTGCCGCTGAACGTGCAAGTGCTTGCTCCGGGCGTGTACCTCTACCAGGTCATCCACGGCGAGCGGACCCAGGCGGGAAGGATCGTGGTGCAGTAGGGGGTATTGGGGCGGTTGTTCGAACGGTCGATCGGGCCGTTCATCCGAACAACTGCCCCAGCACCTCGTTCACCATGCCGACCTGAACGAGTTCGATGCCTTTGGTGGCGCCCGTTCCCTTGGTCCCTTTGGGAATGAAGATCCGGGCGAAGCCCAATTTCTCGGCCTCTGCGATGCGTTGCTCGGTGCGCGTCACCGGCCGGATCTCGCCGCTCAGACCCACCTCTCCGCAGAACACGGTATCCATGGGGATGGCGATGTCCGCATTGCTGCTCAGCACGGCACAGACCACGGCCAGGTCGATCGCGGGCTCCTCCACTCGGAAGCCGCCGGCGAGGTTGAGGAACACATCCTTCTGGCCCAGCCGGAACCCGCAGCGCTTCTCCAGCACAGCCAGCAGCATGTTCATCCGGCGTAGATCGAAGCCCGTGGCACTGCGCTGCGGAGTGCCATAGACGGCAGTGCTCACCAAGGCCTGCACCTCGATCAACAGGGGACGTTGACCTTCGAGCGTGGCGCTCACCGCCACACCGCTGGGCCGCTCGCGCCGTTCTCCCAACAGCACCTGGCTGGGGTCCTCCACGGCGCTCAGGCCGGTGCCCTGCATCTCGTAGATCCCCAGTTCGTTGGTGCTGCCGAAGCGGTTCTTCAAGGGGCGCAGCAGCCGGTAGGCATGGTCGCGGTCGCCTTCGAACTGGAGTACGCAGTCCACCATGTGTTCCAGCACCTTCGGACCGGCGATGAAGCCGTCCTTGGTGATGTGGCCGATCAGCACCATGGGCACATCGGTGGCCTTGGCGAAGCGCATCAGTTCCGCGGTGCATTCCCGCACCTGGCCCACACTTCCCGGACTGGCATCCAGTGTCGCCGTGTGCAGGGTCTGCACACTGTCGATCACCACCAATCCGGGTTTCAGGGCTTCGATGTGTTTGAAGATGTTCTGCGTGTTCGTCTCGGTGAGGACAAAGCACCCACCATGGCCTCCTGAAGAGGTCGCATGGCCTTCCTGCAGTCGTTCGGCCCGCATTTTCACCTGGTGCTCGCTCTCCTCGCCGGAGACGTACAGGGTCTTCAGATGCGGGTTGCGCAATGCGGTCTGCAGTAGGAGGGTGCTCTTTCCGATGCCGGGTTCACCACCGATGAGCGTGATGCTGCCCGGTACCAGACCACCGCCCAGGACGCGGCTCAGTTCACGGTCGCTCAGTGGGATGCGCGGGCCGTCCTGCGCAGGAATGTCATCGATCGCGATGGGCTTGGGATGGCGTCCCTTCACACTGGCCGGTGTTCCGCGCTTCTCCTCCACGCGGTCCAGCACCTCCTCCACCAGGGTGTTCCATTGTTTGCACTGTGCGCATTGGCCCAGCCATTGCGGATGACCTGCTCCGCAACTTTGGCAGACGTAATGGGAGCGGACCTTAACCACGACGGATGCGTTCCACCAGGGAGGTGGTGGAGAAGCCCTCCACGAGCTTCAGGCTGCGCACATCGCCGCCCATGGAACGGACATAGCCTGCGCCCACGATCTTGTCCTCCGTCCAATCCCCCCCCTTCACCAGCACATCCGGCCCGATGGCCTGGATCAGTTCCAGCGGGGTGTCCTGGTCGAAGATCACCACGGCATCCACGAGACGCAGTGCGGAGAGCACCTTGGCCCGGCTGTCCTGGTCGTTCAATGGACGCTCGGGGCCCTTGTTCTGCCGGCGTACGCTCTCATCGCTGTTCAGGCCGATCACCAGCCGGTCGCCCAGCGCTGCAGCCTCCTGGAGGTACTCCACATGGCCGCGGTGCAGGATGTCGAAACAGCCGTTGGTGAACACGATGCGGTCACCCTTCATGCGCCATATGTTGCACAGGCGCTGCACCTGCACCATGTCCACGATGCGTTTGTCGGCACTGGTAGGAACGGCTTCAACGGTCATGCTCGGTCGGGTTTGCCCTTGCGGGAGATCAAAAGTAGGGATAGGCCACCGAGCACGATGACCATCAGGGTCTGTGCCACCCAGAGCAGCCAGCCCATGGCCAGGGCGTCAGGACGGATCAGTCCACTTCCCTCGGGAACGTCCATGTAGATCCCCATCATCAGGGCCACAAAGGCCGGGTACACGCCCACGCCGCCCTGCACCAGCATGATGCCGATGGAACCTGCGATGAACCCGGCCATCACACCGGCGAAGGGTACCTCCCGTGTGCCCGGGAGTGCCATGAAGCCCACCCAGAACATGGCGACGTACAGCACCCAGATCAGTACCGTATGGAACAGGAACGCCCACTTATGCGGCGTGCGGAACACGACCATACCGCCGTCATAGAAACCGCGAACGGTACTTTTCAGACGGGCTTGCAGAGCGGGACGTGTCCAGAGCAGATAGGCCCCTGTTATCGCGGCCAGCACGCCCACAACGACCCCTGCGATCAACCACCATGGCCAACCCGTGGTAGTTCCGGTGGGGTCACCCTGCTCCGCCCGGAATGCGGCGATGCGTGCCTGGAACAGGTCCAACTTGTCCAATTGGAGCAGCACGGTGAGGCCAGCGATGCCCAGCAGCATCATCATGTCCACGGCGCGCTCGCCGAGGATGGTGCCGAAGCCTTTCTCGAAGGGCACTTTTTCCGCGCGGTCCAGCAACACGGCGCGGCTCACTTCACCGGCACGTTGGATCAGCATGTTCATGAAGTAGCCGGACATCACCGCGTTGAAGGCATTCCAGAAGCCCACGTTGTGGCCCAAAGGCGAAAGCAGGTAGCGCCAGCGCCAGGCACGGCTCATGTGGCTGAGCACACCGAGGGCCACGCTCAGCAGCAGCCAGCCCCATTCGGCCTGGCGGAAGGCCATGAAGAGCTGGCTGCGCTGTTCAGCATCCAGCTGGCGGTAGAAGTAGAGGACAAGCCAGATCCCAAGACCCAGAGGGACCAGCACCTTCAGTGCGCCGATCACCGCCTTTCGCATGGTTCAGCCGCGGAGCATGTTCGTGCGTTCGTCGGGGAAGATGATGGTGGGACGGAAGGCCCTGGCCTCGTCCAGCGTCATGCGCGCATAGGCCACCACGATCACGATGTCACCCACGGTGGCCTTGTGTGCGGCCGGACCGTTGAGGCAGATGCGTCCAGTGCCCCGCTCTCCCTTGATCACGTAGGTCTCCAGCCGCTCGCCGTTGTTCACGTTCAACACCTGCACCTTCTCGCCCTCCACGAAGCCCACGGCGTCGATCAGGTCCTCGTCGATGGTGATGCTGCCGATATAGTTGAGGTCCGCTTCAGTGATGCTCACCCGGTGGAGCTTGGCGCGGAGCACTTCAATGGTCATCCTGCAAGGTGCCGTAAGGCTGGATGCCGAACGGGGAGTGCAAAATTACATGCCTTTCAGCGAACCGCCGATCACGGCCTCATCAAGGTGATGTTGTCGATCAAGCGCACGGGACCCACCTGGGCGGCCACCAAGGCCACGGCCTGCTTCCGGTCGCCCCAAGAGTCGAGCGGTGCCAGCGTATCCACATCTGCGATGCCGAAATGGTCCAGCACCACGCTCGGCTCAGTGTCGAGGACGACCATGGCGGCGGCTTGGACCTCCTGAACGGTCCCCGTGAAGGCCAGCTCCGCTGCCCGGCGCAAGGCCCGGTTCAGCACGGTGGCCTGCGCGCGTTCCTCAGGGGAGAGCCGCTGGTTGCGGGAGCTCAGGGCCAGGCCTTCCGACGTGCGCACCGTGGGGCAGGGGACGATGTCCTCCGGCCAGCGATGCGTGCGGCCTATGTGGCGGATGATGGCCAGCTGCTGCCGGTCCTTCTCGCCGAAAAAAGCCTTGTCCGGTCGCACGTAGAAGAACAGGCGTTCCACCACGTTGACCACCCCTTGGAAATGGCCCGGGCGGGAAGGACCCTCCCAATACTCATCCAGACCACCGAGGGCATAGGTGCTGGGGGTGAAGGAGTCAAAGAGCTCTTCCCGGGAGGGACTGAACAGCACGGTGCATCCCGCATCGGTCAGCAGGGCGCTGTCCTTTTCCAGCTGCCTGGGGTAGCGCTCCAGGTCACGTGGGTCGTTGAACTGCAGGGGATTGACGAAGATGCTGCACATCACCTGACCACAACCTTCCCGGGCACGCCGGATGAGGTCCAGATGGCCCTCATGCAAGGCCCCCATGGTGGGCACGAAACCCACGGTGGCACCGGCTCTGCGCGCCTGGGCGGAACGCTCCGCCATGAGCGCGGGAGAGGAGATGGTTTCCACGATCGGCGCGGGGTTCAGAACAGGGTGAAGGGGGCTAATCTAGGGTGCCGGGTTGAAGTTTGGCGGAAAAGTCTATATTTTTGTACTCTCTTAGCCCCCAACCCATCCGATGAGTTTGAAGAACGCGAAGGTCCTTACCATCTCCCAGTCGATCCACCCTTTCATGGACGGCCCCGAGGAAATGGCCAAGGCCGCTCGCCAGTTGCCCCAGGGCATCATGGAGTGCGGAAATGAAGTCCGGGTGTTCATGCCGAAGTTCGGTTGCATCAATGAACGACGTCATCAACTGCATGAGGTGATCCGCCTCAGCGGGATGAACCTGATCATCAACGACACCGATCATGCCCTGTTGATCAAGGTGGCCAGCGTGCCCAACGCACGGATGCAGGTCTACTTCATCGACAACGATGAGTACTTCAAGCGGAAGTCGGCCACCCACGACGCAGAGGGGGGCTTCCACGGCGATAATGACGAGCGTGCCCTCTTCTTTGCACGCGGCGTGCTGGAGACGGTGCGCAAACTGGGTTGGACGCCGGACATCATCCATTGCCATGGGTGGATGACCGCCTTTGTGCCCATGATGGTGCGGAACCAGTTCTCGGACGATCCGCATTTCGAGAATGCCAAGCTCATCATGAGCGTCTACGACGACAAGTCGGAGACATTGGACAAGGACCTTGCCAAGAAGCTGGCGCTGGACGGAATTTCCAAAGACCTCCTCAAGGGTCTGGCCAAGCCGTCCACCGATGAGCTCTACAAGTTCGGAATGAGCATGAGCGACGCGGTCGTGAAGGCGAGCCCCAAGCTGAGCAAAGGGCTGGAGACCGCGATCAAGGCCTGGGAGAAGCCCGTGCTGGGCTACACCCCGGAGGCGGAGAGCGTCAAAGCGCACGCTGAGTTCTATCACACCGTGCTCGAAGAGGCACTCGTCTGATCCCTTGTTCACCGTGAGCGGGTACATTTCGGCAGGCGCCCTGCGCGGCCTCCTGATCGTTGGCATTGTCCTGTCGCTTGTTGCGTGCAAGAAACCCGATGAGGACCTCGGTCTGGACCTGTTGCCGGGCAACCCGCTCGGAACGACCGTGGAGACCACCTCGCTGCGGGCCTTCACCGTGGAGGATACCGTGGTGCGGACCAGTGGTCTTTCGCGTCAGCTCCTGGGCTCCTATGTCGATCCCCAGTTCGGCACCGTAAAGGCCGGGCTTGTGGCGCAGATCCGCTTGAGCGTGAACAATGTGGGCCTCGGACAGGACAATTCCGGTCTGGTGGCCGATAGCATTGTATTGGCTCTTCCTTTCGACGGTGCCAATACCTATTACGGTAACCTCGACCCCCAAGTGTTCGAGGTCTATGAGATCACCGATGACCTGTCGGTGGACAGCCTCTATTATAGTGATAGGGTCCCCGCGTTCAGTGCGGATGATCTGGTGGCCGACCGCGGTGGCAGCATCACGCCACGACCGACGTTGCGACCGGTGGTGGGCAGCGATACCCTTGCGCCACAGTTGCGCATCCGCCTGAGCAACGAATTGGCGGGGCGCTTCCTGGCGGCCTTCGGTACGTCGGTGATGACGGATAACACCTCCTTCCTGCAGTTCTTCAAGGGTCTGTACGTCACCGTGAACAACGGGCCTCAGTTGCCTTTCGAACAGGGAGTACTGTACTTCAATCTCCTGAACACGGCCAGCAAGGTCACCTTGTACTACAAGGACACGGTGTCCTCCGATCCGGAGCTGCCCCGCAAGTTCGATCTCCCGATCAACCAGAACAGCGTGCGCTATTCGGTGACGGAGTTCGATCGCAGCACGGCGGTCGATCCGGGGTTGAACGCGGCCTTGGCGGACACCTCCCTTCCGGCACCAGCCACCTACGTGCAGGCCATGGGCGGGCTCCGTACCGGCATCCTTTTGCCCAACATCATGGAGTTCGCCAACACGAACAAGACACTGGCCAAGGCCGAGCTGGTGTTGCCGATCTCCGGCACCTACAATGCCTTTCTCGGCCCTCCCACGCAGCTGTTCATCTTTCGGCGCGACAGTCTTGGCAAGGATGTGTTCCTGCCCGACCAGCTCGCCGGCATCGGTGCCATCAATGGGAATTATTCGGCCAGCGAGCGGTCTTACCGCTTCAATATCACGCGCTACGTTCAAGGGCTGCTGAACGGCTCCATTCCCAACACCGGCCTGGAGCTGGTGCCTGGCAGCAGCGGGGTGAGCGTGAACCGTTCGGTGCTGGCAGGTCCCGCGCAGGCGGAAGGAGCAATGCAGCTGCAACTTACATTTACCACATACTGAACGAGCGATGTGTGGCATTGTGGCATACCTGGGTGGGAAGGACGCTTATCCGATCTTGATCAACGGCTTGCGCCGACTGGAATACCGCGGGTATGACAGTGCCGGAGTGGCCCTGCTCGAAGGGGACGATCTGCGGATAATCAAATGCAAGGGGAAGGTCGCCGATCTGGAGCACCACGCCTCCGGTAAGGACCTGCGCGGCAATGTGGGCATTGGACACACCCGCTGGGCCACGCACGGCCCCCCCAACGACATCAATGCCCACCCGCACCAAGGCAATGGGAAGGACCTGGCCCTGATCCACAACGGGATCATCGAGAACTATGCCGCCATCAAGGAGGAACTGTCCCACCGCGGGCACACCTTCCACAGCGATACGGATACCGAAGTGCTGATCCACCTCATCGAGGACGTGCAGCTCTCCGGTTCCCTGGACCTGGCCGAGGCCGTGCGCCTGGCCCTGGACAGTGTGGTGGGCGCCTACGCCATCGTGGTACTGGACCGCAAGGACCCGAATGTGATGGTGGCGGCGCGCAAGAGCTCGCCCCTGGTCATCGGCATCGGTGATGATGCGGAGTACTTCGTGGCCAGCGATGCCACCCCCATCATCGAGCACACCAAGAACGTGGTGTACCTGGAGGATGGCGAGATCGCGGTGATCGATCGGGTCAGGGGGCTGAAGATCCGGAACATCAAGAACCAGGAGAAGACGCCCTTCATCCACGAGCTGGAGATGCATCTGGAAGCCTTGGAGAAAGGGGGCTATGATCACTTCATGCTCAAGGAGATCCATGAGCAACCGCGGAGCATCCGCGATTGCCTGCGCGGACGCTTGAACATGGCGGCAGGCGAGGTCGTCCTGGGCGGTATCAAGGATTACGAGCAGAAGTTCATCCAGGCGAAGCGCATCCTGATCGTGGGTTGCGGCACCAGCTGGCATGCCGGCATGGTGGGGGAGTACCTCTTCGAGGACCTGGCACGGATCCCGGTGGAGGTGGAATACGCCAGTGAGTTCCGCTACCGCAACCCCATCGTCAACGAGGACGACATCGTCATCGCCATCAGCCAGAGCGGCGAAACGGCGGATACCATGGCCGCCATCGAACTGGCGAAGGGGAGGGGAGCCACCATCATCGGCATCTGCAACGTGGTGGGCAGCAGCATCGCCCGCATCACACACGCCGGTTCGTACACGCACGCCGGTCCCGAGATCGGTGTGGCCAGCACCAAGGCCTTCACGGCGCAGGTCACCGTGCTGACGTTGATGGCCCTGATGATCGGCCACAAGCGGGGCACCATCAGCGGCAGCAATTTCTACCGCCTGCTGAACGAGCTGGATGCCATTCCGGATAAGGTGCGCCGGGTGCTGGAGAAGGAAAGCCAGATCCAGTACATCGCCGACATCTACAAGGATGCACGCAACGCCTTATACCTGGGTCGCGGTTACACTTTCCCCGTGGCGTTGGAAGGTGCGTTGAAGCTCAAGGAGATCAGCTACATCCACGCCGAGGGTTATCCCGCTGCGGAGATGAAGCACGGTCCCATCGCGCTTATCGATGAGGAGATGCCCGTCTTCGTCATCGCCACCAAGGGTGCGAGCTACGAAAAGGTGGTGAGCAACATCCAGGAGGTGAAGGCGCGCAAGGGCAAGATCATCGCCATCGTCACCGAAGGGGACACCGTGGTGAAGGGGCTGGCCGATCATGTGATCGAGATCCCGGAGACCCCGGACCCGCTGGTGCCGCTGCTCAGTGTGGTGCCCCTGCAGTTGATCAGCTATCACATCGCGGTGATGCGCGGGTGCAACGTCGATCAGCCCCGCAACCTGGCAAAGAGCGTTACGGTGGAGTGACCGCGGCCGCGTGCCGTTCGCTCCACATGATCACCTGTCCATTGTTCCGGTAATGGTCGGTATCCTTGGCGAAGATGATGTGCCCGAGGTCGATCAGGGCAAGCACGCCGAAACCACCGAAGGTCAGTCCATAGATGATGGCCACCTTGGGCGTGGTGCCCAGGTACAGGCGATGCGCACCGAAGGGACCGAGCACGGCCGCCAGTGCACCGGCCACCAGACGGGTGTTCTCTCTTCCGGTCACACTGCTATCGACAACGGATGGCTCACTTGGGTCCATTGCGATCACCTTCGCCACATAAGGTCCACTGGCCTGTGAGGAAAGTGCCATCATCAAGCTGAGGACGATCGCCAAGCAGTACCGCGCGAAAGGTCCGGGCATGGTCCAAAGGTAAACGGGCGCCATGGCCACGACCATGACGCCCGTTCTAGTGTCGCAACCCGTAAGTTGGTTCACTGAAGGTCTGCCACTATTTCGCCTTCATGCAAGGAGGAACATGTACGGCGTAGCGGGCGCTACGACGAAATGTTCCAACGCGGCAGGAAGGTGAAAGAGGGGCGGAGATGGTTAAGGAACTTACGGGTTGCGCCAATAACTTGGTGGTGCCGCTTACTTGGCGGCTTGGAAGCGGCGTTCCACTTCGGCCCAGTTCACCACGTTCCAAAAGGCTGAGATGTAATCTGGACGGCGGTTCTGGTAGTGCAGGTAGTAGGCGTGCTCCCACACATCCATGCCCAGTATCGGGGTGCCACCACAGCCGGTGGATGGCATCAAGGGATTATCCTGGTTGGGGGTGCTGCACACGTCCAGCTTGCCGCCCTTCTGCACGCAGAGCCATGCCCATCCGCTGCCGAAGCGGGTGGCGCCGGCGGAGGCGAACTTCTCCTTGAAGGCATCAAAGGAGCCGAAGTCGCGGTCGATGGCCTGGGCCACTTCGCCCGAGGGCTTGCCGCCGCCGTTGGGGGACATCACGGTCCAGAACAGCGAGTGGTTGTAGTGACCACCACCGTTGTTGCGTACCGCCATGTTGTTCATGTCCAAGTCCTTAAGCATGTCCTCGATGGAGGTGTCGGCCAGGGGGGTGCCTTCGATCGCCTTGTTCAGGTTGGTGATATAGGCCTGATGGTGCTTCCCATGGTGGATCTGCATGGTCAGCGTATCGATGTGCGGCTCTAGCGCCGAGTGGACGTAGGGGAGTTCGGGAAGTTGAAAGGGCATGTTGATCGGTCGTTGATTTCGTGTAGTTCGTCGGAGGTACAAAGATATTCACTCCATAAAGGGCTGAACACTTGGAGGTTATCAGAATAGGATTACCTTTGCCGCCACTTTCACCAAAACATTACCAACGTGTTCAAGAAAATCGCCCTCGTTGCCGCAATGGCCGCCTTCGTGGTAGCCTGCGGTCCGTCACAAGCTGAGATCGAAGCAAAGGCCCAGGCCACTGCTGACAGTCTCGCTGCCATCGCCACCGCTGACAGCATCCGCATGGCTGAAGAAGCTGCTGCTGCTGCTGAAGCTGCTGCTGCTGCCGCCGCTGCTGCTGCCGCCGATAGCGCTGCTGCTGCCGCTGCTGCCATGCCAGCCAAGAAGTAATCGACCACTAGCGCAACACACAACCACGATGATCAAGAAGTTCGCCCTGCTCGCCACCATGGCGGCCCTGTTCGTTGCCTGCGGAAGCAGCAACACCGAGGCCATGGAACAACAAGCCACCGAAGCTGCTACGGAAGCTGAGGCTGCTGCTGCCGCCGCCGCTGCTGAAGCTGAGGCCGCTGCCGCTGCTGCTGCCGCTGCAGTGGAGACCGCAGTTGACAGCACTGCTGCTGCCGCTGAGGGCGCCGTGGAAGAGGTGAAGGAGGCTGTGAAGTAATTCACACCATCCACTGTACCAGAGAAGGGGCCGCGAGGCCCCTTCTCTCATTTCCGCCTGTGGGACGCAGGTCCGCAGCTGTGGTCGGGCCTCTTGGCCCGGCCGGTTTGCGCGATACCATCGGTGTTGCCGCAGGCCTTTCCCCATGAATGGCACAGGTGCAGGCAGCTTGCAGCGAATGCCCGGAGGAAGGGATGGCCCAGGTCGATCAGCCCTGGGTCGGGGCTCCCAGCTCGCGGAGCGCGCGCATGTAGATGCTGTCGGTTTCCAGCATGATGCGGTAGAAACCGGAGTTCCCCCAAATGTTGCGGGCGATGCCGGCTTTCAGGCGAACGCTGATCTGTCGTTTGGATCGCTGGGCGTCCACCGGGTCCATCTCGATCCCTTGTTCCCCGGCAAAGCGCTCCAGCTCACGGAGCAGGGACTCGCTCACCTGGTACCTGCTCGCGAACACCTGCTCGGAACCCATGCCGCTCAGTCGATCCCGTTCCCGGTCGGCCACATTGAAGGCGAAACTGTTCAGCGCACCGCTGAAGAAGAGCTCGGTAAGGTAGTTCGAGCCTTCGGCCGTATCGGTGGGCACGAAGATGTCGGGCATGATGCCTCCGCCGCCATAGACCGTGCGTCCCTTGGTGGTGGTGAAGACCTGGCTCGAATCGATGCGCACACTGTCCGCGGAGAGGAATTCACCGTGTTCGTAACGGGCCTCCAGGTCCTCTTCGTAGGCGATCCCCTGGCCATAGGGCCGCTGGATGGACCGACCGCTGGGGGTGTAGTAGCGGGCGGTGGTGAGGCGCACGGCGCTTTCATCGGGCAGGTCCACATGTTCCTGGACCAGGCCTTTGCCGAAGGAGCGGCGCCCCACGATCACGGCCCGGTCATGGTCCTGCATCGCCCCGGCGATGATCTCACTGGCGCTGGCCGATCCTTCGTCGATCAGCACGGCCAGCGGGATATCCTCATAGCGTCCCGTGCGGGTGGCGGTGATATCGCGACGGGGCGAGTTGCGGCCTTCGGTGTACACGATGGTGCGCCCGTCCGGCAGGAACTCGTCCGCCAGTTCAATGGCCGAGTTCAGGAAGCCGCCACCGTTGCCGCGGAGGTCCAGCACCATGCGCTGCATGCCTTGGGCCTTCAGTTCATCCGCTGCCTTCAGGAATTCCTGGTGGGTGTTCTTCGCGAAGCGCACCAGCTTGATGTAGCCGGTTCCGTCGCTGCCCAGGATCGCTGCGGCCACACTGTTGATGGGCACCTTGCCCCGGGTGATGGTCACCTCGAAGGGTTCCTTGCGGTTGCCGCGCAGGATGGAGACCGTGACCGGACTGCCCTTCGGTCCGCGCAGGTTCTTCATCACATCGTCGTTCGTCACGTTCACCCCCGCCAGCTGGATACTGTCCGCCTTGAGGATGCGGTCTCCCGCCCGGATGCCCAAGGCCTCGCTGGGGCCACCCTCCACGGGGGTGATCACCACCACCGTATCGCGCTGGATGGCGAACTCCACCCCGATGCCATCGAAGCTGCCCTCCAATGGCTCCTGGGCCGCCCGGAGCTCGGCCGCGCTGATGTAGTAGCTGTGCGGGTCCAGGCGTTGCAGGATGTCCTGCAGCACCTCATCCACCAAGGCGTTCTTCTCTACGGTGTCCACGTACTGCCGGTCGATCAGGTCCAGCACTTGGCTGATCTTGTCACCGGCCGAAGGTTGCCGCATGCGGAACACCGTCAGGGGTCCGGAGGATGAGCTCCCCATGTCCTGCCCGATGAACAGACCGGCCACCAGGGCCAGGGCGAGCATCAGGGGATAGAAGGGGGAGACGGGGCGGCGTTCGTGGGCCATGGTTCAGGGCAGCTCCAATTTACGGACCAGCAAGCCACCTTTCTCCAACAAGGCGAGACCGGAGGTGTCCTTGTAGGCATCGAGGTACACCAGCCGCTTGATGCCGGCCTGGAGGATCAGCTTGCTGCATTCCTTGCAGGGGGAGTGCGTGAGATACAACGTTGCACCGCGCGCATTGTTGGTGCTGCGGGCCACCTTCAGGATGGCGTTGGCCTCCGCATGCAGCACATACCAGTGGGTAAGGCCCTCGGCATCCTCACAATCATTGGGGAAACCGGTGGGCGTGCCGTTGTATCCGTCGCTGATGATCATGCCCTCCTTCACGATGATGGCCCCCACCTGCTTGCGGGTACAGTGGCTCAGGCGGGCCCACTCGGTGGCCATGCGCATGTAGGCCGCATCGTAGCGGTCCTGCTTGGCCTGTTCGGGATAGACGAGGTGATCGTGCTGCATGTGCCCGGTCGGGCAGGTGCTCATGTGCACATGGTCGCATGTTCACATGACCACATGCTCTGAAGTGCCCAGGGCGGGACTCGAACCTGCCTTCGGCAGGCAGGCCCGCCGAACTCCGAACTGGATCATTACATCAGTACCCAGGGCGGGACTCGAACCCGCACGAATTGCTTCACTGGTGTTTGAGACCAGCGCGTCTACCGATTCCGCCACCTGGGTAGGTCTTGGGGCGGCAAAGATAACGGCCTACAGCTTCCGCAACAGCCCCCTCAGGTCCACCTTCTCGCCCACGATGCGTTCCAGGTCGGCGATGGGCACGCGTTCCTGCTTCATGCTGTCGCGCTCACGGATGGTCACCTGCTCGTCCACCAGCGTCTCGTGGTCCACGGTGATGCAGTAGGGCGTGCCGATGGCGTCCTGGCGGCGGTAGCGTTTGCCGATGCTGTCCTTCTCGTCGTACTGGCAGTTGTGGTCCAGCTTCAGACGGTCCATGATGGCGCGCGCCTTCTCGGGCAGGCCGTCCTTCTTGATCAGGGGCAGCACGGCCACCTTTACGGGTGCCAGCGGCGCGGGGATGCGGAGTACCACGCGCTCTTCGCCGCCCTCTAGCTTCTCCTCGTCGTAGGCCGCGCTGAGGATGGCGAGGAACATGCGGTCCAGGCCGATGCTGGTCTCCACCACGTAGGGCACGTAGCTCTCGTTGGCCTCGGGGTCGAAGTAGGTGAGCTTGCGGCCGCTGTGTTTCTCATGGCTGCTGAGGTCGAAGTCCGTGCGGCTGTGGATGCCCTCGAGCTCCTTGAAGCCCATGGGGAACTGGAACTCGATGTCGCAGGCCGCGTTGGCGTAGTGCGCCAGCTTGATGTGGTCGTGGAAGCGGTAATGGTCCGTGGGCAGGCCCAGGGCGCTGTGCCAGGCGATGCGTTTCTCCTTCCAGGCGGTGTACCACTCCATTTCGGTTCCGGGGCGCACGAAGAACTGCATCTCCATCTGCTCGAACTCGCGCATGCGGAACACGAACTGCCGCGCCACGATCTCGTTTCGGAAGGCCTTGCCGGTCTGCGCGATGCCGAAGGGGATCTTCATCCGCGCGCTCTTCTGCACGTTGAGGAAGTTCACGAAGATGCCCTGCGCCGTTTCGGGACGCAGGTAGATGGTGCTGCTCTCGCCGCTCACGCTGCCGAGCTCGGTGGCGAACATCAGGTTGAACTGCCGTACCTCGGTCCAGTTGGCGGTGCCGCTAACCGGGCACTTGATCTCCTCGTCGATGATCAGCTGGCGAACGGCCTCCAGGTCGCTGTTGTTCAGGGCCTCCTTCATGCGCCCTTCCACCGCATCGATGCGGTCCTGGCTGCGCTTCACGTTGGGGTTGGTGGCACGGAACTGTGCCTCATCGAAGGCATCGCCGAACTTGCCGCGCGCCTTCTCGATCTCCTTGGCGATCTTCTGCTCGTACTTGCCGATGTGCTCCTCCAGCAGCACGTCCGCCCGGTAGCGCTTCTTGCTGTCCTTGTTGTCGATCAGCGGATCGTTGAAGGCATCCACGTGGCCGCTGGCCTTCCACACGGTTGGGTGCATGAAGATGGCCGCGTCGATGCCCACGATGTTCTCGTTGAGCTTCGTCATCGACTCCCACCAGTATCGGCGGATGTTGTTCTTCAGTTCCACACCGTACGGCCCGTAGTCGTAAGTGGCGCTGAGGCCGTCGTAGATCTCGCTGCTGGGGAACACGAAGCCATACTCCTTGGCATGGCCGATGAGGGTCTTTAGGCGGTCTTCTGGATTGCTCATGGTGTGTTGCGAACGCCTTGGAAAGCTTTGGCGACGCGGGCGCAAAGATGCGGAGTTGGCGGTGTTCTGTTCAGTCGTGCGCTAAATGGACCCCTATGGACACGGTTGGAGGCCGTGTTCATAAGGGTCCATAACGCGTCCACTTGTTGCCACCGCCAAGCAATTGTTCCACCCCCGTAGCTTCGCCCCGAATGATCGAACACCGCGGTACCCTCATCTCCGAAGACCTCTTCGAGAAACGTTTCGTGTGCGACCTGAACGCTTGCAAGGGTGCCTGTTGCGTGGAGGGCGCCAGCGGCGCGCCCCTGGACCCCGAGGAGGACCAGTTGCTCAAGGAGCTGTGGCCGAAGATCCGGCCCTACATCCCTGAGAAGGGCCAGCGCGCCATCGATGAACATGGCGTGAGCGAGGTGGACGAGGACGGCGACCTGGTGACCACCCTGGTGGAGGGCCGCGGGGAGTGCGCCTTCACGGTGTTCGATGACAAGGGTATCGCGCTGTGCGGGGTGGAGAAGGCCTGGAAGGATGGCGCCATCCCCTTCCGCAAGCCCATCAGCTGCCACCTGTACCCCATCCGCATCGCGAAGCTGAAGTTCCACGACGGGCTCAACTACCACCGCTGGCCCATCTGCAAGCCGGCCTGCGCGTGCGGCGCCAAGCTGGATGTGCCCGTGTTCCGCTTCCTGAAGGACTCCCTGACCCGCAAGTACGGCGCGGACTGGTACGCCGAGCTGGAGGAGGTGTACACCGCGTGGCTGGCGGACAAGGCGGGGATGTAGCACCCGGCCCGGCCCAAGGCCGGGGTGCCGCTCAACGGAATGGCCCCGCAGCGAACCCCGATGGAACAGATCGCGCCATCGACGGCCTTCGCAGCTGGCACCAAGCGTTGCAGCATGCACCGACCGGATGCTTTGTGCGGGCCTTCGCGCTGTAACGCATCAACTTGTGCTTGGCCCCACGATGCGTGTGACGCGCAATCGGGCGTTGGCGCATGCTGTGGCGTTCTTCCGTCGTACGGATGCCCTGCGGCCGCGGGCTGCAGACGTTGTTAATGGATCGTGAAAAGAATTGTCTTGCACGGGTGCCCATCGGGTCCATCCCGCGCCGTTGCTGAGGAACTTGGCCGTGTTGAAAACTCCGGAAACATAGCCGCCCCCGATCCTTGTGAGAGCATCCCATCCGATCCAATTTTGTAACCCGACGACGCCGCTTTCCTCGACGCCGGCGGGAACCACAGACAGTCCGAATAAATTTTGAACGGGGCCTTCCCCGAACGGTCAACCCTTCCCCCAGCCGAACCCCATGAGCAGCAGCCAGAAGCCCACCCAGATGAGCATGGAGGACATCCTTCCCGCCAACGTCGACGCGGCCAACGAGCCCCTCCTGAAGGAGAACAAGGACCGCTTCGTGATCTTCCCGATCCAGCACAACGACATCTGGCAGTACTACAAGAAACACGAGGCCAGCTTCTGGACCGCCGAGGAGATCGACCTGCACGCCGACCTGGTGGACTGGGCCGAGAAGCTCAACGATGACGAGCGCTACTTCATCAAGCACGTGCTGGCCTTCTTCGCCGCCAGCGACGGCATCGTGAACGAGAACCTGGCCGAGAACTTCCTGCATGAGGTGCAGTACACCGAGGCGCGCTTCTTCTACGGTTTCCAGATCGCCATGGAGAACATCCACAGCGAGACCTACAGCCTGTTGATCGACACGCTGATCAAGGATCCCATGGAGAAGGACAAGCTCTTCCATGCCGTGGACACCCTGGAATGCGTGAAGAAGAAGGCCGACTGGGCCCTGCGCTGGATCGACAAGGGCAGCTTCGCCGAGCGCCTGGTGGCCTTCGCCGCCGTGGAGGGCATCTTCTTCAGCGGCAGCTTCTGTAGCATCTTCTGGCTGAAGAAGCGCGGCCTGATGCCCGGCCTCACCTTCAGCAACGAGCTCATCAGCCGCGATGAGGGCCTGCACTGCGACTTCGCCTGCATGCTCTACACCAAGCACCTGATGAACCGCCTGAGCAAGAAGACGGTGGAGACCATCATCCGCGATGCCGTGGAGATCGAGAAGGAGTTCGTGACCGATGCCCTGCCCGTGAACCTCATCGGCATGAACGCCAAGCTCATGCAGCAATACATCGAGTTCGTGGCCGACCGCCTGCTGGTGGAACTGGGCAACGAGAAGATCTACAACGCCACCAACCCCTTCGACTTCATGGAGATGATCTCCCTGCAGGGCAAGACCAACTTCTTCGAGAAGCGCGTGGGCGAGTACCAGAAGGCCGGCGTGCTGAACCAGAGCGACAAGAACGAGGCGAAGTTCACGCTGGATGCAGATTTCTGAGTTCCCGCCGCAAGGCGGGAACGAGGCCCGCTGAGGGTCGTCGACCCTCAGCGTCCTTCCTCCCACAATTCACATCGACCGGTTGACGATCCCCCGACCAACGACCGACGCAACCCACCCCGCAGGCCCCCATCTTGGGAGTCCTGCCATTGACAGGAAAACCAACCAACCGCAAGGCGGGAGCCGAGCGGTCCACAAACATCAAAGCATCGACAAAGCATGTATGTAATCAAGCGCGACGGACGCCGGGAGGCGGTGAAGTTCGACAAGATCACCGCCCGGGTGAAGAAACTCTGCTACGGACTGGATCCCATGGTGGATGCCACGCAGGTGACCCTCAAGGTCATCGACGGCATCTTCGATGGTGTGACCACCACCGAGCTGGACAACCTCACCGCCGAGGTGGCCGCCACCATGACGGTGAAGCACCCGGACTACGCGCAGCTCGCCAGCCGGATCGCCGTCAGCAACCTGCACAAGAACACCAAGAAGTCCTTCAGCGAGACCATGAAGGACCTCTACTTCTATGTGGACCCCAAGACCGGTGAGCGCGCCAGCCTCATCGCCGACGATGTCCACAAGATCATCCAGGACAACGCCGACCAGCTGGACAGCGCCATCATCTATGACCGCGACTTCAGCTACGACTTCTTCGGCTTCAAAACCTTGGAGCGCAGCTACCTCCTGCGCCTGCACGGCCAGGTGGTGGAGCGCCCCCAGCACATGCTGATGCGCGTGGCCGTGGGCATCCACAAGAACGACCTGGAGGCCGCCATGGAGACCTACAACTCCCTGAGCGAGGGCTGGTACACCCACGCCACCCCCACGCTCTTCAACGCCGGCACCCCCAAGCCGCAGATGAGCAGCTGCTTCCTGCTGCAATTGAAGGATGACAGCATCAACGGCATCTACGACACCCTGAAGCAGTGCGCCCAGATCAGCCAGAGCGCCGGCGGCATCGGCCTCAGCGTGCACAACCTGCGCGCCAAAGGCAGCTACATCAAGGGTACCAACGGCACCAGCAACGGCATCGTGCCCATGCTGCGCGTGTTCAACGACACCGCCCGCTACGTGGACCAGGGCGGCGGAAAGCGCAAGGGCAGCTTCGCCATCTACCTGGAGCCCTGGCACGCCGACGTGTTCGACTTCCTGGAACTGAAGAAGAACCATGGCAAGGAGGAGATGCGCGCCCGCGACCTGTTCTACGCCATGTGGATCCCCGACCTGTTCATGAAGCGTGTGGAGCAGGGTGCCGACTGGACCCTGATGTGCCCCAACGAGTGCCCCGGCCTGGCCGACACCTGGGGTGCCAAGTTCGAAACGCTGTACGAGGGCTACGAGGCCGCAGGCAAGGGCCGCGGCACCATCAAGGCACAGGACCTGTGGTTCAAGATCCTGGAGAGCCAGATCGAGACCGGCACGCCCTACATCCTCTTCAAGGACGCCGCCAACGGCAAGAGCAACCAGCAGAACCTGGGCACCATCAAGAGCAGCAACCTCTGCACGGAGATCATCGAGTACACCAGCCCCGATGAGGTGGCCGTGTGCAACCTGGGCTCCATCGCACTGCCCAAGTTCGTGGAGCGTGGTAAGTTCGACCACGACATGCTCTTCAAGGTCACCTATGAACTGGCGCGCAACCTGAACCGCGTCATCGACCAGAACTACTACCCCATCCCCGAAGCCCGCCGCAGCAACATGCGCCACCGCCCCATCGGCATCGGCGTGCAGGGCCTGGCCGATGCCTTCATCCTCATGCGCTATCCCTTTGATAGTGTGGAGGCCAAGGTGCTGAACCGCGAGATCTTCGAGACCATCTACTACGCCGCCATGACCGCCAGCAAGGACCTGGCCAAGGAGGAGGGTGCCTACGAGACCTATGAGGGCAGTCCCATCAGCCAGGGCGTGTTCCAGTTCGACATGTGGGGCGTGAAGCCCAGCGACCGCTGGGAGTGGGACGTGCTGCGTGAGGAGGTGAAGAAGCACGGCGTGCGCAACAGCCTGCTGCTGGCCCCCATGCCCACCGCCAGCACCGCCCAGATCCTGGGCAACAACGAGTGCTTCGAACCCTACACCAGCAACATCTACACCCGCCGCGTGCTCAGCGGTGAGTTCGTGGTGGTGAACAAGTACCTGCTGCGCGACCTGGTGAAGCTCGGCCTCTGGGGCGAGGACCTCAAGAACAAGATCATCAGCTCCAACGGCAGCGTGGCCCACATCCCGGAGATCCCCCAGAACCTCAAGGACCTCTACAAGACCGCGTGGGAGATCAGCCAGAAGGTCATCATCGACATGGCCGCGGACCGGGGCGCCTACATCTGCCAGAGCCAGAGCCTCAACATCTTCATGGAGAACGCCAACTTCGGCAAGCTCACCAGCATGCACTTCTACAGCTGGAAGGCGGGCCTGAAGACCGGCATGTACTACCTGCGCACCAAGGCCGCCACGGACGCCATCAAGTTCACCGTGGACAAGAGTAAACTGGCCCAGCCTACGGAGGAAGTGCGCAGCGCAGCACCCGCACTGAGCGGTGTGGCACCACGCACCGCAATGGAAGCAGCACAGCCCACCGAAGTGGTCATGAGCGCACCCATGGTCACCCGCACGGTGGCCGCCGTGGCCGCCGAAAGCGATGAACTGCCCATGAGCGCCGTGGAACTGCAGAACGCCGAGCGCATGGCCGTGCTCAGCAAACAAGCACAAGCCCAGGCTGAGATCAGCTGCTCGCTGGATGATCCCGAGGGATGCGAGATGTGCTCGGGCTAGGACTTGAGTATCGACACCGATAGACGCAGGGTCCGCGAAAGCGAGACCCTGTGTTTATTTAGAACTTGCCCTTCCCGAGCCTTGCGCTGCTGTGCTCGCCTCCCTTGGCCTTCCCATCCGCAGCGCCATTCATGACGCGGGTGTGACAGGATGCACCGTGCCGGGAACCGTGGGTGCCCTATGTTTGTTGTAAGCGCATGACCCTGATGAAGCACCTGTACGCCCTTCCCCTGCTCCTGCTTTCGCTGTGGAGCCCCCTTGTTGCCACGGCCCAAGGCCCCGCCTACCTGCCCGGCGAAGTGCTGGTGATGCTGAAGCCCGGCGAGGTGGCCCAGTACGTGGCGGACGACCTGCAGCTGCTGAACGGCCAGCGCACGGGGCTGGCGGTGGCACAGGAGCTGAGCGCCCCGATGCGCACCTGGCTGCTGCGCTTCGATGCCACGGTGATGGCGCAGCAGGAGGTGCTGCGCGCGGTGAGCGCCCACCCGGCGGTGATGCTGGCGCAGAACAACCACGTGGTGACGGAACGCCAGGTTCCCAACGACACGCAGTACGGCCAGCAGTGGCACCACCAGAACATCAACAGCGAGGCGGCGTGGGAGATCAGCACCGGCGGGGTGACGGCCACGGGCGACAGCATCGTGGTGTGCATCATCGAAACGGCGGACCTGCCCCACGCGGACCTTACCGCCAACGCCTGGAGGAACCTGGGCGAGGTGGCGGACAACAACATCGACGATGACCAGAACGGCTATGTGGACGACCGCCTGGGCTGGAACCCACCGGGCAACAACGACGCGGTGTTCGGCGGTGGCCACGGCACGCAGGTGGCCGGCATGATCGGTGCGAAAGGCAACAACGCGAGCGGTGTGGCCGGTGCCAACTGGAACGTGAAAATGATGGTGGTGAACTACGGCGGCACCAGCGAAGCACAGGTGGTGGCGGCCTACACCTACCCCCTGGTGATGCGGCGCCTCTACACCAGCACCGGCGGTGAGAAGGGCGCCTTCGTGGTGGCCACCAACGCCAGCTGGGGCATCGACAACGGCGACCCGGCCGATTCACCGATCTGGTGCGCGATGTACGATACGCTGGGCACGGCGGGCATCCTGAGCTGCGGCGCCACGGCGAACAACAACGTGAACGTGGACGTGGTGGGCGACCTGCCCACGGCTTGCGCGAGCGATTTCATGATCAGCGTGACAGCGACCAACAATGCCGACGTGCGCACCTTCAGCGGATACGGCATCACCACCATCGATGTGGGCGCACCGGGTGAGAACGTGCGCACCACCAGCATCGGCGGTGGCTATGGCAGCACCAGCGGCACCAGCTTCGCCAGCCCGCTGACGGCCGGGGTGATCGGCCTGCTGTACAGCGCTCCCTGCCCCTCGCTGATGGCCCTGGTGAACGCGGACCCGGCGGCTGGTGCGTTGTACATCCGCCAGATGCTCTTCGAGGGCGTGGACGCCGTGGGCAACCTGGGCGGTCAGACGGTTACAGGCGGCCGCATCAACGCGGGCACCAGCATGGAACTGCTGATGGCCGGATGCTCCGACTGCGCGCCGCCCTTCGGTGCGGCACTGAGCGTGGAGAGCGCGACCAGCGCCACCTACACCTGGAACACGGCCGCCGATGGCCCCTACAGCGTGCGCTACCGCCCCCAGGGCACGACCGAATGGTCGGTGGTGGAAGGCCTGACGGGCACCAGCTACACCGCCACGGACCTGGAGGCCTGCACAGCCTATGAGTTCCAGGCCGAGGCCGCCTGCAGCGAAGGCAGCAGCGGGTTCAGCCCCAGCACCCTGCTGGTCCCGGAACTGGTGGCCGTGCCCACGGTGAGCCTCAACGGTCGCCTGCAATTCTGCGAGGGCGGCACCCGCATCCTGAGCTCCAGCGCCCCCACCGGGAACGTGTGGAGCACCGGCGACACGGGCAGCAGCCTGACAGTGAACAGCGGCGGCACCTACACGGTGACGGTGAGCGGCGCGTGCAACAGCGAGACCTCGGCACCCGTGACGCTGGAGATGCTGCCCACTCCCACGCCCGTGGCGACGGATGTGGTGCTGACGGAACCCGGCACCGCCACACTGACCGCCGAGGGTGACAGCATCCGCTGGTATGCCAACGAGACGGGCGGTGCGTCGCTGGGCAGCGGCAGCCCCTGGCAAACGCCCTTCCTGAACAGCGGCACCACCTACTGGGTCAGCAACACGGTGGTGAGCCCCACCACGCCGGTGTTCGGCGCCAAGGAGGACCGCACCACCACCGGTGCCTTCCACACCAACGGCAGCTTCTGGGTGGTGTTCACGGCCACGGAGGCCTTCACCATCCGCAGTGTTAAGGTGTATGCCAACGGTGCGGGCAGCCGCCCCATCGGTCTGGTGAACATGCCCAGCGGGGGCGTGGTGACCCAAGGCAGCTTTGCGCTGCCCAACGGCGAGAGCCGCGTGGACCTGAATTTCCAGGTGCCGGGTCCGGGCCAGTACGGTCTGCGGATCATGAGCGGCGACCCACAGCTGTGGCGCGATGGCATCGGCAGCAACCCCGGCTTCCCCTTTGCGCTGGGCACGGTGGGCACCATCACGGGTACCACCGCGACAGGCTCCAACGCCACCGCGCTCTACTACTTCTTCTATGATTGGGAGGTGGAGCCCCTGCCGTTGGTCTGTGAAAGTCCACGGGTGCCGGTGAACGTGGACCTGCAGGTGGGCATGACCGAGGCAACGAACACCAGCGGAGTGATCGTCTACCCCCACCCTGCGGACAACGAGCTCACCTTCGAACTGAATGGCAGCACTGCCGGCCAGACCATGCAACTGATGGTGACCGACAATGCCGGGCGACGCGTGGCCACCCGCTCCCTGGAAGGTGCACGCACGGTGGTGAGCACCAGCGCACTGGCCAACGGTCTGTACACCTATCGCGTGGCCGGGCCGGGCGGTGAAGTGGCGCGCGGGACCTTCGTGGTGGCGCATCCTTAGGCAAGCTTCCAAGTACGACCCACATGCTACCGCCCCGGCCAACCGCCGGGGCGGTACTTTTGTGTGGATATCCATGCCCATGAAACGCTCGTTCCCCTTCTTCGTCCTTGCTGTTGCACTCTTCTTCGGCCCTGCGGTCCAGGCGCAAGGCCCGGCCTACGTGCCCGGAGATGTGCTGGTGATGCTGCGCGAAGGCAGCAGCCCCCAGGAACTGGTGCAGGACCTGCGCCTGGTGAACGGTGTGCTTACGGGCCTGGAGGTGAAGCGCGAACTGAGCGCCCCCCTGCGGTCGTGGTCGCTGCACTTCAATGCCGATGCCCTGCACCAGGCCGACATGCTGCGCGCCGTACGCGGCCACCGCAGCGTGCAACTGGCCCAGAACAACCACCTGGTGGAATGGCGCCAGGTACCCAACGATGTGCAGTACACCGAGCAGTGGCACCACCAGAACATCGGCAGCGAGGCGGCGTGGGACCTCAGCACCGGCGGGCTCACGGCCACGGGCGACACCATCGTGGTGTGCATCATCGAGAACAGCGACCTGCCCCACGTGGACCTGATCGACAACGCGTGGTTCAACTTCGGCGAGGTGCCCAACAACGGCGAGGACGATGATGCCAACGGCTACGTGGACGACTTCCGCGGTTGGAACCCGGCGAACAACAACGACAACGTTTACGGCGGCGGGCACGGCACCCAGGTGGCCGGCATGATCGGTGCAAGCGGCAACAACGGTGCGGGCGTGGCCGGTGCCAACTGGAACGTGAAGATGATGGTGGTGGACTATGCCAGCGTGGACGAGGCCGATGTGGTGAGCGCCTACACCTATCCCTGGGTGATGCGCCGCCTCTACAACGAGACCAACGGTGAGAAGGGCGCCTTCGTGGTGGCCACCAACGCCAGCTGGGGCATCAACAACGGGCAACCGGCGGATTCGCCCCTGTGGTGCGCGGTGTACGATTCACTGGGAACGGTGGGCATCCTGAGCTGCGGCGCCACCTCCAACAGCAACGTGAACATCGATGTGGTGGGTGACCTGCCCACGGCCTGCGCCAGCGACTTCATGGTGAGCGTGACCGCCACGGACATCAACGACCAGCGCACCTTCAGCGCTTACGGTGCCACCATGGTGGATGTGGGCGCGCCGGGTGATGACGTGCTGACCACCAGCATCGGTGGGGGCTTCGGCACCACCAGCGGAACCAGCTTCGCCAGCCCGCTCACCGCCGGGGTGATCGGCCTTCTCTACAGCGCGCCTTGCGCCTCCCTGATGGCGCTGGTGGATGCCGACCCGTCGGCCGGCGCCCTGTATGTGCGCAACAAACTGTTCGAAGGCGTGGACGAGGTGGGCAACCTGCCCGGCCAGACGCTGACCGGCGGACGCATCAACGCGGGCAGCAGCATGCAGCTGATCATGAACAACTGCGGCGCCTGCCCCGGAGCCTATGCGCTGAGCGCCACCAGCCCTGAACTGGCCACCAGCATCCTGAGCTGGAACTCGCCCACCGCCAGCACCTTCGATGTGCGCCACCGCGCCGTGGGAGCCACCGACTGGACCGAAGTGAGCGGCCTGGGCACCAACAGCCTGTATCTGAACGGGCTGGACCTGTGCACGGCCTACGAGTTCCAGGTGCGCCCGCTGTGCGAAGGCGAGGAGAGCGACTACGGCATGAGCTTCGTGTGGACCAGCGAAGGCTGCTGTACCGCACCGCTGAACGTGATGCCAGGCTTCGTGGGCGAGAACATCGCCAACGTATCGTGGGGCACGGTGCTGGTCGCTGAAGCGTACACCGTGCGCTACCGTGTGCAAGGCAGCGCCACATGGACGGAGATCACGGGGTTCACCGGCAACTCTGCGGAGATCCCTGGTCTGGAGCCCTGCACGGCCTACGAGGTGCAGGTGACGAGCACGTGCAATGGCGTAGGCGCCGAGTGGTCGCCCAGTGTGGACCTCACCACCCTGGGTTGCGGCTGGTGCGTGGACAATGCGTACTGCCCATCGTCCGGCGACGATAGCTCCTCGGAATGGATCGCGGGCGTGTCCTTTGCAGGCCTCAATAACACCTCCGGTGATGATGATGGCTACGGTGATTACACCGGTCAGGCCACCCTGCTGGTGGCGGGCAACAACTATCCCATCACCCTCACTCCGGGCTTCTCCTTCATCGCCTTCTCCGAAGCCTGGCGCGTATACCTGGATGCCGATCAGGACGGTCAGTTCGCGGAGACCGAGGTCGTGTTCGCCAGCCCCACGGCCAGCAATGCCGTGGTGAACGGTACCATGAACGTGTCGGCGGATGCCCTGCCCGGCGTGACCCGCCTGCGTGTGGTAATGAGCTACCAGAACCCGGTGACCGAGGCCTGTGGCGGATTCGACTACGGGGAGACCGAGGACTACTGCGTGGAGCTGCAGGGCACCGTGGGTGTGCAGGACCTGGCGAACGAACGGGTGGTGAGCGTATTCCCCTCGCCGGCCGACCGTACCATCTTCTTCGACCTGACCGAGGTGGTGAACGGACCGCTGACCATCACGGTGCTGGACGAGAGCGGACGGGTGGTGGCCCGCAAGCCCTTGCAGAACGGTCACGCCACACTGACCACCGCCGACCTGGCCGATGGCCTGTACATCTACCGCATCACCGGCACGGACCGCGAGGTGGCCACCGGCCGCTTCATGGTGAGCCACCTGTGGTAGGCCCGCAGGTCACTGCGCGGGGCGCTGTGTAGCTTTCGGCCATGCAAGCGCTGTCGGCCGTCATCATCACCCGCAACGAGGAACACAACATCGTGCGCTGCCTCGAGGCCCTGGGTGGCGTGTGCGAGGAGGTGATCGTGGTGGATGCCGAGAGCACGGACCGCACCGCGGCCATCGCCACAGCGCTGGGTGCCCGTGTGGTGCTGCGCCGCTGGACCGATTACAGCGACCAGAAGAACCACGCCAACAGCCTGGCCACGCATCCCTGGATCCTGAGCCTGGACGCCGACGAGGAGCTCAGCGCCACCCTGCGCGATTCCATCCTGGCCCAAAAGCAACGCGGGTTCAGCGGTGCCTACAGCATGCACCGGCTCACCAACTACTGCGGCAGCTGGGTGCGCCACGGTGGCTGGTATCCCGACACCAAGGTGCGCCTCTTCGCCCGCGACACTACACGCTGGGAAGGCAGCCATGTGCACGAGACGTTGGCCCTGGCACCAGGCACCACCATCACCCTGCTCGCCGGTGACCTGCTGCATTACAGCTACCCCACCATCGCCTCGCACGAGGAGCGCATCGACCGCTACAGCGAGCTGCACGCCCGCAAGATGATGGAGGCCGGCAAGGACGCCGGCCTGGTGAAACGCTGGCTATCGCCCGTGGCCAAGTTCGTGCAGGGCTATGTGTTCCAACTGGGCCTGCTGGATGGTCGGGCGGGCTGGGACATCGCGCGCCTCTCCGCCCGGGCCGTGCACCTGAAGTACGCCAAGCTCCATGCCCTCCACCGTGCCCAAAGCGCCTGAGCACATCCTGCTGAGCCGGCCGGACAGCATCGGCGACGTGATGCTGACGCTGCCCCTGGCCGGTCTGCTGAAGGCCCGCTTTCCCGGCGTGCGCATCACCTTCCTAGGCCGCAGCTACACCGCACCGGTGCTGCGCTGCTGCCCGCATGTGGACGAGGTGTTGACGCTGGAGGAACTGAAGGGCCCGGGCGATGCCGCAGCGGTGGAACGGATCCGTGCCCTGCGGGCCGATGCCGTGGTGCACGTGTTCCCGCACCGGGCCGTGGCGCGCTGGTGCAAGCAGGCGGACATCGCGCAGCGCATCGGCACCAGCCATCGCTGGTGGCACTGGACCACCTGCAACGAACGTGTGTCCTTCAGCCGCCGCAAGAGCGAGCTGCACGAGGCACAGCTGAACGTGAAACTGCTGGGACCATTGGGCTTCCGCGAGATCCCCTCGCTGATCGTGCTGGCCGAAGCCATCGGCTTCCGGGTACCGACGATGCCTGAGGCCGTGCGTGCCTTGCTGCGACCGCAGCGGGTCCATGTGATCCTTCACCCGCTGTCCAAGGGCAGTGCCGTGGAATGGGGTGCGCCGCGCTTCACCGAGCTGATCCGCCACCTGGACCCGGCACGCTACCAGGTGATCATCACCGGCACGGCAGCCGAGGCCGAGCGCTATCGCCCCGGCCTGCCCATGGACCTGCCGCAGGTGACGGATGCCGGGGGCCGCCTTTCGCTGGATGAACTGATCGCGCTGATCGCCGGTTGTGATGCACTCGTCGCCGCAAGCACCGGTCCGCTGCACATCGCAGCGGCCTGTGATATCCGGGCCATCGGGCTCTATTCACCCAGGCGTCCCATCCATCCCGGTCGCTGGGCGCCCATCGGCCGTGATGTGCACGCGCTGGTGGCCGAGAACGTGGACCCCGAAGGCGATCCGGTGCAGCACATCCAGGCGATCACACCGGAACGAGTGATCAGGCTGCTGGAGCCGCTGCCGGTGCGGTGACGGCGCGTGGTGCCGCGAAGACCAGCAGGGCGTAGTAGAAGCCGAAGAAGGTGGCGCCGGCCTGCGTCTCGATGGTATCATCCGTGAGGCAGGAGATGGCGAAGATGAGGGCCCAGGCCACGAAGAGCGGTGTGCGCCATGCCCCCAGCGCCCACGCGGGCCACCACCAGCTGAGCAGCGACCACAGCAGGCCGAAGACCCCGAAGGAGATCCACAGCGTCAAATACTGGTTATGTGCGCGGTGCCGCCATTCCGGGGCCAACGACGTGCGCTGTCGTTCATAGGCCTCGTTGAAGGCCAGCTGGGTGTCACCGGTGCCCACACCCGTGTCCCAATGCTCCCGCGCGATGGACCAGCCCATGCGCCAGAACTCCAGCCGCATGGCCATGGAGTGCCCCCCCGCGGTGCCCTTGTCGCGGTAGTTCTGCAATTCGAAGAGCACCTCGTCGAAGCGTGCCTGCACCATGCTGCGTTCGCCTTCCTTCCAATTGGGCACACCGCGTTCGATGGCCCGGACATCCTCGTCCGTGAGGGCCATCACGCCCACACTGTCCTTGGTAAGGCCACGGCTGGCGAGGTAGCGAAGGGCCGTGGATTCCAGTGAATGGCCCCGGCCGTCCTTATCATTGAATCGCATCGCACTACGACGGGCCCAGGTGCGCCGCAGTTCCTTCCACGCGATGTGGGTCCAGACATGCGTGCCGTTCTCCTGCTGGGCGTTCAGAAGGTCGTGTTCGTAACGCTCGCCATCGGCGCTGTGCGGAGTGAGGGCCAGGACGGCGGGGTCGGGCAGGGCGGTGCGCACGCGGACCTCTCGCAGCAGGATCACCAACAGCACGAGCGGTACCAGCACCAGTGCCCCGCGAACTGACCAGCGCAGCATCGGCTTCACGTTCTTCAGCCAAGACCAGAGAGCGACGGCCGTCAATACCGCCAGGATGAAGAAACCCTGTATGCTGCCCAGACGGTTGATGAAGTAGAGCGACCAGCCGATGGCGAGCAAGCGACCCACCATGGCCCATCGCGGCCCGCGGCGGAGGTCCCACAGCAGCACTACGATGGCGAAGCAGAGCAGGAGCACTAGCCGGATGTGGCTGATGAACATGGACAGGCCGCGGTAATCCTCGGCACTGGCGCGGCTGAAGAGCGCGCCGAACACGGTGCTGGCCACGGCGCTCCAGGCCCCGAGCACGAGGATGCTGCGGTAGGACGTGGCGTTCAGCCGTTCAGAGCCCGCGAGCACCGCCCCGAAGCTGAGCACGGGCAGCAGGATGCGCACGAGATCGCTGCCCCAGCCCAGCTCGGTGGTCCACAAAAGGCCCACGATGTGCAACAGGAAGAAGGAGAGGAAGACGAGCGATGGCGCCTTGGTGAAGGCGGCCGACCAGCGTTGCGGGGCTGTACGTGTGACCACCCCGGCCACGATCCAGTTGGCCACCAGCAGCATCTGCGCCAGGCTCAGGAGGGCGGTGCTCCACGGCAGGAACACGGCACACAGCACCAAGGCACCGACATGGACCCTGTAGAACAGTTCACGCGAGGCCATGTGCAGCGCCCTCTATCCCTGCTGGCCAGGCTTACTTCCCGGCCAGGATGGTGCTGTAGGTGCCGCCGTTGAGGACCTCCAGTGCCTTGATGATATACGGGTCGGTGTTCAGGGAGGCCTTGGCCCGACCGGTCTGGAAGTGGTAGCGGGACACGATCTCGTTCTTCAGCACCTCCTCGATGTCGCTGCGGAAGCGCACGAGCTCCTCGCTGCGGTCGGGGCTCAGCTCCTTGCGCAGCGCTTCGATCTGCTCCTTGGTGTGCTCGTAGTAGCGCTCCTTCTTCGCCGTCTCGATCAGCTCGTCCAGTTTGTCCATGCTCTCGGTCTCGTAGTCGAACTCGTGGGTGTTCACGTAGTTCACGAACTCGGTGTAAAGCGCATCGGAGATGGCGAAGGTGGCGGGGTCGGCGAGCTCCGCGTTCTTCGTGCGGTAGTCCGTCGCGAAGTCGAAGAAGATGTCCTCCTGGTAGAGTCCGCCCACCACCTTGGCCAGCTCGGGATCCACCACGGCCTGATCGGGCAGGATACCCCGGCCATCGAACACCGGACGACCGTTGCGGGTCTTGAATGCGGCGATCTTCTGTTCCTCCACCTCCACGGCTTTGCCGGCACTGTCGCGGTGGGCGTAATCCAGCTTCTGGATGCAGCGGCCGCTGGGGATGTAGTACTTGGCCACGGTGACCTTCAGCTTGCTGTTGTAGTAAAGGTCACGGGTCTGCTGCACCAGGCCCTTGCCGAAGGTGCGCTCACCGATGATCACGGCACGGTCCAGGTCCTGCAGCGCACCGCTCACGATCTCGCTGGCACTGGCGCTCTGGCCATCCACCAGCACCACCAGGGGGATCTCCGCATCCATGGGATCGCTCAGGGTCTTGTAGGTCTTGTCCCACTCGGGGATGCGGCCCTTGGTCTCCACCACCAACTGGTTCTTGGGAACGAAGAGGTTCACGATGTTCACGGCCTCGCGCAGCAGACCACCGCCGTTGCCCCGCAGATCGAGCACCAGCTTGGTGGCGCCCTGATCCTTCAGTTCCTTGATGGCGGTACGCACCTCCTGGCCGGCGGTCTGGGTGAAGCTGTTCAACTTGAGGTAGCCCACACCGTTCGCCTGGTCGATGATGCCCTTGTAGGGCACATCGGGGATCTTGATCTCCTCGCGCACCAGGGTGTGGATCACCGGCTCGGCATCGCCGCGCTTCAGCATGACCTTCACCGATGATCCCGCCTGGCCCTTGAGCAGCTTGCTGACCTCATCGGTCTCCATGCCCTGGATCTTGCGGCCCTCCACCTCCACGATCTCATCGCCAGCCCAGATGCCCGCCTTCATGGCCGGAAAGCCCTCGTAGGGTTCGCTGATGAAGACCTTGTCGTCCTTGCGTTTGATCAGCGCGCCGATGCCGCCGTACTGTCCGGTGGTCATGAAGCGGTAGTCCTCCATGTCGCTCTCCGGGATGTACTGCGTGTACGGGTCCAGGGAGGCGAGCATGGCATCGATGCCCGTCTTCATCAGCTTGCCGGGCGCCGTATCGTCCACGTAGTAGACGTTCAGTTCCTTGTAGAGCTCGGTGAAGATCTCCAGGTTCTTGCTGATCTCGAAGTAGCTGTCGCCTGCCGCCACGGTGACCAGGCCGCCACCGACCACGGCACCGGAGATCAGGAGGGTCTTCCAGGTGGATGCTTTACGCACGTTGAACGTTTCCATGAGAGGGGTTATTCGGGAACGGGATCATGACCATGACCGCCCCAGGGATGACAAGATAGAACGCGCTTGAGGGTGAGCCAGCCGCCGCGGAACGCACCATGGCGCCGCAAGGCCAGCAGACCGTATTCCGAACAGGTGGGAGAATAGCGGCAGGCACCGGGCAACAGCGGGGAGAGGAGGTACTGATACAACCGCACCAACGCGATCAACGGCCAGGCCAGCAGCTTACCCATGTTCCTTCATCCAACGGTCCAAGGACCGGGATATTTTCTGCTCGGTCACCTCCCAGGTGGTGAGGCCCTTGCCTTGGTAGATGAACAACCAGGCCACCTGCTGTGTGCGCCCGGCCAGGCGCTCGTAAAGCCGGGCCTTGCTCAGGCGGTAGGCTTCGCGCATCAGGCGTTTCATGCGGTTGCGGTCCACGGCACGGCGCAGGTGTTTGCGGGGCACGGAGAAGGCCACCTGCGCGGGGGCCTTGGTGGGGAGCTCCATGAACTTGCCCACCAGGCGGAAGGGAGCGTCGGAGAAGCCGCGCCCGGTACGGAACACCTCCTGGATGCGCAATTGGCCGCACAGATGCTCATGCTTGCGAAAGGTGGCGCGTTCCATGCCTGTTCCGTTCGATGATCGCCACGGATGGGTGGATCCATGACGTAGCGCTCCCGCCACCGGGCCGTGGAGCATCACTTCTTCTTGGCCTCGCGCTTCACGAACCACTCGATGGCGCCGGTCATACTGGGGGCTTCGGGCATGGGGGCCTCCAGGTCCAGGCGGAAACCGTTCTCCACCACCGCCTTGGCCGTGGTGGACCCGAAGGCGGCGATGAACACCTTGTCCTGCTTGAACTTCGGAAAGTTCTTCTTCAGGCTCTCGATGCCACCCGGGCTGAAGAACACGAGCATGTCGTAGTTGAGCTCCTTGATGTCACTGAGGTCGCTGGCCACCGTGCGATAGAACACCGCGTTGGTGTACTTCACGCCCGACTTGTTGAGCAGGGCGGGGATGTCGCCCGCCTGGATGTCGCTGCAGGGCACGAGGTACTTCTCTTCCTTGTGCTTCTTGATCACGTCCATCAGGTCGGCGAAGGTCTGCTTGCCGATGAAGACCTTGCGCTTGCGGTAGACGATGTACTTCTGCACGTAGTAGGCCACGCTTTCGCTGACGCAGAAGTACTTCATCGTCTCGGGAACGGTGAGGCGCAGCTCCTTGCACATCCGGAAGAAGTGGTCCACCGCATTGCGGCTGGTGAGGACGATCGCCGTGTGATCAAGGATGTTGATCCGTTCCTGGCGGAAATCCTGACCGGAGACCGCCTCCACCTTGATGAACGGGCGGAACTCGAACTTCAGCGCGTACTTCTTCGCGAGTTCGTGATAAGGCGATTTCTCGTCCGTTGGGGCGGGCTGCGAAACGAGGATGGACTTGATCTTCAAGGCCGATCGGCTTAGGGATGAAGGACGAGGGACACCTACCGCAATGCACTGATCAACAGCAGAACAGGCAGAATTTCGGCGGCGCAAAGGTAGATAATAATATGCCGGAGCGGGGTGCCCACGACCCAGCCGACCCAGCCCCCCCTGACCCAGCGGTAGATGAGCAGCAGCACCAGGAGCACCGCGCCCACCGGCAGTGCGCTCCAACGCCACTCGGCCCGGTAGGCCACTACGGCCACCACGGGAAGCAGCACCAGCCCCCCCAGCACGAAGAGCAGCAGGCCCGTGTAGATGTGTTCCGCCAAGCCACCGTCCGTGCGGAGCAAGCCTCCCAGCACGGCCAGCACCAGCAATTGCACCAGCACCACGGCCGCCACCAGCCCCAACCATTCAGTATAGTTCATGCCCGGGCCACCGGCGGAAAGCGTGTCCGCCTGCCAGCCGAACATGGCCAGCACGGCCACCGCCAGCAACAGCAGGCCCACCAGGGTGCGGTCACGCAGGTCCACCTCGTCACGCAAGGTCTGGCGGCCCAGCCGCATCCGGAAGGTGGCCTGGGCCAGCAGGCGCCATTTCCGCGGCGAGCTCACATTGGTCAGTGCCAGCACCAACACCACGGCCAGGAGAACGATCGTGACCCATTCGGCGTTGAGTGGGTCGATGGTCCGCAGCTGGTCCGTTGACATGTGGACAAAAGTAGGTTCACCATGCAGCCCGTCCCGGTCATTGCTTTCCTAATTTTGCCGCCCCTTAGGCGGTTGACACCGCACCGAACGCCCCATGAGCACTTCCACCACGACCAAAAGATCCGCCACCGACCTCTATCAGAGCCCTGACCATTACCTGATGGACGAGCTGCTCACGGAGGAACACCGGCTGATCCGTGACACGGCCCGCAAGCACGTGAGCGCGCACCTGAAGCCGATCATCGAGGAGCGCTTCGAGAAGGGTGAGTTCAACCATGACATCATCCCCGGGCTGGCGGAGATCGGTGCCTTCGGACCCATGGTCCCCGTGGAATACGGCGGCATGGGCCTGGACCAGATCAGCTACGGCCTCATCATGCAGGAGATCGAGCGCTGCGACAGTGGCCTGCGCAGCCTGTGCAGCGTGCAGGGTAGCCTGGTGATGTACCCCATCTGGAAGTACGGCAGCGAGGAGCAGAAGAAGAAGTGGCTGCCCCAACTGGCGGCCGGCACCAAGATCGGCTGCTTCGGCCTCACCGAACCCGACCACGGCAGCAACCCCGGCGGCATGGTCACCACCTTCGTGGACAAGGGCGACCACTACCTGCTGAACGGCGCCAAGATGTGGATCAGCAACAGCCCGCTGGCGGACATCGCCGTGGTGTGGGCCAAGGCCGAGAACACCGAAGGCCGCATCCATGGCCTGATCGTGGAGCGCGGCATGGAAGGCTTCACCACCCCTACCACCCACGGCAAGCTGAGCCTGCGCGCCAGCCCCACCGGCGAGCTGGTGTTCGACAACGTGAAGGTGCCCAAGGCCAACCTGCTGCCCAACAAGAGCGGACTGGGTGCACCCCTGGGCTGCCTGGACAGCGCCCGTTACGGCATCGCCTGGGGCACGCTGGGCGTGGCCATGGAATGCTACGACGTGGCCCTGCGCTACAGCCAGCAGCGCATCCAGTTCGGCAAGCCGATCGGTCAGTTCCAGCTCACGCAGAAGAAGCTCGCCGAAATGATCACGGAGATCACCAAGGCGCAATTGCTCACCTGGCGTCTGGGCGTGCTGCGCAACGAAGGCCGCGCCACCACCGCGCAGATCAGCATGGCCAAGCGCAACAACGTGGCCCTGGCCATGAGCGTGGCCCGCGAAGCCCGCCAGATCCTCGGCGGCATGGGCATCACCAACGAGTACCCCATCATGCGCCACATGATGAACCTGGAGAGCGTGGTGACCTACGAAGGCACGCACGACATCCACCTGCTCATCACCGGCATGGAGGTGACGGGGCTGGCGGCGTTCAAGTAGGATCGATAACCGCTGTTATCCTTGCTCAGGGCCTCCCAACGGAGGCCCTCAGTACTTTCCAACAGTGCTTACACTAGATACCTTGGTGGCCGCCCCATGGAACCGACCGACCTTAGCAACGCACAGCAGCTTCCGTTCAACCCGGTCTGGTTCGCGCTCGCTTTCCCGTTGTTCTGGTGCTCGATATCCTATGTCATCAGCCGAATGAGCGGTTGGGGAGAAATGCATGCACGGTATGGCGGCCCAACGGCGACGGCCCCACCAGGAAGGTCTCTACAGGCCGGGCATATCGGCATCGCACGATACAAGGGGGTGCTCAACATCGCCCATGACCAAGTCGGCCTGTACCTGTCCGTGATGGTGCTTTTCCGGGTCGGTCATCCGCCGCTGTTCATCCCGTGGAGCGAGGTCGGAAACGTGACGAAGAAGAAGGTGCTCTGGAGCGATCGGGTGGGCTTTTCGGTCGGTCACCCTGTGATCACAACGCTGGACCTGCCGCTTGCCGCCGTGAAAGGGAGCGTGCTGGACCGGGCATAGCCCTCATCAGCGATCTGCCGATCGCGTCAACCCCATGCAAAGCCTTAGTCCTCGCTGACAATGGCCGGTCCGTCCGCCACCACCCGCAGATCATGCCGCACCTTCATGGTGCCGGTACCGTTGACGAAGGTGATGCTGCCCACGGAGCCATCGTAGCGGCGGCCGGGGCGCTGCTCCTCGGATTCCAGCACGACGTCGAACACCACCTTGCGGTTCATGCGTTCGGCCTTGGGGGTGTTCAGGGCGTTCCGGGTATCCACCTCCACCTCCTTGGGCAGGTGGCCGGGCTTCAGGAAGACCAGGCGGGCCTTGGCGTTGACAGGGACCGTGAAGGCGAAGCGGCCATTGAACTCAAGCTTGGTATAGAGGCAGTGCTCGCCCTCCAGTTCCACCACCAGGATGGCATCGTTCACGTGGTCGTCGCTGACGTGTAACCATCCGGTGATGAGGACCTCGTCCCGGACGACGGCCGGCGCCGGTGTGCCGAAGAGCGACAGGCCGATGAGCGCGCACAGGGCGGTGAGGAGGGCTGCTTCGCAGGAGAGGGAGATGCGCTTTTCCATGGTACGGGTCGATGAACTTGCCACGGATCAAATGTCCGCCGGGCACCTCCCCTCCCACAATACCCACATGTGGGGAAACTGCGCCAGGAATGGGCGTCAGATCCAGCGCCGGTCGATGGCGTACTTGACCAGGCCGGCCACGCTGCGCACGTTCAGCTTGGTCATCAGGTTCTTGCGGTGGGTCTTCACCGTGTCCTCGCTGAGGAAGAGCGCCGAAGCGATCTCGCCGTTGGTGCGTTCCTGGGCGATCATGCGGATGATCTCCCGCTCGCGGGCGGTGAGGCCGATGTACTCGCCATCGATCCGTTTATCGGTGTATGAATAGCCTGACGCCACGCTGTGCCTTGCGGCCTCACTGAGGTAGAGTTCCCCTTTCAGCGCGCTGCGGATGGCGGTCAGCAGTTCTTCCGTGGTGCCACCCTTCACCAAGTAACCACAGGCCCCCTCGATGAGCATGCTGTTCACGTACTCGATCTCGGTGAGCGCAGAATGAGCCAGCACCCGCACCGCGGGGTGGAGCCGACGCACGGAGCGCATGGTGTCGATGCCGTCCATAGCGGGCAGCGATACCTCCAGAAGGATGAGGTCCACCGCATGGTCGCGCAGGTATTCGAGCACCCCGATCCCCGAACCTGCATGAGCCACCACCAGCAGGTCATTCGCACCGGCCAGACGGACCCGCAGGCCATCGGCCACCAGTTCCAGTGGATCGGCGATGAGGATCCGGGCAGGGGGCAGGGGCGGGTTCACCGACCGAAGCTAATGGACAGAGCGCTCAACATGGTTCGCAATGATGAAGTACCGACATCATCGCCCTGCCGTCCCAAGGCGGTAATGCCCTTTGTTCACCTACTACGGTTGACATCGCGCTGCGAGGAGGGCTATCCTTGTCCCCCCACCGGGCCACCTTAGCGCCTCCTTCCCACGCAGGTATGCTCTTCCCCTCGATCGACTTTGCCATTTTCCTGCCGATCGTATTTCTGTTGTACTGGTTCGTGTTCCGGCGGACCCTGCAATTGCAGAACGCCTTTGTACTCTTCGCCAGTGCCGTGTTCTACGGCTGGTGGGATTGGCGCTACCTGGGCCTGGTGTTCATCAGCGCGGCCACGGATTATGTAGCGGCCATCGCCATGGACCGCACCGAGCATGCCGGGCGCCGGAAGGCCCTGCTCGTGGTGAGCCTGGTGGTGAACCTGGGGATGCTCGGCTTCTTCAAGTACTACAACTTCTTCGTCGACAGCTTCAACAATGCCTTCACCCTGTTCGGCCAGGAACTGGGGCTGAGCACGCTGAGCATCGTGCTTCCCGTCGGCATCAGCTTCTACACCTTCCAGACACTGAGCTACACCATCGATGTGTACCGCAAGCAGATGAAGGCCTCCCACGATCCCGTGGCCTTCGGCGCCTTCATCCTGTTCTTCCCCCAGTTGGTCGCCGGACCCATCGAGCGGGCGAGCAACCTGCTGCCCCAGTTCCAGGTGCCGCGCACCTTCGATGAGACCAAAGCCCGCGACGGTATGCGCCAGATGCTGTGGGGCCTGTTCAAAAAGGTGGTGATCGCGGACAACTGTGCGATGTACGCGGACATGGTCTGGGCCGATCCCGCGTTGCACTACGGCAGTGCCTTCTGGGTGGCGCTGCTCATGTTCACCTTCCAGATCTACGCCGATTTCAGCGGCTATTCGGACATCGCCATCGGCAGTTCGCGGCTCTTCGGGTTCGACCTGAAGCGCAACTTCAACTTCCCCTTCTTCTCCCGCGATGTGGGCGAGTTCTGGCGGCGCTGGCACATCAGCCTCAACACCTGGTTCCGCGACTACCTCTACCTGCCCCTCGGCGGGAGCAAGGGTGGCAAATGGATGGTGGCCCGCAACGTGGCCGCCATCTTCCTGGTAAGCGGTCTGTGGCACGGTGCCAATTGGACCTTCGTGGCCTGGGGCGCCATGAACCTGGTGCTCTTCCTGCCCTCCATCCTCTTCGGCAACCACCGCAAGTTCACCGGTCCGCTCGCTCCCGGGCGCATCTGGCCCACTGCCAGCGAGGTCTTCCACATCGCCACCACGTTCGCCCTGATCGCCCTCACCCGGGTGTTCTTCCGATCGCCCAACATCGAGGTGGCCTTCAACGCCTTCCGCGAAATGTTCTCCCTATCCACCTTCCGCGCCCCTCCAGGCACCTTGCCCAGCCACTGGGCCGTGATGTTCGGCGGTGCCGGTGTGCTCCTGCTGGTGGAGTGGTTCCAGCGTGAACAGCAGCACGGACTTGCCCTGGAGGGCATCCCACAGCGGGCGGCGCGCTGGGGGATCTATTGTGTGCTGGTGGGCGCCATGGTGCTGCTGGCCCCCAACAACGGCGATTCGTTCATCTACTTCCAGTTCTGAACCCATGCGCCGATTCCTCCTACACGCATTGGCCTTCGGGATGCTCGCACTGCTGGGGATCGGGGGCTACTTCCAATACAACCGACACTTCCTGCCGGCGCCGCGCGTCACCAGCAACTCGGTGTTGAACATGAAGCTGAGCCACCTGCGGCACCGCGGTGATGCACCCGTGCATGTGCTGGCGCTGGGTTCCAGCATGACCATGAACAACCTGAACAGCGCAGAGGTGATGGCGCACTTCGGTGACACCAGCTTCGTGAACATGGGCGCCTGGGGGATGGACATGGTGCAGAGTGAAGGGCTGGCCGAGGTGCTGGTGCCGATGCTGAAGCCCCATACGGTGCTGCTGGTGAGCAACCTGAACGACCTGGTGAACGATGGCAAGCGCTTACCCATGGACACTGCCCGTGTGGTGGACTACCTGCGCACGTGGGGCACCACCGAGAGCTACCTGCGCAACCTGAAACCAGCCTACTACCTGCGGGAGATGGAGCGCAACCGTATCCGCATGTTCGACCATGGCAATTACGAGTTCATGGGCGTGGATGATAAAGGCGGGGCGGGCCTGACAATCCCCACGGACCGCATTAGCAAGGAACGTTGGGACCGAACGCCTCCCAAGGCCAAATGGCTGGCCGAGGAACAGTATGAAGCGCTCGGGCGACTTGGAAAGTATCTCAACGAAAGGGGTATCCGGCTCATCTTTCTTCAGGCCCCCTACCGGGCCGGTGTACGTAACCCCGATGTGGACCGTACGGTGGAGACCCACTTGGCACGCGTATCCAACATTCTGGCGCCACATGGTCACATCCTCGTCACCGCCACGGATCGACACTGGCCCGATGGCCTTTTCGTGGACTACAGCCACCTGAACGAGGAAGGGGCCAAGCTCTTCACCCGCCATGTGATGAGCAAGCTGGATAAAGTGCCTGGGTCGCCCGTGCAGTGATCCGTCGAGGATCCACCTGCCGCGGAAATGGCCCATCACGTACTGCGGAATTCTCCAGCGTCCCGCAACGCCGATAAGGCCATGCTGCCTTGCGACGAAATGCCGTGGACCCGATCGATCAAACCTTTCAGCCGGCCGGTGGTCCTATTGCCCATGCGCATCCTCCCTGCCCCGCTCCTGCTCATCGCCTGCACCACCGCCCTGGCACAGGGCCCCGCCGTCACCAGCTGGATCCTGAACCCCGGTGGTGAGACCGGCTACGGAGGATATCTCTCCAACGTGGAGAGCGTTTACTACACACCCTCCGATGTGTACGTCAGTGCGGCCTGCATACCGGGTTACGACATCGGCCCGTGGACGGCGAACCCCAACACCCCTGCCAACCAGAACTTCGTGTTCAAGATCACCCGCTCTGCGGTGCAGAACACCGGCGCCCCGGTCAATACTCCCCTGGGCCATGTCGGGGTGTGGCGCAATGGCGTCAGCATCTTCAACGCACGGGATGGCATGAGCTACAACAACCAGGGGGTGTGGAACCGCGATGCCTTGGTCTGGGAGGGCATCAGCTTCGATGACTGCCTGGGGCATGCGGCTGGCAACGGCGAATACCATCACCATGTAACACCGAACTGCCTGTACGACCACTTGAACGATGCCGTGCACAGCGAGCTCATCGGGTACGCCTTCGACGGATTCCCCATCTATGGCGCGCACGGCTTTGCGAACGCGGACGGATCGGGAGGGATCACCCGCATGCGCAGCAGCTACCAGCTGCGCACCATCAGCACGCGCGCCACGCTCCCCAACGGAACAGTGCTGAACACGGACCAGTACGGGCCGACGATCGCGGGGCAGTATCCCTTGGGTGCATTCCTGGAGGACTACGAGTTCGTTCCCGGCCTGGGTGATCTGGATGTGCACAACGGCCGCCATGGCGTGACCCCGGAGCATCCCGAAGGCACCTACGCCTACTTCGTGACCCTCAACGAGCAGTACACCCCTGCCTACCCCTACGTCCTGGGGCCCACCTACTACGGCACCGTGCAGGCCGGCAACACCGGTCCCATGAGCGGACACAACATCATCCCGCCCTCAGCGATCCTGTTCGACCCCAATGCCACCACGGAGGTCACCGAGGTGGCCATGAACACCTTCAGCCTGTTCCCCGTGCCGGCCGTGAACGTGCTCACCATCCGCAGCTCCGGTGCAGCGCTGCTATCCGTGGATGTGGTGGATGGGACGGGTCGGATGGTGCACCGGGCCTCAGCCGATGGTCCCGATGCCACACTGGACCTCAGTGCGCTGCCAGCCGGCACTTACGCCGCGCGCATCGGTACGGTGGACGGCCACACGGCGACCCGGTCATTCCTGTTGTTCTAGGAAGGAGTGCCTCCAGGCGGGGCCTTGGTCGCCCGTTCGGACCTTGTGCATGATGGATCGCGCTCCACCGCTGGGCGAAGAGAAGTAACGGTCCAGGAACGTGAATGCCGCTGCATCTGGCCCCCTGATGCCGCGGCGTTCCTCATTCAAGCCATCGCGTGCAGGAAGATCGACCGCCCGAAGCTCAGGGCTTGAGCATGCTGCGCAAGCGCTGCTCCAAGGCCTGGATGCGCTGGAGTTCCGCTTTCAAGGTGGCATCGCCAGGGCGCTCATGTTGCTGGTAGCGTTCCATCAGGTCAAGGGTGCGCTGCAGTTTGATCAGCACCACCAGTTCCTCCGTGCGAACGCGGACGCTGTCATAGTGCTGGTCCAATGCGCGTGAGGCCGCCATGGCTGCGGCATATCGTTCCTCGCTCCGACGAAGCAGGGCGCGCTGCTGCTCCCGCTCCACGCTGTCCGACAACTGCGCAGTGTGTTCCAGTGCCGATGCGTAGTAGGCCCTGTTGTGCTGCTCGAAGAGGCGATGGTTCTCCAGGCTGTCTCCATGCGCACCGCGACGATCATCCAAGGCATCCATCAAGGAACGCAGCGCAGTATCCCGCTCCAGCACATCGGCGAAGAGGGCATCCACCAGGTCCTTGTCGTATCCTCCACGCGAGAGCGAGCCCTTGATCTCCTGCACCGCACCGGGATCCTGCAAGGCCGTGGGCACCGCAGGCTCTTCAGCCGGTGGAGTGGAACAGGCGACCAGCAGGGAGAGCAGCGGCAGGATGAATGGGCGCATGGCGTTACGGATGAGCATTGCGGGTTTCATGCTGTGGATGGAACGAGCGCGATCTAATCCAACTGGAACATGATGGGCAGCCGATAGCGTACATCCACGGGCTTGCCGTTCTGTCGACCCGGCATCCACTTCGGCATGGTCTTCACCACCCGGATGGCCTCCTGGTCCAAGGGGCCGGCCACACCGCGCAACACCGTTGCGTCCGTGATCCCACCATCCTGCCGCACGATGAACTCCACGTACACCCTGCCCCGCACACCGGCATCCACCATCTCCTGCGGATAGACGATGCTTTGTGACAGGAACTTGAACATGGCTTCCTGCCCGCCTGGATATTCCGGCATCTCTTCCACGATATCGTAGATCTGCTCTGCACCCTCCTCCACAGGAGGTGCCGGTTGCACGAACTCGTCCAGGGGTTCCTGGATCACCACTTGGGCGGAACTGGCACTAGGTGAGAGCAACGCAGCGCACAGCAGGGTGAGGAAGATGGGTGACAGGGATCTCATGGAACGAATGTAGCGCACCGCCTGATGGATGTCAGCACCGACCGGACCCAAGTGAGCTACCTTCATATGGCCGGATGCATTCACCTCAAAACCTACCATCATGTTACGCTGGGTCATCACCTTCCTGGTCATCGCGCTGATCGCTGCCG